>LNFE01000130.1 GCA_001464575.1 Acidobacteria bacterium Ga0077553 | reverse complement strand
GATCGGGTCCCCGACGACGCTCAGGCCACCTCCATGCTCGGTCGCTGCCTCAAAAAGGAACCCGCGCGCCCCGGCGATGCCCGCACCGAGGGCCTCGAACGAATCAAGGAGCAGTACGAGGAGTCCGCCTTCCTGCAGCTCAAGTCCATCTTCGAAAAAAAGTAATGCGCCCCTTCTGCCTCCTTCTGCCCCTGGCCCTCCTCGCCGCTGACCCCCCGAAACCGGCACCCGCCAAGCCCGCCCCTCGAATGCGAACCGAAGCGATGCGGAATGAAAACGTCGCCGTCTACCTCATCGATACCAACGCCGCAAAGGAGGCCAACGTTCGCCTCGGTAATCGTGTGCAGATCCTGACCGAATCCCCCGTCGAAGTCAGCACCTTCGCCGGGGAGCAGGGCAACGCCGCCAGCGCCCAACCCTTCCTTGGTGTTCCGGCCAAGATCTCGAACTGGCATGGCGAACTCTACCATCGGCATCAAAACAGCGTCTTCAACGCCCGGGCCTTCTTTCAGGTTGGAGGCGTCAAGCCCAGCCGGCAGAACTCGTTCGGCGGCCGCGCCACCGGGTCGCTCGGCAAACTGGGCAACCTCACGGTCAACCTCGGCCAGCGCTACGTCCGCGGCATGGTCAATGGCAATGTCCTGGTCCCGCTGCTGTCCGAACGTACCCCTCTCACCACCGATCCCGCCAAGCGCGCCTGGATCAACCGCATCTTCGCCGCCTATCCCACCGAACCGCCCAACCGCCTCGACTTCGATCCGCGTGCGCTCAACACCAACTCGCCTCAACGCATCAACGCGACCGACTTCGACGTCCGCCTCGACAAGAAGGAGCTATCGGCCTTCTACAGCCGCGGGCATCAGCAGATCGACGCTTTCCAACTGGTCGCCGGGCAAAACCCGAACACGACGCTTGAGAATCACACCGCCCGGCTGACTTGGCGTAGTGCCTTGTCGTCGACCTTCAACCTGCAAACGGGTATCACGTTTCAGAGAAACGTATCCCTGCTCGTCAGCCCACCCGGCGCCGTCGGGCCGCGCGTCCGCTTCGGTTACCAGATCGAGGAACTCGGTCCGGACAGCACCTTCCCCGTCGACCGCGCCCAGAACTCGTTCCGCTATGGCTTTGGGGCGCAAAAAGTTATGGGCCGCCACACCCTCTCCTTCGGCGGCGACGCCACCCGCTATCAGCTGAATGGCATTGAAGCCAATAACCTCCGCGGCTACTACCAGTTCTCGAACAACTTCGGCCGCACGGCGATCGAGAACCTCCGCTACGGTGACCCGACCAACTACGAGATCACGCTCGGCAGCGTCTCCCGCGGTTTTCGCAACTGGTCCGGCCAAGCTTACGTCGCCCTCCGCTCCCAACTCCACTCCCGCCTCCAACTCTACATCGGCGTGCGCTACAGCCCCGATGGCTCGCCCAATGAAGTGAACAACCGCGAACCCATCCCGTACCCCTGCGACTGCAACAACTTGGCCCCCCGCGTCTCCCTCGCCTGGCGCGCCACCAACGATTGGACCGTCCGCGGCATGTATGCCGTCTCGTTCTCCGCCGTGCCTCCCGTCGCCTATCAGCAGGTGCGCAACAACCCGCCAAACGCCCAGTACATCTACCTCCAGAATCCGGATTTGCTAAACCCGCTCAATACATCGAGCGCGGTGAAGCCTTCGATCCACGAACTCGACCGCGGCCTCGTATCGGCTTACGCCCATCAATACAGCCTCCGTCTCGAACGCCGCTGGACCAACAACACCCAACTCCGTCTCGGCTACATCGGAAGCCGGACCTTCAAGCTGCCGTACGCCTTTGTGGAGAACCGGGCCGTTTTCGTCCCCGGCCTCCCGCCCACCACCGGCAACATCGACCTCCGCCGCCCGGACCCTTCGATCAACGAGCTCCGCCGCGTCGTCAATGCCGGCACCGCCTGGTACGACGGGACCCAGGTTGCGATCGACCTGCCCTCGCGTCGCGGCCTCCTCGTCAGCGCGGCGTACACTTTCGGCAAAGGGCTCGACAACGGCGTCGACTACACCGGCACGGCGGCCAACAAGGACATGCTCAACGCCCGGCCTCAATCGATGTTCAACATGCTGGCCGACCGCAAGGGGCTCAGCAATTTCGATTCAACGCATGCCTTCTCCCTGCAGACCGTCTATGACCTGCCCTACGCTTTTCAGATCAGCGGGGTCGGCACGATGAAGACCGGGACGCCGCTCACGTTCTTCATCGGCTCTGATGCGCCCGGTATCGGGAACGTCGACGGATCCGGCGGCGAGCGGCCGAATATTTTGGACCCCGCGATACTCGGAATGACGATCGGCAACCCCGACACGGCTCCGCTCATTCTCCGCCGCGAACTGTTCAGCTACATCCCCGTGGGGCAAGATCGCGGCAACCTCGGCCGCGGCACCTTCCGCAAGGGAGGCATCTTCAATTGGAACGCCGCGCTGCAGCGGAGCTGGAAGCTTCCGCATGACGGCTCGCTGCAGTTCCGTGCCGAAGCCTACAACGCCACCAACACGCCGCAGTTCGACGAGCCGCAGCGAAACCTGACAAGCCCCGCGTTTGGTAAGATCACAAACACTCTCAACGACGGCCGCGTTTTTCAGTTGGGACTTCGCATTATTTTGTGATGGACTTTCGAAATCGTTTCCGCGTTGCCCTGTAAGGAGTCTTGTGTCAAGATTTGGGAACAACCGTTTACCCGTTCTGACATATAATCAAAAAGTTCATGCTCGAAGCCTTCGGCCTCTCTGACCCCGGCTGTGTCCGGAGCAATAACGAGGATTACTATCTCCTGGCACCGTCGCTGGGCTTATTCCTTGTCGCAGACGGTATGGGCGGAGCCGCCGCGGGGGAGTGCGCCTCGCAGCTGGCCGCCGAAACCGTGGGCGAATACGTCTGGCGCATGGGGAAGTACGATATCAATCTCCTCCCTACTGCCTTTGCCGAAGCCAACCGGCGAGTCCTCGAGGAAGCCAGCCGCGATAGCGCTCTCGATGGTATGGGAACCACGCTCGTCGCCGTGCTCGACGCCGGCCACGAGGTCTACATCGCTAGCGTGGGCGATAGCCGGGCTTATATATTTCATGAAAATATTTTAACCTCATTGACCGAGGATCAAACCTGGGTGGAAGAGGTGGGCCGCAAGCTCGGAATCGAAGAGTCCCAGTTGAAGGTCCATCCGATGCGCCACGTGTTGACGATGGCGATTGGCGTGAGCGATCAACTGCGTGTTCATACGTACCGCGTCGAACTCGCTCCAGGCATGCAGATTCTGCTTTGCAGCGATGGTTTACACGGCGTCGTATCCGACGAAGAAATTCAGAGAATATTTCAGGCTGAAAGTGCACTAGAAGACAAAGGTAAGACTCTGATTGAAGCAGCCAAGGCAGCGGGCGGACCGGACAATGTCACGGCCGTACTTCTTCGGGTGGTATCCACCGAAGAGGCTCCGTTGGCTCCCGCTGAGATCACGCAGGGCGAAACCGAACAATAGTCTTCTAAGCAATGCAGTATCCATGGCGTCGTGCTGTGGCAGGCGCGTTGGCGGCCTGCTTCGCAGCCCATTCGGCCTTGTTTGGCCAGGATCCGGCTCTATTGCAGATCCGGGTAATCGAAGGAGAAGGAGCAGTTCATACGGTCGGCACCCGGGCCTCGCAGGCGCTGGTGTTGCGGATCACTGACGAAAGCGGCCGTCCGGTTCCCGGTGCGTCCGTAAGTTTCCGCCTCCCCGATGAGGGGCCGAGCGGCACGTTCATGACTGGGTTGCGGACGGAGGTGGCGGCCGCCGGCCCCGACGGTAAGGTCGCTGTCCGCGGGATCGAGTGGAACCGCGTCTCCGGCCCCGTCCAAATCCGAATTACCGCGAACAAAGGCGAAGCGAGGTCTGGAACCGTCTCGGCGCAGTATCTGACCGAACCAGCCTCGGTGGCAAAACGAACCCAGGAACCGGCGCAGGCCGTCCTGCCGCAGATTAAGATTGGTCCGTCCAGAAGCAAGTGGACCGTGTTGGCTGTTCTAATTGGCGGGGCCGCCGCAGGCGGGGTGGCTGCTGCGACGAACCGAGGCGCCCGGGCGCCGGGGGCGCCTCCGCCAGCGGCCGTGAGCCAGCCTTCGGTGTCGATCGGACCGCCGAGCATTGCGATAGGTAAGCCATGAGATACCTCGTCTTCTTCATTTCGTTGATTGCGTTTGGTCAAATTGAAGCGCCCCGGATTGGTTTCTGGCGCGATGCGCAGAACCGGGTCCGCCCGCTGCATGGGGTAGCGGGAAGCTTTGTTCCTGGTGCCGCGGTGCGGGAAGGGGTTCTGGCTTTCGCGTGGTACGGCGACGGCGGTTGGCTTCGTTCGGAAACTGAGATTGAACGGTTGGATGGGTCAGGCGCGACGGTAGCCCGGCTTCCCGGGGGGGCGGCGCGCTTCAGCGAGACCGGCGTGTGGCTGACGGACCAGAATGTGGCGTATCGCTGGGATGGGCAAACGCTGAAGCCGGTCGCGGTGGAGGAAGCCGAATTCTCGGCTCCTGAGCCGGATGCCGAGGCGATTGCGAAGGAGTGGTGGCATGTCCGGCACCGCGGCCGGAGTTATGCGGTGCGGACGACTCCCGGGCGCGAGGCCCGGTTTGAGATTCCGGAGGCTATTGATGATGAAAGCAACTAGTCTTCTGTTCTGCACCGCTTCTGTGTTGGCCGCTCAGATTCTGGTGGAGACGCCCGACGGGTTTCGGACCGTTGGTGCGAGTCATGTAATGGGATCGACGAACCCTGGGGATCCGTTGGATGTCAAGTTCCGGGGGCCGGCCGGTGCCAACATCGCGGTGGCGGGGGTCGGGTTCTCGGCGAGGGCGATTCAGCCGTCGGGCGACTTCACCGTTCGGTTTTTGCCGGAGGCTGAGGGTAGCTTTAGCGCGAATCTGTCGGTCGGCAGTTTGAGTGTCATTCTGCGCGGTACTGGGTTGGCGGTAGCGACGGTGGTGTTTCAAGGCGAGCCCCTGAATCAGGGTGGGGTGATCGACCTGGGTTCGGTGGAGGTGGGGTCGCCGGTATCGACGACCGTGACATTGCAGAACCGATCGGCCCGGCCTCTGACCGTTCCATCGATCACTTCTAGTTTTCCTTTCGCGGAGCCGGTGGCTCTTCCGCTGGTGTTGGAGCCGGGCGGCGAGTTGCCGTTGCGCCTGACGATGACGCCGACGGCGGCGGGTTTGCGCTCGGGCGTGTTGTCGATTGCGGGGCGGACGTTTGAACTTCGAGTGACCGGGACGCTGCCAAGATTGTCAGAGGCGCGGATTGTGACCGATGCCGCGGCCGTGACGAGCGGCCAGCAGGTTCGGCTTCGGATTGAGTTTGCTGAGGCGGCGCGCTCCAATGCGGCCGGGACTCTCGAACTTGAGTTCAGTGGAGAAGACCCGGCGGTGCGGCTGAGCACCGGGCGGGTGGCGAGTTTTCTGGTTTCCGCCGGGAGTAATGTGGCCCGGTTTGGAGAAGAAACCGAGATCATGTTGCAGACTGGGACCGTGGCCGGGTTGATCCGGCTGCGGGTGAAGACCCCGGGTAGCGAGGTGCGGCGGGAGTTTCAGACCGTCCTCCAGCCGGTAGCAATTGATGAGGCGAAGGCGACCCGGGAGGGATCGACGATCGTGGTGGGGTTGAGCGGTTTCGACAACTCGCGGGGCGCATCGTCGATGAACTTTCAGTTTGCGGATAAGGCCGGGAATCCCCTCGGAGGCGTCTTTTCCGTGACGCCGGAGAATGAGTGGAAGAGCTACTACCAGACGAGCGGTTTGGGCGGCGTCTTCCGCCTGCGGGCTGTGTTCCCCGTGGCCGGGGATGCTAGCCTAGTGGGTTCGGTGACGGTTGCCATCGCGAACGCGGTGGGGCGAACCGAGGTTGGCAAGCTGAACCTTCCCTAATGCGAGTTGCTTTAACGATTGCCGGTTCCGACCCCAGTGGCGGGGCCGGCATTCAAGCGGATTTGAAAACGTTTCACCAGCACCGGGTGTTTGGCGCGGCGGTGATTACTTTGCTTACGGTGCAGAACACGACCGGGGTGTCCCGCGTCGAATGTCTCGATCCGGAGTTGGTGACCCAGCAGATCGAGGCGGTGATGTCGGACCTCCCTGTAGGGGCGGCGAAGACGGGCGCACTCGGGAACGCGGCGATCATTCAGGCAGTGGCGCGGATGGTTCGAGGGCCACTTGTGGTGGACCCGGTGATGGTCTCGAAGCACGGGGCTCCGTTGATTGCGGCGGAGGCCGTACAGGCCTTGCGGGAGGACTTATTTCCGGTAGCGGCGTTGGTGACGCCGAACCTGCCGGAGGCTGAGGCGCTGACCGGAATGGTGATTCGGGATCGCGCGGCGATGGTGGAGGCGGCGCGGCGGATTCCCGCGCGGGCAGTACTGCTGAAGGGCGGGCACCTCGCAGGCGAGGCGGCCGACCTGCTTTGGTTTGAGGGCGAAGAGCGATGGTATACGGGTGAGCGGTTTGAGACGCCGCATACGCACGGGACCGGATGCACGTACTCGGCGGCGATCACGGCGCTACTGGCGTACGGGCTCGAGCTGCCAGAGGCAATTTGCCGAGCGAAGAAGTTTATAAGCGGGGCGATTCGGACCAACCCCGGGTTAGGGCACGGATCAGGACCCGTTAATCACTTTCAGGTTGCGGAACTGAGCGGTCTCGAAGAAGGATCCTAAGCCGATCTTGCCGGACTTGATGCTGAGGTCGATGCCGCGCAAGGCACCGGTCGTCTGCCCGTCTACGGTGACGGTGACCTCGCCGGTTTGACCGGACCAGACGAGCTTTACTTTGTGCCAGTTGGTATCGGGCAGACCGCCGGGGCCTTCTTCAGGGCTGATGCGGACGCGGTCTCCTCCGTACACATGGAAGATGCCGTTGTGGACGGGTTGCTTGGTGGGCGCGTCGACCGAGAGATGCGCGTAGTTGAAATGGGCGTCGTCGCGGTAGGCGTAGACGATGATGAGCGAGCCCTGCAGGCGGCGGGCTTCGACTTCGACGGTGACCTTATCGTACGGACCGTCTTCGAGCAGGGCGAACTGCTTGGGGCGGCGCGGCGCGGTTTGCGGCCGGGCGACATTCAGGCTGAGGATACCGTCGACGTACTCCCAATCGGCGGCGATGGGTACGGACCACTTTTTGCCGAAGGCTTCGATTTTGTCGTCGGCCCACAGGGAGCCTGCCAGAAGGAGGGGAATGAGAATCCTGCGCATGGGTGACTCCTAGGGTAACGGAACTACGGGCAGCACGATGTGCGAGCCATGAAAGACCGTGTTTTTGCCGGCGTGTGGGGCGCGGGCGAATTGCGGGAAGTTGCTGGAGGTGATATCGACGCGGATGCGATGGCCGCGGAGAAAGACGTTGGCGGTGCCGACCATATCGACTTCGCATTCGCGGGCGACGCAGCGGAGCATGCCTTCGGCGACGTTGTAGGCTTTGCCGTCGGGATGGACGTCGATGAGCTTGACCATCCAGTGCATGTCGGGCGCGGTGGTCGCGACGGTTAGCTTCATTTTGACCGGACCGGCGATGGCCAGCGGCGCAGCGAGTGGCACGCCGGTGTAGCTGAGGACGTCAGGCCGGCTTTCGAGAGGCCGCTGGTCCTTGGGTCCGGCGATGGTGGGACTGCCGCAGCAGTTGTTGCCGCCGAGGGTAGGGACCGGATTGTTGGGGTCGTAGTTGTAGGTGTCGCTGCCGGCGGCGGGCTTGCCGGGCACGAGGGCCTTGTTGGCAGCCAGGTAGAAGTTGGTGTACTTCGTATTGGGCAGGGGCCAGTCGGATTCCTTCTTCCACTTGTTGGCGCCCATGTAGAAGATTTCGACGGGCGGTTCGCGGTCGACGCCGTTCTCGGCGCCCTTGAGGTAGTGGTCGAACCAAGCGGTTTCGAGTTCGTTCATTTTGCGATCGGCGGTGGGTCCGAAGTCGATGTCGCCAAAGGATCGGCTGGGTCCGTGGCCCCAGGGGCCGACGATCATCTTGGCTTTCACAGCGAGGAAGATGTCGAACCAGCCGCCCATGGTGTGGGTGGGGACCTTGATTTTGTCGAAGCGATCCTCGACGGAAAAGGGGCGCCAGTAGTCGTCGTACTTGTCGTGGGCGAGCCAGTCGCGATAGTGCTGGATGCCGCGATCGGGCGGGTTTAGCAGCAGCTGGCTGTAGTTGAGTTCGGGCGGGGCGTAGGATTCCGTGTGCCAGTACTGGGGCTGCATGATGCGATAGGGCATGCGAACTACGCCCCAGCCGTAGTTGAACGAAAGGCGGAAAACACCGCCGAAGTAGGCCCAGTTGTGATAGATGCTGGTGGAGGCCACCTTCGGGAACATAGTGACCAGATGCGGCGGGGCGAGCGCGCCAGCGAGCCATTGATTGTTGCCGAGGTAGCTGCCGCCCTGGGAGCCGACCTTGCCGGTAGACCAGGGTTGCTTGGCGGCCCACTCGATGGTGTCGTAGCCATCCTGGGCTTCGTCGCGGAAAGGGACCCACTTACCTTCGGATTCGAAGCGGCCGCGGACGTCCTGGACGACGACGGCGTAGCCTCGATTGGCGAACTGGAAGACATCGGCATGGACGCCGTCGCGCTGGACGCCGTAGGGCGTACGGATGACGAGCGTGGGATATTTTCCGGGTTCCGCGGGACGATAGACGTCCGCATAGAGGGTGACCCCGTCGCGCATGGGTACGGCAACATGCGCATCGATGATGAGAGCAGCGGCTAGGAGCAACATTCGATATTTTCTCCCTTCGATCGTATAACGCGTTCGGGATGCGGATGGCGCAGCGCGGGGATTTCGCGAGCTGCGCGCCAGGCGGCCACCCGGAGGCTTTGGCGGTGAGCAGCTCTTCGATGAGGGTCCGGTAGCCGGGCAGGTCGTGCGCGATGCGCAGATTTCCGGCTTCGAACAGGATGCGTAGATTCGAAAACAGGATGGGCCGCGGGACGGACCAGACGCCGCCTTGGATTCGATTCTCTCGCTCGCCGCCCGTTATAGAGACCGGGACCAGCGTGGCGGGCAGACTTTGCTGCTGCAGTATTTCGAGGAGAAAGCTGCCCGCGTTGGCGGCGTCGACGGCGAGGTCCTTTTGAAAAGCTTTGCCGGCGTTGCCGGGGAGCACGGGCATCCGTTCCAGCTTGTGCAGCACGCTGGACAGAATTCCTGGAATTTGCGAGTAGGGCAGACCGAGCGGAAAGCGGTCTGCCCGGATGAGCCGGACAATGGGATGGCGAATGGGCACGTGCCAGGCGTAGTCGAAGCCGTTGCCCTCCCATTGGAGTTCAAGAACGGCGAGCGCGGACCGATCGACGCGCTTGCCGAGATCGAGCCCGAGGAAGTACCGCTGCGTGAGATCGGGAATTTGGGGTCGGGTCATAACTTACCGGAACGCCTTGATGATGGGATCGAGCGCCTGATCGATCAGCGTGCGATCGAACATCTGTTCTTCTCCCATGGTGAAGTTGCATTCGAACTCCTGCGCATAGGCGTCGCCGAGTTCGAGCTTGGCCATGGCGAGGAACTTGGGATTGAGCCGTTCGGATTCCGAGGCCCGGACTTGAAAGGAAACGAAGCCGTTTTGCGGCTCATGCACGGCGCGATAGAAGAATCCGTTTTGGCCGTGCGGGGTGCTGAGCAAGAGCATGTTTCCGTTGGACGCGGCGAGAAACGGGAAGACGGCGCGATAGGTTTCGTCCTTGATGTAGGCCGCTTCGTCGATGATGATGAGGCTGACGTTGGCGAAGCCGCGAATGGTGTCGCTGGTATTGGGAATGGCCACGATGTGGGAGCCATTGGGCAGGAGCATGGACAGCCGATTGAGCCCGTCGCGCTTTAACGGAATTTGGAGGGCGTCGAAGAACTGATACATGGCCCGGAGCAGGGCGCCCGATTGCCGCAGGGACGGGGCCACCAGGATGATTTCGGCGCCTGGCCGATGGAGGGCCAAATGGACCGCTTTGAGGGCGGCGCATTGGGTTTTGCCCCACTGCCGGTGGCAACACAGCGCGATGTACTGCGCCGGGGAACGGAGGATTTCCAGTTGGGTTGGGTCCAGGGTGAAACGGACCAGTTGGCGCGCCAGATCGGCCGGATCGGCGGAGACGGCGGGTCCGACGGCGACGGGCCGGACCAGGGCGCGGAAAATGGCTTCGGCGGGTTCGGCCGCGAGTTCAAGATAGCTCCAGATGGACATGCGATGGGCCTCAAATTGGGGTCATGCCGGGATCTTTTGGGTTCTTGCGGGAGCCGATTTTGGATGAACCGAACAGAGAAACGGTTTGGAATGAGTGACTTCCTGGGTTCTTCCTTCCGGAATGGGGAACCGCTCCTGGAGAATCACGTAGGCTTGCAGGGTGGACAACCGAGCCCGATGGAGCTGGCTGATTTTGCGATCGAGGGCCTCGGCGGCTCCGGACTTGGTGTAAAGCGAGGCGACGGCGTGGCCTAACCGGGCTTGTTCGCGTTCGGCTGGCGGCAGGCGCTGGATTTCGGCGTCGACGGCTGCTTTGTTGGCTTGGATTTCGTTGTTGAGCAGGGCTGTGTCGGCCGCTTGGGAACGGATGAGGCGCCATTCGTTGGCGATGAAGGTGTCGGCGTACTCTTGTTCGGCGATGGTGCGCGGTTGAAACCGGGCGAGCCAGCCTTGGCGAAAGAGGGCGAATTCTTCCGGATTTTCGTTGCGGAGGAGAAAACTGGCTCCTTTGGATTCGCTGCGGGCGTAGCGGCCGTGCAAGAGCCGGGCTTGGCGCGAACGGGCCTTGCCTTCTGGGGTGACTGGGCCATTGGACTTGGCTCCGTTGAGCCGCGCTTGTGTGGCGCGCGTGTTTTTCTTGGGTTGCAATTCGATTTCTTCCATGGGAGGACTCTCATGGGTGATTGTGCGGTGCGGGACGGGGGAATCCGGCTCGGGAGGGGGTGAAATCGGGGGGTGATTTGGAGGTTTATTTGGTTTGGAATGAGGGGGATACCGGGGATTCTCGGGTTTTGCGGGATTAGTTGTGAACGACGACTTCTTGAGGGCGGCAAAGTGGGGATTTTGGTGGCGGTGGGCCGGGGCTCGATGCCCCGGGCCGCCGCCGGGGCGGCGTGGTAGAGCACCGCGCCCATGGGATGGCTCTAGAAAGTCCGCGACCTTGATCCTCCCAGTGGCCAGATTCTCAACTCGCGGTCCAGAATCACGAACGTCAGGCCGAAGCGGACTTCCATTTCGTTCTGCCACTGGGTCATGACAAAAGCCGGGCTTGCGATCAGGATGCGCTTGACCTTCTGGCTCATAATCAATTCCCGAAGAATGAGGCCGGCTTCCATTCTCTTGCCGAGACAAACGTGGTCGGCAAGAGTAGCCAAGTCCGCTGCCAAGTCGAAGACCCTCTGACGGAGGCGACCAACACTGAAATATACTGGCAATTCAACGTTGGGACTGGTGATGTCGTGAGTACTAAATCGAACCAATACTCTGCAAATGAGTCCGCACTTGGATACCTGTACCAATGCCGCCTTGGACTTTGGTATGCGCTCGGCCGTCTGCGCGACCGGAATGATATCGAGGTTGCGATTGAATCGCTGGACGACGTCACGTTTTCTGCGGAGGGAAAGGCCGAAGAACTCTTGCAGACGAAGCACCACATCAGCGCCAAAGCAAGCTTGACTGATGCGTGCCCGGACCTCTGGAAGACCCTGCGGATTTGGGCGTCCCAAATTCAGCTGATTCGGGAGGGCGTCCGCTTGTTCCTGATCACTACTGCTACGGCATCCCCCGGTTCGGCTGCATCACTAATCAGGGACGACAAAAGTCGTGATGTTACTTCAGCTCACAAGAAGCTTTTGACTACGGTTGCTACGTCCACCAATCAAACCAACAAGGATGCTTACGACGCTTTCAATGCACTTGTGCGGGAAGACCAAGTCGCACTTCTGGATGCCGTCACCGTAATCGATTCTTCGCCGAATGTCCTGGATGTTCGCGAAAAAATCGAAAGCGAACTACGGTTAGCAGTCCGGCCCAAGCATCTGGGCGCTTTCACCGACCGCCTGGAGGGCTGGTGGTACGG
Organism: Acidobacteria bacterium Ga0077553; assembly: GCA_001464575.1. Taxonomy (GTDB): domain Bacteria; phylum Acidobacteriota; class Terriglobia; order Bryobacterales; family Bryobacteraceae. The sequence continues at coordinate 1,453 of LNFE01000130.1, read as the reverse complement.
ACGTGTCGTACAGAACCTGGCGCACAAGGACGGGGGCGTCATCCTCGCAAGAGAATTACACTCGCAGATTGCCGACCTTCGAGAACAGTTTCTGCAAGACAACCTTCCCATCGATTTCGAGAATGTTTTCCCAGAAGAGGATGTGGTCAAGGCCATGCTCGGGAAGCCATTTGTCGAGCAACTACGGTTGGTCGCATTGACTGAGACCCGCATTCGTCACGCCGTGACGGACTACTATCAGGCCTTTGAACAGAGATCTCGGTGGCTCCGTGAAGATCTTCTATTGGTCGGAGATCTGGAGCAATACGAGACACGGCTGGTTAAAGAGTGGGAAAGATCGTTCGAGCGGATCAAGCAAAACTATGAAGTTGAGGAGGAACCCAAGAAGGCTGTAGCGGGCCGTGCCGTATTCGACTGGGCAGAGAGCGCGAATATCTACATTCGGCCGCAGTGCCAACAGCCATACATCCACCGAGGATCATTCCAAATTCTCGCCGACAAACTGAAGATAGGGTGGCATCCCGAATTTGTGGCTCGACTTGAGCATCTTCTGACTTCCGTGGAGAGCATTGCATGAAGCAATGGACAGAGCGGCCAACAGAGGTAGCCAACCTTTTCAATCCGGCTTTCTGCGCAACGGTCCTGGCCTTTTCTTCCCGAGGCTTCGCTGCCGAAGCATCCGCTGGATTACCGTGGTTGTTGTCCTTCGTGGTTGTTCCGCTGATTCTCCACAAATCGACGCGAGAGGTTAGCCCGACAGTCAAGACGACCAAGCTCCATTCTTGGATTGAGCGAAATCCGGCGATTCGGGTGGGATTCTCAGACCGAGCCCGTAACATGGTGCCGCACGTTCGTGAGGCCGTGATCTTCGGAGCTTCTAGCGGACTGCTTATATGCGATGCTTCTGGGAATCTTTTCGCCGGACCTACGCTGCCCAGTAAAGCGATGAAGACGGATTCTGAAGAAGTTCGAGAGTGCTTCAGACGCGCAAAGACGCTCGGTGCAGTGTTGGCCAACGGCGGTGCGGAACACACTATTCTTGCGATGCTGGGAGTTCAGGTCTAAATATGCAGATTCTGGAATTGGCCGTCTACAGCCATGACGGGCGTATCAGGCGCCTGGTTTTCAAACCGGGCGCGCTCAACGTGATTACTGGAGGCTCGAAGACCGGAAAATCGGCAATTCAACAGATCGTTGAATACTGCTTGGGCACCGGTACATGTGAGGTTCCGGCCGGTGTGATCTGGAGATCGTCGAGCTGGTATGCGTTGTTGCTTCAGTTCGAGTGCACTCGCGTGTTCGTTGCACGCAAGCATCCCGAGTCAGGACTGAAGAGCAGCGCTGCGGTCCACTTGGAAATCGGCGGTGACATTGGTGTTCTCTCGTTTGAGGCACTACGAGGAAACTCTACTCCGGAGCAAGCAGTGGAGCAGTTGAGTCGACTTCTCGGAAT
>LNFE01000129.1 GCA_001464575.1 Acidobacteria bacterium Ga0077553 | reverse complement strand
GGATTCGCCGGAAGGATTGGGACGATATTGTATTGAACCCGGACAAGCCGATGTTCAACCGGGCGATTCAATCGAACTTCTCGCCGGGATCGACGTTTAAGCCGTTGGTCGCGCTTGCGGGGCTGGAAGCGGGGGTGATCGATGAGAAGACCACCTTCCAGTGCAGCGGCGGGATCCAGTTCTATGGGCGGTACTTCCGTTGCCACGCCCGGGGCGGGCACGGGACGGTGAACCTGCAGCGGGCGATGGCGCAGAGCTGTGACGTGTATTTTTACAATGCGGCCAACCTGATGGGCATTGATAAGATTTACGAGTACGGGGAGCAGTTGGGATTGGGCAAAGAGACGGGGATCGACCTGCCATTTGAAGGCAAGGGGTTGATGCCGTCTTCGAAATGGAAGGCGCGGACGTTGCGGCAGAAGTGGATGGGTGGCGATACGGTGAACGTCGGGATTGGCCAGGGGTATGTGAACGTGACGCCAATTCAGCTCGCCGTGATGATTGGCGGCATTGCCAACGGTGGCATTTGGACGCGGCCCCATTTGGTGAAGGACCCGAACAAGCGGGAGGTTCACAAGCTGACGGTGGATCCGGCGAATGTCGGCAGCGTGGTTTATGGCATGTATGGCGTGGTGAACCTGGGCGGGACGGGCGGCGTGGCACGGCTGCCGGGAATTGAAGTATGCGGCAAGACCGGGACGGCGCAGCTGTATGGATACGATGTGCGGGCGCGGGGATCGGTGGTGGCGAAGGATTTGCGGGACAATGCGTGGTTTGTCGGGTTTGCGCCGCGGACTAACCCGGAGATTGTGGTGGCGGCTTTGTTTGAAAATGGGGAGCACGGCAATCTGGCCGGCCCGATGGTGCGGGACGTGATGAAGGTGTATTTCGACAAGAAGGCGCGGAACGTGCCGCGGGCTCCGACGCTGGCGATGGCTCCGTTGGGCCAGAAGGGGTTTGCGGTAAATTGATGGCCTCCTACCGGACATTGCGGGATTTAGACTGGGCGTTGCTGCTGCTGTCGCTATTCATCTGCGGGCTGGGGGTGCTGCAAATCTTCAGTGCGACGCAGGGCACGAAGTGGCATAACGCATGGTGGAAGCAGGTGGTTTGGGTGGTATTGGGTTTGCTGCTGATGTGGTTGATCAGCTCGATCGACTACCACACGCTGTTGGGGCAGGTGCCGGTGCTGTACGCCGGGATCGTGGTGTTGTTGTTGTTGACGTTCGTGATTGGGACCAAAGTGTTTGGGGCGAGGCGTTGGATAGCACTGCCGGGGGGTGTACTCCTGCAGGTCTCAGAATTCGCTAAGATTGTCGTAGTTCTCATGGTGGCCCGGTTCCTCACCGAGCTCAAGACAGAGGCCATTCACTGGCGGGATCTGTTGAAGCTGATCGGTCTGGTCGGGTTACCAATGTTACTGGTAATGAAGCAGCCGGATTTGGGCACGTCACTGACATATCTCCCCATTCTCGCCACCGGGATTTTTCTCGCGGGGCTGCGCTGGCAGTACGCGTTGATTTTGGGGATTTTGGTGGCGGTTTTGATCCCGTCGAGTTGGTTTTTGCTAAAGGACTATCAGAAGAGCCGCATTGAAACGTTTCTTGATCCGAGCCGCGACCCGAAAGGGGAAGGCTATCAGGTGATTCAATCGAAGATTGCGATTGGAAACGGCGGCATGTGGGGCAAAGGGGTGACGCAGGGGACGCAGACGAGACTGCAGTTCCTGCCGGTACCGCATACGGACTTTATCTTTTCGGCCTTTGCCGAGGAGCACGGATTTGTCGGCGTAGTTGTCGTCTTAGGGTTGTATTTCCTGTTGTTGATGCAGATCGTGCAGAATGCACAGACCTCGCCTGACCGCGCGGGGATGTATATCTGCATGGGGATCTGCTCGTTATTGCTATTTCACATGCTGGTGAACGTTGGCATGGTAGTGGGCCGGATGCCTGTGACGGGCATTCCGCTTCCCTTCATGAGCAGCGGCGGATCCGGCATGATGAGCGTTTTTATGATGCTGGGGCTCGTGCACAATGTGCGGCTTCGGCGTTTTGTGAATTGACGAATCGAACTGGAAGCGGCGGCAGACGCAGCTCCGGCGTAGAGGACAGACCAAGATTTGATTTCGGATTCCAATTTCCGCCTGGGCCGGCTCTGTAGCCGCCCGCGTGACATTCTTGCCCTACTTGCGCCGTACCGTTTGGCCGCTTGCTCCGTGAGGAGAGTGAGCGATGAGCAAAGAGTTAGTTATCTCATCGAACCGCCACGAAACCAAGGTGGCGATTCTTGAGGACGATCAGTTAGTAGAGTTGTATTTTCAGCGGGCGAACGAGTACTCGTTAGCCGGAAGCATTCATAAAGGCCGCGTGACCCGGGTTCTGCCGGGGATGCAGTCGGCGTTTGTGGATCTGGGACTGGAGCGGGACGCGTTCCTGTACGTCTCCGACTTTTTTGAAGAGCACCATGACGAACTCGATAAAGTTGGCGGAGACGAGCCGCGGCCGGAACGGGATCGTCCGAGCGGCGGCGGACGCCGGGATCGGGACCGCGACCGGGATCGGGAGCGGCGGCCGGTAGCGCCGGTGGCGGCCGCGCCGTTGTTGGACGAGGCGGCACCCGTTGAAGAGATTGAAGGGGACGAGGAGGCCGTGGCCGTCGAAGGCGCCGCGCCTTCAACGGATGAGGCGCGCCGCAATGATCGCGGCGGTGACCGGGACCGGGGCCGGGGACGTCGGGGCCGCCGCCGTGGACGACGGGAGCGCGGACCGGGCAATCTGCCGGAATCGAAGTATGCCAGCGCCGACGAAGCGCCGGCCGTGGACGGAGAGGCCGATGACGAACCGGAAGTGATGGAAGTGGCTCCGGAGCCGCCGCCGGTTTCGACGGGTTCGATTTGGGCGCCGTCGCTGGTCGAACCGATTGTGTTGCCGGGGGAATCGCTGGCGAAGTACCGTCGGCAGCAGCCGGTGCGGCCGCCCATCGTCGCGCATGAGGCGGTGGTGGAGCCGGTAGCGGCGAAGCTCGAGAACGAAGCGGTAGTGGAGCAGGTGCTGGCCCAGGTTGAAGCGGTGGTCGCGCCGGAACCGGAGCCCGTGGTGGAGGAAGTTGTTGTAGCAACGCCCGAACCGGAAGCGATTCCAGAGCCGCCGCCAATTGTCGCCGCGGTAATTTCCGTTTCTGAGCCGGAGCCCGAGCCGGAAGCGCCCATCGAGACCGCGCACAGCATTGAAGAGGAGTTCGAGGCCGACGAAGAGGCCGCCATTGAAGAGGCGCGCGAGGAGCTCGACGCCGACATTGAAGAGGAAGAAGACGAGCTCGACGCGGCGCAGGCAGCGGCCGAGGCGGCCATTGCCGCCGAAGAGGGCTTGGCCGTCGACGAAGTGGACGAGGACGGCGAAGAGGACGACGTTGAGCGCGAAGAGGAAGATGATGAGCCGGTAAGTCTGGCCGAGGGCGAGCCTGAGGGTCCGGAGCCGGCGCGCCAGCCGCAGAGCTTGACCGCTGCGTTGCGCGATCGGGACCGGAACTCGCGGTTCCAGGCACGCGGCCGGCGGTCGCGCGGGCGGCGCCGTGGGCCGAGGGAGCGCGGCAACGAGATTGAAGATCCGAACGCGCCGCCCGTAGTGGCGGCTGCTGCCGCCCCGGCGGAGGTGCGGGAGCGACCCGAGCGTACCGAGCGCGCTGAGCGGCCGGAACGCAACGAGCGCACGGGCGACCGTGGCGGCGATCGTGGCGGGGACCGCGAACGCCGGGAGCGTCCGCCGCTGCCGCAGATCACGGACCTATTGAAGCCTGGCCAGGAGATCCTGGTGCAGATTTCGAAGGAACCGATTGGGGCCAAGGGTGCGCGCATTACCTCGCACATTGCCCTGCCGGGCCGCTTCTGCGTCTACATGCCGACGACCGACCACAACGGCGTCTCGCGGAAGATCGGATCGGATGAAGAGCGCCTGCGGTTGAAGCGGATTCTGCAGACGCACCGTACGGGTATGCCGGGTGGCTTTATCATCCGGACGGCTGGGGAAGGGCAGTGCGAAGAGGAACTCGCCGCTGACATGAACTTCCTCTACAACCTCTGGCTGGATATCCGGTCGAAGGCGGAAAAGCGGCCGGCTCCGCTGCTGGTTCATCACGACCTGGATATTGTGCAGCGGACGTTGCGCGACCAGTTGACGACCGATTACAAGACCATCTGGCTCGACAACGAGGAGTTGTATGAGAGCACGGTGAACTTTGTGCAGCGGTTCCAGCCGGCGCTGGTGAATAAGGTGAAGTTGTGGACGCGGCCGGTGCCGATCTTCGACACCTTCAACATCACGGCGGAGCTTGAAAAGGCGCTGCGGCCGAAGGTGTGGCTGAAGTCGGGCGGATACATCGTGATCAACCAGACGGAAGCGCTGGTGGCGATCGACATCAACACGGGTAAGTATGTGGGCAAGTCGAATCGCTTGGAAGACACGATTGTGAAGACCAACACGGAGGCGGTGAAGGAGATCGTCCGGCAGATTCGTTTGCGCGATCTGGGCGGCATCATCGTGGTCGACTTTATCGACATGGACGAGCGGAAGAACCGGCAGAAGGTGATGCAGGCTTTGGAAGAGGCCATGCGCGTGGACCGGGCGCCGTACAAGATTCTGCAGTTCAATGACTTCGGCCTGGTGGCGATTACCCGCAAGCGGGTGAAGCAGTCGCTTGAACGGAGCCTGTGCATGCCTTGCACATACTGCGAGGGTTCCGGTACGGTGAAGAGCGTGCAGACGGTGATCGGCGAGATTCTGGCCGAGTCGCAGAAGTTGTCGCGGGCGGTGGATGGCAAGGAGGTCATGTTGCGGGTGCACCCCGAAGTGGCCAAGGTGCTGAAGTCGCACAAGAACCAGTACCTCGAAGAGCTCGAGGGCATCTTCAAGAAGCCGGTGCTCGTTAAGGGCGATCCGGCGGTGCATATCGAGAAGTACGATCTGGGCTGATGCGACGTTGGTTGACAGTGGCGTTGGGCAGCGCGGCGTTGGCGCTTGGGCAGGATCTGCGGGTCCGCAGCGAGTTTCAGCGCCCCGGCCCGGACGGTGAAGTCGTAAGCATCGATAAAGTGGAACGGCCGCGGGAGATCCTGTCTCCCGCGGTGGCGCGCAATGCGTATGCTTCGTATTTCCTGACGATTTCAGTGCCGGGCGGGGTGGACTGGTATCTCGAAGTGGGGCAGAATCCGGAGAACGCGGCGCGGGCGGTGCTGTATCAGGTCGGCCACGATGCCGCGGGATTTCCGGACGAGCTGACCAAGGTAGAGATGCCGGTGAAGGGCCGGAGCGAGAAGCCTGAGGTCCGGAGCTATTGGTTGGATTTGTGGGTCGATGAAGGCGCGCCGGTGCGGCGGATTAAGGTGGAGCCGCAAGTTTGGGTGGGCGACCGGTGGATTGTTTATCCGATGGAGGTCCGGGTGCAGTGGGCGACAGTCCCGCAGTTTAAGCCGCAATTCTGGGGGCAGCCGGCGGTGGCGGCGCGGGCCGATGCGGTAATGATCAGCCCATGGCGGGACTATCTTTGCCGGCAGCTGCCGGCGCAGTTTAAGCCGGAGAAAGCCACGGTGCGCCTGTTGCAGCATCGGAATGTTTTGCAGGATGTTGCGCTGGCCAAGAAGATGGGTGTGGCGGCGGATGGGGCGTTGAAGGCCGGCGGTGTGCCGTTAGAAAAAGAGGCTTGGTGTGCGGCGCCGTCGGAGAGTTGGCAGAAGGAGTTAGCGACGGAATGGTACCTGCGGGTACGTGACTTCCTCTATCGGAACGCGGTAAACTAAAAGTTCGTTTTTGCGGAGAGGTGGCCGAGTGGTTTAAGGCGCACGCTTGGAAAGCGTGTGTACTCGAAAGGGTACCGCGGGTTCGAATCCCGCCTTCTCCGCCATGTCCATTTAGTGGTCGGTGAGAACACTAATGATGGAAACGATCGTTCCGACGATCGTCAGCGCGGTGAAGGAGTACTCCGCCACCATAAGCATGCGCGGGTCCCGCCGCTTGTGCCGGATTTGCCAAATTCCGCCGTGCAGAGCAGCGATGCCGAATGCGAGAATCGCCGCGAATAGGGCGAAGACGAACCCGGCCATGATGGGGCCCCCATCGAAGCCGAATTTGCCCAGGTACGTGGGGTAGCCGAGGACTGCCTGGGCGAAGAACACGATCAGGCCACCCATCATCACGATCAGGAAGAGGCCGCACGCGGCCATGATGCCGCCGAGTACGACGGCATGGCGGGGAGGAAGAGGCGGCAGCGGGCGGGAGGTGGGCATAACCAGAATGGCGTGAAAATTCGGCGATTCCGATCAGGGCGGGTCACTAAAGATTGAACAACAGGCCAAACAATGGGGTGAAGATGCCCAACCCAACAATCCACGGGATGAGGCGCTGCACGAGCCCGGCGACGACGAAGTCACGGCGCCGATGTTTGATTTGCCAGATGCCGGAGCGGACAAACATAACGCTGAGCGCCAGCCAGATGGCGCCTAGGAGGTAGTAGCAGGCGGCCGTGACGGGTCCTATCCCGGTGGGCGAGAGATCTTCGACAAGCACTTGGGTCAGCAGGCCGATCATCGCCGCAAAGAAGAGGGTGAGCATAGACCCGGTGCCGACCAAAATGAGGCCGTTGCAGCGAGGGTTGTTCGTCATGCCTCAGAGGGCGCAGGCCTGGGTGTAGATCGATCAGCGCGAAACGCCATCGAGACGGTCGTTGAGATTGATGGCGGCACTGACGAGGCCCAGATGGGTGAAGGCCTGCGGGAAGTTTCCGAGTTGTTGCCCGGTGGGGCTGATCTCCTCCGAATACAAGCCGAGATGGTTGGCGTAGGTCATCATTTTTTCGAAGATGAAGCGCGCCTCCTCCAGGCGTCCGGCGCGGGCGAGCGCTTCCACCAGCCAGAAGGTGCACATGCTGAAGGTGCCTTCGCCGCCGGAGAGGCCGTCGTCCGTGAAGTTCTCGCCGTGCAGTTGGTAGCGGTAAACGAGGCTATCGGAGACGAGGGTTTCCATGGTGCGGTCGAGGGTGTGCAGCATCCGCGGATCGGTGGGCGAGATGAAGTGCACGAGTGGCATGAGGAGGTTGGCGGCGTCGAGGGTTTTCGAGCCGGCGGACTGTACGAAGGACTCCAGCTCGGGGTCCCAGCCCTGGGTCATGGTGGCGGGTGGCGAGACGGAGGCCACGATCGAGGGCGACCCAACATTGGAGCTTCGAATAGACGAACTGTTGGCGGCTGCTCCGGACCTCCCACATCCCCTCGTCGGGCTGTTCCCAGTTGGCGGCGACCCATTCGAGCATCTGCCGGATCTGCCGCCATAGGCTATAGGAGATCTGCGAGACGTACTTGTCGTAGAGGTAGAGCGAGTCGATGAGTTCGCCGTAGATGTCGAGTTGCAATTGATTGTAGGCGCCGTTGCCGATGCGGACCGGGAGGGAGCCGCGATAGCCTTCGAGATGGTCGAGATGGGACTCGGTCAGGTCGTGGCGGCCGTCGATGGCGTACATGACGTTGAGCGGGCCGTTGACACGCTCCTGCTCGCTGGCGCGTTGTTCGAGCCAACCGATAAAGGCGGTGGCTTCCTCGGTAAAGCCCATGCGGAGAAAAGCGTAGACGGTGAACGCCGCGTCCCGGATCCAGGTATAGCGGTAGTCCCAATTGCGGACGCCGCCGATTTCTTCCGGCAGGCTGCACGTCGCCGCGGCGACGATGGCTCCGGTGGGGCGGTAGGTCAGCAGTTTGAGAGCGAGCGCGGAGCGGACGACGCGCTCTCGCCAGCGGCCTTTATAGGTGCAGCGATTCACCCACGACCGCCAGAACCGCACGGCGCCGTCGAGGAGCGCTATCTCGTCGACCGGCTCTGGCTCGCCCGGGTCGCCCTCCGATGCCTCGTAAAAGCGGAGGACAAAGGTATGGGACTTCTTCGGGTGGACCGTGAAATCAGCGGTGGCGTGGCCATCTTCGACGGTGATGGGAGCCGAACTGACGAGCGTGATGCGGCCGGCTTCGCTGTGGAAGATGGCGCCCCAACGGCGGATCTCAACGCGGTGCGGGATGCGGGCGTAGTCGAACGCCGGGAAGCAATCGAGGTTGAATCGCATGGTGCCGCGGACGCCGCGCACGATGCGGACGATTTTGCTGGGCGCCAGTTGCCCGTTGGCGGGCTGCTCCGGCAGCACGGGCATGAAATCCAGCACTTCGCCGACGCCATCGGGGCGGGGGAATCGGGTGATCAGGACGTTGGTTTCGGGAAGGTAGAGTTGTCGATTCTGCCCCTCAGCATGGGCGGAAATGCGAAAGGAGCCGCCCTTCTGGCGATCGAGGATGGAGGCAAAGATGCTGGGCGAATCGAAGCGGGGCAGGCAGCACCAGTCGATGGCACCGTCGGTGGAGACAAGAGCAACCGACTGGAGATTGCCGATGATGCCGCAGGATTCGATGGGGCGATGGGGAGGCAGGGAAGCGGTCATGGAACCCATCGTCGCACAGGATTAATAAGAGTTCATATGGGGAAGTCGTGAGACTTGGCCGTCGCGGGCGGAGTAGCCTCCCATTTATAGCCCCGTATGGCAGTGAACGCGAACTATCGCTATACTCAAGGCCATTCATGGAGCATTTTCCTGGGACGGATCGTTCTTACTCCGGCGAGGAGTTAGAAAGGTTGGCGGCGACGGCGGCGACTTTGTGCAGGGCGCCAGTGAGTGTGGTTGTCGAAGAGGGGTGCGTGGTGGCGCACTATCCTCCCGGTGCGGACTTGCAGGAGCCGTTTGCCTCCTCGGCGACGGAGGCCTGGCCCGAGGCAGATGGCGCAATCACGGTTTACGACCGGATTGCGCGGGATTGGACCGAGCACGAGCGGCTGACCTTGCGAATGTTAGCGCGGCAAGCGGCGATCGGGCAGCGCAACCGGGACCTTGCAGAGACGGCGCGGATTGCCGCGGTGGGTAAGTGGAGGTCGGAGGTTCGGACCGGGGAGTTACGCTGGTCGCCGATGGTGTTTGAGATCTTCGGCATGCCGCTGGGGACGCCGATTACTTACTCGATGTTCCTGGCATCGGTGCACCCGGACGACCGGGCACAGGCGGCGGCGCTCCACCACGGGGCTCTGCAGGGAGAGGCATTACATTGGGAGCACCGGGTGATCCGCCCGGACGGCAGCGTGCGGTGGGTGCTGGAGCGTGGAGAGCTGATTCGTGATGCGGCGGGACACCCGTGGTATCTGGCCGGGACGGTGCAGGATGTGACCGAACGCCGGGCGCTTTCAAACGAGTTGGAGACGCTTTTCACGATCTCCAACGACCTGATTTGCATCGCGACGACAGAGGGATATTTTCTGCGGGTGAATCCGGCGTTTGAGCGGGTGCTCGGTTGGGCGCCGGCGGAGATGATCGCGCAGCCGTTTCTCGACTTTGTGATGGAGGAGGATCGGGAGAGGACGATAGGGGAATTGGGCCGCATGGCGGCAGGCGGCACCCCGACTCCATTCGAAAACCGGTATCGAAAGAAGGATGGCGGATACTGCCGATTGTCGTGGTCGAGTATGCCACTCGCGGAGGGGGGCACCATCTACGGGATTGCGCGGGACGTAACGGCCGAACGGAATTTGGCCGAGCGGCTACAGGAGACCTTGGAGGCAACCACCGACGCGTTTATTTCGTTCGACACGGAATGGCGGTTTCTCTACCTGAACAGCGAAGCGGAGCGAATGCTGGGCCGCGCCCGCTCGACCCTGATTGGCCTCAACGTGTGGGAGGAGTATCCGGCGGCGGTCGACCAGATCTATTACAAGGAATATCACCGGGCGGTGGCGGAGCGGGTGCCCATTCGTTTCGAAGAGCATATGGAGCAGCATGACCGGTGGTGGGATGTGCGGGCTTTTCCGACTTCGCAGGGCCTGGATGTGTATTTGCGGGATGTTACCGAAGCCAGGCGGGCCAACCGCGAATTGGAGGAGCTGGCCGGCCGCTATCGGCTACTATTTGACCGAAATCCATTGCCGATGTGGGTCATCGATCTGGATACGCTCAGATTCCTGGCCGTGAATGAGGCGATGGTCGCCAAGTACGAATACACGCGCGAGGAGTTGCTCGCGATGACGACCCGGCAGATTCGTCCGCCGGAGGAGGTGACGCGGCTCGAAGCAAGGCTGGCGAAGGCACCGGACGGCCTGGAGCACGCCGGGCTATGGCAGCATCGGACGAAGTCCGGGCGGGTTCTGACGATGGAGATTTACAACGACCGGATTCCGTTTGCCAACCGGCCGGCGCGGCTGGTGCTGGCCATCGACGTAACGGAACGTCTGGAGCTCGAAGATCAACTGCGGCAGGCGCAGAAGATGGAAACGATCGGCAAGCTAGCCGGGGGCATTGCCCACGATTTCAATAACCTGCTGACGGTGATTAACGGGTACTCCCAGGTGCTGCAAAAGCGGTTTGCGGAGGACGATTCGGTGGCGCGGCCGCTGGGGCATATTCTGCAGTCCGGCGAACGGGCCGCGGCGCTGACGGCGCAGTTGCTCGCCTTCAGCCGGCAGCAGGTACTGCAGCCGAAGGTGGTGGCGATGAACGCTCTGGTAGAGGCGATGCAGCCGATGCTGGAGCGGCTCATCCGCGAAGACATCGAAGTTGCCTGGTCGCCCGGAGAGAACACGGGAAACGTTTGTATTGACCCATCGCAGTTTGAACAAGTGGTGTTGAACCTGGCGATCAATGCCCGGGACGCGATGCCCTATGGGGGTAGGCTGACGATTGAGACGGGCCGGTCGGTTCTGACGCCGGAGTATGCGCGCCATCACGCCGACGTTACGCCGGGGGAGTATGCGCTGCTCAGTGTCTCCGATACAGGCCAGGGGATGCCCGCCGAGGTCTTGCAGCGGGTGTTCGATCCATTCTTCACTACGAAGGCGACAGGAGCGGGAACCGGACTTGGTTTGGCGACAGTCTACGGCATCGTCAAGCAAAGCGGCGGGCACATCAGCGTTTACAGCGAGGTGGGCGTGGGCAGCCGGTTCAAGGTTTACCTGCCCGCCGTCGAAGGGGAGGCGGTGCAGGCGGAGCCTTTTGAGACGATTGGGAACGATTTGCGGGGAACCGAGACGATTTTGTTGGTGGAAGATGATGCCGGGGTGCGGGAGTACGCCACGGGAGTGCTCCGCGAACTGGGATACGACATCCTTGAAGCGAGCGACGGGCCGGACGCCATTGTGGCCTCGGAACGGCACCCGGGAGCGATTCAACTTTTACTCACTGATGTCGTGATGCCGAAGCTGAACGGGCGCGATCTGGCGGAGTTTTTGTGTGACCGGCGTCCCGGCTTGCGGGTGTTGTTTGTCTCCGGCTATACGGAGAATACGATTGTGCACCAAGGGGTTCTGGACGAGGGATTAAACTTTCTACCCAAGCCGTTCTCGCCGGTGGCGCTGGCGCAGAAGGTGCGGAGCGTGCTGGCCGCGGAGACGAAGCCTTGCCGCGTTCTGATTGTCGATGACGAGGCGGGTTTGCGGGAGCTGCTGCGGGAGACGTTAGCCGCCGCGGGATACGAGGTGATTGCATGTGAGAATGGGGCGACGGCAATGGCCTGTTTAGGGGAGGAGCCCGTGGACCTCTTGATTACGGATCTAGTGATGCCAGGCCAGGAGGGAATCGAGACCATTGCGCAGGCCCGGCGCGAGTATCCACAATTAAAGATCCTCGCAATTTCGGGGTTCAGCGGAGGGGAATATCTGCGGATGGCGAAGGTGCTCGGCGCGAACGAAACGTTAGCGAAGCCTTTGGATCTAGGCGTGCTGACCGAACGCGTGCAGGCGCTGACGCGGCGGGGACTCGGGCGGCCGTGAACCGGGCGCTCCGGCTACTGGCGGTGGCGGCGGCGCTGCAAGCGCAGTGGGGCGAACGCGAGACGGCGTTTCCGGAGGTTGGCGGTTTCCATTTTGTGCGGCTGGAGTACCGGGACCTGCCCGGTTTACGGCGATTTGGCAGCGGACGGGGTTGGTGGCGGCAGGACTGGCCGGAAGCGGATGCGCACTTTGCGCAAGGAGTCCGGCGGCTGACGCGGATCGACAATGGCGTGCCGATTCACCTGCCGCTCACGGATGACCGTATCTTCGACCACCCGTGGATCTACGCAACGCAGGTAGGCTACTGGGACTTGAGCGAAGCCGAAGTAAAGCAACTGCGGGAGTATTTGAACCGGGGCGGCTTTCTGGTAACCGACGATTTCTACGGCGACCGGGAATGGGAGGCGTTCCGGGAGACGATGGCACGGGTGTTTCCGGAACGGACGATCGTGGATATTCCCGACGGCGACCCGGTGTTGCATGTTGTTTATGACATCACCGAGAGGACGTTCATTCCCGGTCTACGGCATTTGCGAAGGGGGGCGGATGGGCTGATGGGGGTGAGTCCGCAGGCCATGGGACCGCAATGGCGAGCCATCTACGATGAAAAGGGGAGGATGGTGGTGGCCGTGAACTTCAATCAGGACGTCGGGGACGCCTGGGAGCACGCGGATATGCCGGAATACCCTGAAAAAATGACGGCTTTGGCCTACCGGTTTGGGATTAACTACATTTTGTACGCGATGACGCATTGAGCAGATTTTTCGAAATCTGGTGTCTTTTCAGGATGGTGCGAGGCGGTGCGGGACCTATAGGGTGGAGTGGAGGAGAAACCCATGATCAGTGTCGTCATTCCTACCCACAACGAAGGCGCGAATTTGGATTCGGTGATTTGGCTGGCGAGCCAGTCGCCGCTCGTCAGTGAAATCCTGGTGGTCGATGATGGTTCCACCAATGGGACACCGGAGGCCGCGATGCGGGCCGGGGCGCGGGTGATCCCGAGTTCGGTGTTGGGCCGTGGCGGCTCGATGGCGGATGGCCTGCGGGCGGCGACTGGCGAAGTGGTGGTGTATCTCGGGGGCGACTTCGAGTCGGCGGACGACCGGGTGATTGAGCAGATGGCCCGGCCGATTCTGGGGGGCCAGGCGGACTTGGTGAAGGCGGCGGGCGGGGTGAAATCCAACCGGCTGACTACGCTGACGGCAAAACCGCTGCTTGCGACGTTCTTCCCGGAACTGGAACACTTTAACGAGCCGCTCAGTGGCGCCGTGGCCGTGCACCGGCCGCTGCTCGAACGTTTACAGATCGATCTTGACGGCCATGTTGATTTGGCTTTGTTGATTGACGCGTATTTTGCGGGCGGGCGCCTGGCCGAGGTGACCGTTAATGCATCTCGCGACGACCGGCACCCGTTGGCGCAACTCGATGAGTTGGCCACCGAAGTGGTGCGAACGATTATGCACCGGGCGGCGCTCTATGGCCGGCTTTCCATCGGCCAGGTCCAACGGGTAGACGACGCCGAGCGCCGCGCTAAGGCCGAGCTGCCGGCGATGCTGCACCGAATGAAGGGCTGCGAGCGGGTGGTATTGATCGATCTGGACACAGAACTTGCCGGCGGGGATGCGCTTCGCTTTGTGGCGGACCGGGTGGGCCGCGGCGGCTGCGTGGCCGCTTATCGGCCTGATGCGGCCGCGGTGGCGCAGTGTTTAGAGGGGGTGTCGCGGGAGGAACTCGTGGATGCCGCGCGGCAGATGCCGCTGCGGCCGGGCGCTGTCGAGCTAGTGGTGAACTTGCGCAAAGAGGGCTACCGGGTCGGCGTGGTCAGCGAGGGGTTCGATGTAATAGCCGAGACGGTCCGGCGGCGTGTGTTTGCCGATTTCGGTGTTGGCCATCATCTGCATTTTGCCGGTGGCCGGGCCACGGGCGCCGTGACGGAAGCGCCGCAACCACTGTTGATACACTTAATGAACCATTTGGCGATTGGGCCGGAACAGATCGTGGTGATGGGCGACAGGCTGGTGGAGGCCTCTCTGCATACGGTTGAACAGTTCGCGGAGCCGATGTTGGTATGAACGATTGGTTCGCGCCCTTACGTTCAGCGTTAGAGATCCCACTGATCAGTATGGGGCGGACCCAGATTACGGTCTGGACCGTCTTTTCCCTCCTCTTTTTGTTCGCGGGCCTATTTTGGCTGGCCGGCCGTGTGAAACACCTTTTGGTGCACCGGCTGCTCCGGCGTCTGAACTTGGATCTCGGGGCTCGCGAGGCCATCGGCTCGATCGTGCGCTACCTGTTCTTGCTGGGCGGAGTGGTCGCAATTCTGCAGACCGCCGGGGTGGACTTGACCGCCTTCAGCGTTTTCGCTGGAGCGATGGGCATCGGCCTGGGTTTGGGGCTGCAGCACATTACGAACAACTTCTTTAGCGGTCTGATCCTGCTCGTGGAACGGCCGATCCAAGTCGGCGACCGAGTGGAGGTGGGCGGCGTCGAAGGTTTCGTGTTGTCGATTGGGGCGCGCAGCACGAAGATCCAAACACGCGATAACGTCCTGGTAATCTTGCCCAACTCGCGGTTCGTCATCGAAAACGTCACGAACTGGAAGAGTGGGGAGACGCCCGTCCAGTATCGCATTCCGGTCCAAGTTCTCAACGGACTGACGCCCCGGGAGGTCGAGCAGCGGCTACTGGCGATTGCCCGGTCGAGCCCCGACGTGGTGGCGGAGCCGGCTCCGCGCGTGCTCTTCAAAGGCGGCAACGAGAAGTCAATGCAGTTTGAGTTGTTGGTCTCGCATGTAGGCGAGGCGGAGTTTGTCAGCGAGCTCCACCACGCCATTCATACGGCCCTGGTCTCGCAAGGCGTGGAGATTGGAAAGTAGCTACTTTTCCGCGCCTTCGGTGGGTGCGACGCCCTTCTTCGATTCGCTCTGCGGAGAATCGCCGAGCGCCAATTGAACGCCGGACTTGAGCAGAGTGGTCTCACCTGGGCCCTGGTAGAACGAATAGCCCTTGCGCGTCGACTTCCACGCAAGCGGCCCGGCTACTTTTTTGCCAGCGGCCAGCACGGCATCCCGGACCTCCGAGACCATGGCTTCGTACTTGGCGTCTCCCTGCTTCAGGCCTGAGAAGCTGCTGAGATCGGTGCTGGCGACGAAAACCACATCCACTTCCGGGATGGCGGCAAGCTCTTTGGCAATCTTCACGCCAGCCGGCGATTCGATCATCGCGACGATCATCATGTTCTCGTTGGCGATCTGCCGGTAGTCCGGACCGTACAAGGCGCCATACTGGCCGCCGCCCAGGCTGCGCTTGCCTTTGGGCGGGTACATTGCAAATTTGATGGCGTTCTTCACCTTCTGGACGTCATCGACCATTGGGATGATGATGCCGACGGCGCCCAGGTCCACCGCCTTTTGGATGTCGCCTTCGGTGGCGTCCCTTTGCAAGCCATGACCATACGGGCGACGTCCTGATACGACATGGGACTATGCTGCATCTCGATCCAGAGGAAGTCGAAGCCGGAAGTCGCCATGGCGCAGTAGGTGTCAGCGTTGGCGACGTTGACCGTGCCGCCGACTACTTGCTTACCTGCGGCGAGCTTCTGCTTCACGGTGTTGAAGATTCGAGGTTGACCCTGGGCCGCGAGCGGGGCGGCGAGCAGGGCCGTGCCGAGGACGAGCGGACGAAGCGCGTGGAACACTGGATTGCAAATCATCGGGATACAATATGCGAAATGAGGTCCCAAGGGAAGCGGCTGTGGCTGGCGGCGTTGGTTGCGGCCGGGCTGTGGGCGCAGGATCCGCCGCACGCGTGGACCATGCGGCCGGGGCGCGCGCTGATGGACATGCCCGCGGACGACTCCGGCGTGGACGTCCCGCTCGATGAGACCGCGGCGCAGGAACGGTTGAAAAAGTATGGGATTGGCGTCGCGAAGGGTGAGTCCGTCGTGGTGACTCTTGTTAAGCGCAAGGGCGACCACATCGAGGTGCACCTGAACGGCGGGGGCTTTACTAACCGCGAACTGCTCACCCTGCCCGGCATTGATTCGGTCCGTTGGGGGATGTCCGAAGAAGAGAAGCGCATCCGCCGGGACATTGCGAGCACACGCGACAAGGACAGGCGCCGGCGCCTTGAAAGCCGCTATGACTCGGCCCGGATCCGGCGGGTTTCGCCGTTGCGGAAGGCTTATGAAAAAGAACAGCGAGCCAAGCGGGGCTCGCGGTTCAATGTGCGTCTGAAGTCGGATGCCGTGTCGGATCTTGAGCAGGCGTTGTCGAGCTACTTTGTGCTGGCGCCGTCCGGTTCGAGCGGGAAGATCGGCCGCGCGCAGCGGGTATGGCCGAGATACGGCAGGTTGGCGCTGGTGGAGCCGGGCGCGTCAATGTTGAGGATCAGCTGGGCGCCTTCGTCGAACATATGCGGTTGGCAGTGCGGACTCTTCACCACGGTGCCGTCGAAGACGGCAGGATCCAGGCCGTGAGCGAAGAAGAGGGAACGGTCAAACAGGTTGACTGCTTGGCTCGTAATGACCACCATGAGGTTACCGGCTTCGATAACTGCCGTGGGCCCGCCATCCCAGATTTCACCGTTGGACTCGCTGCGGAAGCGGCCATCCGAGAGATGGCGAACGGTTCCTGTGAAGGCAAGCGGGGAGAAACGGACCGTGTCTAGTGTGCCTCCGAGCGGGACCGTAAGGGTGACGCCGATGCCGACAGCCATGGCCTCGGCGACCGCGGGGGCGTCAACGATGGGTAGCAGCACCGTCCGTTGCACGCCTTGCGCGAGCAACTCGCGGAGGATGGCATTCGAATCGCCCGAGGCTCCGGAACTGGTAGCGTCGGCGGCATCGACGAGAACCACGCGGCCGGTGGCGGCGGCAAATCGGGTGATGCTTTCGGTCAGTGGCGTGAGCGGTTGGTGCAGATGGTGGCGCATCGCCCAGAAGGTTTCGGCGATGCGAATGGCTTCTGCTTCTGCCGCGGGGACATTGGCTTCGCCGTCGGCAACCAGCAGAACATTCGAGAGCAGATCTGGCACGTCGGTGAAGGGGTTCCCGATGAACATCCCGCCTGAAAGTCCGGCCGGGCTGTTTTCGAACGCGATCGCGGCGCGGACGCATTCGCCCCAGCGGCCGGTGGCGGTTTTCAATTCGTTGCCGCGGACCAGCGCCGGGATGGGGACGCGAATGGAAACGGGATTTACTTCTTGGTGCAGAATCCGCAGCAGCAAACGGGCCGAGCGTTCGCCGGTTTCGTAGAAATCGACGTGAGGATACGTGTGATAGAGGACGACGGCAGAGGAGTGTTCGAGGATGGTGTCGGTCAGGATGCCGTGGAGGTCGAGCGAAGTGACGAGGGGAATACGATCCCCGACGATCTGGCGGGTTTCGGCGAGCAGGTAACCTTCGCAATCGTGGATGGTCTGCGCGGCGCAGGCGCCATGGAGGCAGAAATAGATCGCGTCGACATCGGGGTTCGCCCGGACGGCGGAGAGGAATTCGTCGGCCAGTTGAGCGAAGGCGGCGTCGGCCAAGGTGCCGCCGGAGGTGATGGCGCGGGCGCTGTAGCCGCCGACGAGTTCGAGCTCGGGATGCCCGGCGAAGACGGCCATCGCCCCGGCTACTTCGGAACGCAGGCCCCGGTGGGTTGCCAGGACGCCCTCGCCGCGGGCAATCAGGAAGTCCCGGTACTGGCCGGGATGCGGATTGAAGGAAGAGATTTCCTGCTTGAGTTCGTTGATGAGGATTTTAGGCATAGGGGTTGGTTTCGTGCGCGATGACGGCGACGCAATCGCCTTGGGCGACGCGGGAGGGGGAGCGGTTGGCGATTAGGATACCGGCGCTGGGAGAGAGGATTAGAGCGGGTTCGCGGCTGGGATCTTCGAGGTCGTGGATGCGGCCCAGAATGTCTCCGGGCGCCACGGCGTCACCCAGGTCGACCGTGGCTTCAAACAGCCCGGAGATGGGCGCGAAGCGGTAGTCATCCCGATCGAGCGACTGTACCCAGCGCGCGGGCCGAGGGCGCGGAACCGGAGCGCCAGCCAGCACGCCGATGTGACGGAGTACGTTGGTGAGGCCGGTTTGCGTCAACCGGTGCAATGACGCGGTGACCGTCTCGCCGCCGCCGAGCTCGGTCGTGATCACTAGCTTGCCTTGGCGTTCGGCCTCCGAAGGCAGCAGCCCGGCGCCCGCGACGTCGGTGTACAAAAAACAGAAGTCGGTGAGGAAGGCTTCCGTGGCAGCGAACATGGCGGGGTTGTCCACCAGGTGCATGTGCGCGCAGGGGACGAAGTTCAAGCTGCGGCCGCCGGTATGGAGATCGATGACGACGTCAGCCAAGGGGAAGAGAACGGTTGAGAGAAAATGGGCGAGGATCTCGCTGGGTGTGCCGACGGGGTTGCCCGGGAAACAGCGATTGAAATTGCGTCCATCGAGCGGCCAAAGGCGGGTGGCGGCTTGCGCAGCGGGCGGGCTGAGCGTGGGGATCAGGATTAGCCGGCCGGTAACCTGCGACGGTTTCAACTGGCGCCAGAGGTGATGAATGGCCACTTGGCCGGGGTACTCATCGCCGTGGTTGCCCGCCATCAGCAGCACCGTGGGGCCGGGACCATTGGCGATTATACAGATGGGCACGAGCAGGTTAGCCCACCCGCCCAGGTTGTAGGAATAGGGGATGGCCAGGTGGCCAGGGAATTTGCCGCTCGGGGCGTCCAAGGGCACCGAGCAGTGAATAGGGGAGGCGCTCATATCGAGCCCTATTCTACTGAGACTGCAGGAGGCTGATGAAGCGGTTGTGCTGCCGGGGATTGGCGACATCGGCGAGGGTGTGCCCATCGAGCGAGATGAGGAAGGCGTCGAGCGCATTCCGCAGGGGGGACTTCAGCGCACAAACCGGCACAATCGGGCAGGTATTCGATTCCATCTCAAAGCACTCGACGAGTTTGAAATTGGGTTCGCAGGCGCGGACCACATCGCCGAGACGGATCTCTGTCGCGGGCCGTGCCAGGGTGACTCCCCCGAAGCGTCCTGCCGTAGCGGTCACGAACTGATGTTGCGCGAGGGTTTGCACGACGCGGACGAGATGGTGCTTCGAAATACCGAACGCCGTACTGATCTCCGCCGTGCCGACGGGACGCTCCGGGAAGTGCGTCAGGTAAAGCAGGACCCGGAGGGCGTAATCGGTGTGCAGCGTCAAATGCATCTCTACTTGAGAGTAGCGGGGAGGAAGGCGTCGGCGCTGATCGCCCGGCTGGCCATACCGCCAAGGAAGAGGCGTTTGCGGAGCAGGTTGACGATGGTGGGATCGCCGCAGACGAAGCCTCGCCAACCGGTGAGTTTGGGATGGTCGCGAGAGATGACCTCCGGGAGCGGGCCGTCGCGGTCGAGCAACGCCGGGCGGTACTCGAAGTTGCGGTGTTGGGCGGCCAAGGCTTGGAGCTCGTCGGTGAGGTACAGGCCGCGCTCGTTGAGCGCGCCGTGATAGAGCCAAATGGGGCCCTGATGGCCCTGGCCGAGCGCGTCGTGCAGGATGCCATAAAGCGGCGCGAGACCGGTGCCCGCGCCGGCTAGAAGCAGCGGTTGGGTGGGATCGCCAGGGGTGTAGAAACAGTCGCCGGCGGGGCCCTGGAGGGTGACGGCTTGTCCGGGTTGGGCCTCGGCGAGCCAGTTGCTCATCGCGCCGCCAGGGATTCGGCGGACGTGAAGTTCCAGCTCGGGGCCCGCGATGGAGTAGCTGCGGCCGAGTCCATCGGGGCGGAAGAGGGTGAGGTACTGACCGGGCCGGTGCCCGAGCGATTCGTCAGGGGCGAGCCGTACGCGGAGGACGGTGTCGCTGAGCCAATCCCTCTCCGTGAGGAGGGCTGTGATGCGGACGCCTTGGCCGGGTGGGGCGAGAGAAAGGTCTTGCTCGGGACGACAGAGGCAGGCCAGCAGATAGTTCTGTGCGCGAAGCGATTCCTTCAAGCCCTGTTGGGCTGCGGCTGGCACGGGGCCGGACCTGGCTTGCACCAAGCACGAGGAGTGGGGCACCGGGATGCCCGCGCGAAGCAGGGCGTCGAGGACGGTGTCCCCCTCGACGCATGGCACCGGCGAGCCTTCCCAATCCAGGGTGATGCTATTTGCCGAGGACATCGGCACGGGTGGTTTCGGCGAGCGCCGCAACTTCGGAAATCACTTCGGCGGCGACGCCCAATTCGGCGAGGCTGGCGCCAAGGTTCTCGACCACCGCGTCAAAATGCGTGTCGTTCAGTCCGCGGGCGACCAAGTGGGCATGGGCGCGGCGCATGTCCTGGCCCGAGTAGGAGACCGGCCCGCCAAAGACCATCGTCAGAAAGGACTTCTGTTTGGCGATCTGGCGGTCCATGTCAACGCCCTCGAAGAAACCGTTGATGCGGTCGTCGAGCAGCACTTTGCGGTAGAAAATATCTACTTCGTATAGGGTAGGCATAGTCTTAATGTGCATTCAGGATACATAGTTAAGGGCGTGGTCACAAGCGAAATTCGATCATCGACACGGATTTAAAACAAGAGCCGAGTCATCGGAATTTCATATTCCGGTGGTGTAATAGGGCGCATGATTCGTCGTCTACTGTCCCTTTTCGCTTCCCTTGCTCTTCTACTGGCCCAAAAGCCCGGCCCCATGCCGGGTGGCTACAATCTGCCCAATGGCTGGCGGATTACGCCGGTAGGACCCGCCGTGACGACGGAGGACATGACCCTACAGTTGCTGCCTTCGCCGGACGGTAAGACCATCGTCGGTCTGCATGCGGGCTTCAATCCGCACGGTCTCGACGTGATTGATGTCGCTTCCTGGGAAGCCGTACAGCGCATTCCGATGAAGTCGGCGTGGTTCGGCCTTGGGTTCAGCCCGGACGGCAAGAAGCTTTACGCTTCCGGTGGAAACGCGGATAGCCGGCAGAATCCGGAACGCGCGCCCATCTATGCGTTCGACTTCGCGAACGGCAAGCTGAGCACTCAGCCGGCGCAGCGCTTCGAGGAGACGATTCCTTTGACCAAGATTCTTTGGGCGGGTCTCGTGCATCATCCGACCAACGGCAAGCTGTATGCGGCCAACCGGGGCACGGGCAACGAACCGGGTCACCTGGTCGTCTTTGAATCCGCCACTGGGAAGTTGCTGAAGCGGATTCAGACGCAGATCAATCCGTACGACGTCCTTCTTTCCCGTGATGGCAAGACGCTGTACGTCTCGAACTGGGCCAGCGCTTCGGTTTCGGTGATTGATGTCGCGACGGAAAAGGTTGTCCGCACCATCGATGTCGATACGAACCCGAACGATCTGCTGCTCGCTTCCGACGGGCGCCTCTTTGTGTCTTGCGCCAATAAGAACAGCGTGATGGTGATCGACACCAACAGGCTGCGGCCCACCGAACGGATCAATGTCGGCATCACGGCGCTGGCGCCGGAAGGGTCGACGCCGAATGCGTTGGCCTTCGACGATGCGAACAAGATGTTGTTTGTGGCGAACGCGGATAACAATGCCGTGGCGGTGATTAACGTGAAAGAACCGGGCGAGAGCGCGATTCTAGGCTTTATTCCAGCGGGTTGGTATCCGTCGGCGCTGGCTTATCTGCCTGCGGCGAATCAGCTTGTCGTGGGCAATGCGAAGGGACTGGGGGGCTACCCGAATGTCACCGGCCCCACCAGCCCGCTGCGGAAGGGCGGCATGCCCGAAAACAGCGTGCGCAGTCTGCAGAAGGGGTCCATCCATCGGGTGGATCTGAAGAATCTGAAGAGCGAGTTGGGTAAGTACACGGCTCAAGTGCTGGCGAACATTCCTTATCGCGACGAGCAGTTGACGCGGGCCTCTGCGCCCAAGGGACCCTCGGTTGTTCCGGCCGAAGTTGGCGTGGGCTCGCCGATTGAACACATCGTCTACATCATCAAGGAGAACCGGACCTACGATCAGGTTTTCGGCGATTTGAAGCAGGGCAATGGCGATCCGCGGCTGACGATTTTTGGCTGGGATGTCAGCCCGAATCATCACAAGCTGGCGGAAGAGTTCGTGCTGCTTGACAACCTGTTCTGCGATGGCGAGGTGAGCGTCGATGGCCACTCCTGGTCTAACGCCGCCTACGCCACCGACTTCAATGAAAAGCTGTGGCCGATCACCTACGGGGGCCACTCGAAGTCGGGCATCTCCAACGCCTATGCGCCGAGCGCGGGCAATCTGTGGGATATCGCCAAGGCCAAGGGACTGACCTATCGCAGCTATGGCGAGTATGCCACTCGGTCGAGCGACGGGACAACGATGGAAGCGGCGCCGGGCGTTGGCAACCTTTACGGGCACGTTTCGCCGAAGTTCAAGTTGCCGGGTATGCGCGATACCGCTAACGCGAAAGTGTTCCTTGAGGAACTGGACGAATTCGAACGGAACTTCGCCTCGACCGATCCGTCGAAGCGGCTACCGAACTACTCGGTGATGAGTCTTGGCGAAGATCATACGCAGGGCACCCGGCCGGGCGCCCCGACGCCGCAAGCGGCCGTGGCTTCGAACGACTACGCGCTGGGCATGATGGTGGACCGGCTGACGCGCTCACCCTACTGGCCGAAGACGGCCATCTTCGTCATCGAAGACGATGCGCAGAACGGCCCGGACCACGTGGATGCCCGGCGTACCGTTGGCCTGGTGATCAGCCCCTACACCAAGCGCAAGACTGTCGACAGCACGCTGTATACGACCTCCTCGATGCTGCGCACGATGGAGTTGCTGCTTGGCCTGCCACCGATGAGCCAGTACGATGCCGCGGCCACGCCGATGTACGCCTCGTTGGGCACCAAGGCCGACTTGACGCCGTACACGCACGAGAAGCCGCGCATTGACATCAATGCGCTAAACGGGGCCCTGGCATGGGGCGCGAAGGAGTCGATGGAGATGAATCTCGAAGAGTACGACAAGGCGCCGATGTTGGCTCTGAACGAGATCATCTGGAAAAGCGTGCGTGGCGCCAATAGCGAAATGCCGTTACCGATTGCCCGGTTCCACTTTCGCAAGTAGCCGGGTGAGGCCGAGCCATTGCTGTTGCCAGAATCCGTGGCCGTAGTTTTGGTTGTCGTCGATACCCGTAGGCTGAAAGGTCCGGGAGAAGTCGGCGGTACCGAACAGGACGTCCCAGATGGGGAACAGTGTGGCGAGGTTGGTGGTCGTGTTGTGGTGCAACGCGTGATGGGTACGGTGATACAGGGGGCTGACGAGCAGCCGGTCCCCGATCCGCCCGAAGCTCATGCGGACATTGGCATGGGATAGGCTTTCGAGCGCACCTGCGGCGAGCGTAACAACCAGAAAGTCCGCTGGAGGCACACCGATGCCCAGCGCCACCCCGGCGCGAAGCAACGCCGCGATCGCCTGGCCGAGCAGATGCTCCCGCTCGTCGGACCAGAACGTCATTTGGCGCTGGGAATGGTGGACAGCATGGAGCGCCCACCAACGGCGGATGGAATGCTCCCCCCGATGGCGCCAGTAGTCCACGAAATCGAAGATCACCGCGTAAGCCAGGAGACTGAGCCACGGCCGGTCCTGCAAGACCGGTAAGAGGTCTTCAAGGTTCGGCGGGATGATGTCGCGCAGGCGCAACGCCGCATGAACCATGTCCACGGCAGGTTGGAGCACGATAAAGAAGAAGATTGGCAGGATGCCGAGGCGAGCCAGCAGCGTGTAGATCACATCGACGCGCGTGGGCCCGCGATCCTCCCAACGCTCGACGGGGAAGAAGGCTTCGAGAGGGCGCAGCAGAGCCCACAACACCACGACTTCAATCGCGCCCAGCAGGAAGAGTTCGGACCATTCATAGGCCAACTCGGCCCAAGCCATCAGGTCCCACTGGAACAGCAGCGGCTGCAACAGCGCCGCATAGAGCCAGGAATGCAGTTCAGTGAATCGTTCGGTCATCGCGGACTAAAACCAGTTTAGCCGCTTACAATAGCGGGAGCGATGAAACTGAAGGCAGTGATCACGGCAGCCGCACCCGGACAGCGGCACATCTTGCACCAGACCCTGGCGACGCCGGACAATCAGCGGCCCACCATCGGCGACTTCCTACTGGAGTTGCTGGCTGAGGCGGTCGACGAGATTGGGATCGTTATTCCGTCGGGCGATCGCGCCGCTTTTGAGGCCCTCTTCACGGGCAGCGGACGCCGGATCACTCTGATCGAACAAACCGAGGCGAAAGGCTATGCCAACGCCATCTATCAAGCACGGGAGTTCGTGGGCGGCCAGCCGTTTCTGCACCTTGTTGGGGATCACTTCTACCTCGCTGACCAAGGGCCGGTGAGCGCGTTAACGGCCGAGCTGGTGCGGATTCACCAAGCCGAAGGTTGCAGCGTGAGTGCGGTGTTGCCCACGCGGGAAGGCTTGCTGCCATACTTCGGCGCCGTGGGCGGACCGGCGCTGGGCAACAAGCTGTATCAGGTGGAGACGGTGCTCGAAAAGCCGACGCCCACGCAGGCGGAGCGCGAACTGGTGGCCGCCGGACTACGGCAGGGGCACTACCTCTGCTTCTTCGGCATCCACTTGTTCTCCCCCGGACTCATGGAGATTCTCCACGCTCATATCGAGGCTTCGGGAGCCGTGCCGGGCCTATCGTACGCTCTCCAACTGCTCGCCCGGCAAGAGCGCTACCTGGCGACCGTACTGCCGGGCCGCCGCTTTGATATTGGCAGCAAGTATGGTCTGCTGCAGGCGCAGCTCGCGCTCGGGCTGCAAGGGAAAGACCGCGAAGAGATTCTTACGATGATGTTGGAGCTGACGGCTCGATGACGCTCGTAGACCGCATTGTGACCAAGGCGCACGCGCCGTTTGAAGAATGGACCGCGGGCAAGCAATTGGCCGAACTGGTGGCCGAAGCGTCGCGCCTCGAAGCGTTCCGGAAGGACGCGACGAATCTTTACGAGCGCGTCCGGGCGCTGGTGTTTCTCTCAACACTGCACCGTTTTGCTATCGGCCCCGCCGCCCTTGCCACCGCGCTGATTCCGTACCGGGCCATTGAGCATATTCGCGGCCGCCGGTTCGAACAAGCTATTGCGGAGTTGCTTGAAACGGGCGTAGCCAGCCCGGCGATCAGCAGCGCGCTGGCCACCGCCTACCGCGGCCTGGCCTTCCAGACCCTCGCCGACCAGGTGCGCCAAAGCGTTCGCCGATTCCCCGGCAACCAGTGGATGTTCCGCACCGGCCATCTGGCCGACTATCCGCTCCGATTGCGTCCGGAGCTGCGCACGCCCGGCCCATTTCCCGTGCTGCACGAGACGACTCCCGTTCGCATGGATCTGAGCCACAGCGCTTGGAGCGACATCTTCTTCCTGGCGATGGACTATCCGGAGGGCGCCCGGGTGATCAACATCTCGGTGGACCTGGCCGTGCGGGGCACGGGTGCGGCTACGCGGCCGCCGGTGGAGGCGTTTCTGCGGGTGATTGATGAGCCCGTGCTAGATGTCTCTTCGATTGAAGAGGTATTCGACTTTGCGCGGGACTACCTCGGTCTGCTGAAGGCGGCTGTGATCGCGAGCGGATTGATTCCGGCCGGACTCGAAGGCAGTGGCCAGAAGCTGGCCGACGTTCTGGGACGCCTGATTGGCCGCGACGGCTGCGGCATTGAGTTGGTCAGCCAGGTGAACGATATCCCCAAGGGCAGCCGCTTTGCGGTGAGCACGAATCTGCTCGCCTGCCTGATTGCGCTCTGCATGCGGGCGACGGGGCAGATCCGGACCATCACGGGACCGCTCGAAGAAGACGATCGGCGGCAAGTGGCGGCGCGGGCGATCCTTGGCGAGTGGCTCGGCGGTAGCGGGGGCGGATGGCAGGATTCCGGCGGTGTTTGGCCGGGGATCAAGTTGATCGCGGCCGAAGAGGCCGGGGCGGGAGATCCCGAGTTTGGGATCAGCCGGGGGCGGCTGTTGCCGCGGCACCGCTTGCTGGACGAAGTTCCGGTGGCGGCGCGACGGCGATTGGAAGAGTCGCTGGTGCTGGTGCACGGCGGCATGAGCCAGGACGTGGGGCCGATTCTCGAGATGTGTACGGAACGGTATCTGCTCCGGAGCGGGAAAGAGTGGGATGGACGGCAGGAAGCCATCCGTCTTCTCGATGAGTTGCAGGCGGCCTTGCGCGAAGGCGACGTGCAGCGGCTGGCGGCGTTGACGCAGGCCAACTACGATGGGCCGATTCAGTCCATCATCCCGTGGGCCGGAAACGCCTATACCGAAGCGCTGATCGCGCAATGCCGGTCTCAGTTTGGCGCTGGGTTTTGGGGCTTCTGGATGCTGGGGGGCATGAGCGGCGGAGGGATGGGTTTCGTGTTTGATCCCGCGGTGCGCCCGGCGGCTCTCGAGGTGATGCCGCGAATTCTCTCTGAGACGAAGCGGGCCATGGAATCGAGTTTCCCGTTTGCCGTGGAGCCGGTCGTCTACGACTTCACCATCAATGAGAACGGGACCATGGCGGAGCTCCGGCATGGTCAGGACGCCCTGCTCAGCGCGCCGTACTACCTGCTGCGGGCGCCGGGCGATCTGCGACGCGAAGCGCGTCTGCTGACCGCCGAACGCCGCGGAGAATTGACGCGCTTCGCCCAGCGCTATGGCAACCAGACGGAAGCCTTGTTTGAGCGAATGATTCCGAAAGAGGCGGAATCGGCTGGCACCGCCGGAGCGGAGTTGGCGGAACTGCTGGCGGCGAACGGGTTTGACGTGGCCGCGCATGAGCAGTTGCGCGCCGACTATCGGGCGGGGCGCGTGGGCTTGGCGCAGAACCGGCTTCCCGCGAATACGATGATTGAGGACGTGCGGGCGGAGCACGTGGCCGTAGTAACCGGCGGGGAAGCCCGGGTGGGCGCGGCGGCGCTGCAAGGCGGCCGGTTGGCGATGGTGACCATGGCGGGTGGCGTGGGCAGCCGGTGGACGAAGGGCGCCGGGGTCGTGAAGGCGTTGCATCCGTTCCATCGGATTGGCGGCCGGTATTGGAGCTTTCTCGATATTCAACGGGAGAAAGCCAGACGGGCCGGGGTGCCGCATGTGGTGACTACGAGTTACCTCACCTATGCTCCGATCGCGGCCACCGGGGCCCGGGTTTCGTCCGGCAGGAGCATCGGCCTGCGAATGGTACCCACGGTGGCCGATCTCCGCTATCTGTGGGAGGTGTTGCCGCAACAGCAGCTGGACGCGCAAAAGCAAAAGGTGAGGGAGAGCGGCCGGGCCAGTTTGTTGCAATGGGTGCGCAGCGCCGGGGAGGCGAGCGACTATACGGACAATCTGGCTTCTCAGTGTATCCACCCGGTGGGCCACTGGTACGAAGTGCCGAATCTATTGCGCAATGGGACGCTGGCGGAGCTCTTGGCGGAACGTCCCGAATTGGACTATCTGTTCCTGCATAACATCGACACTTTGGGCGCCACCCCGGCGCCGGACTTGCTGGGGCAACATATCGCCAGCGGCGCGGGGATGACCGTTGAAGTGATTGGCCGCCAATACGACGACCATGGGGGAGGCTTGGCTTTGGTGAACGGCAAGCCACGCCTTGTGGAGGGTTTGTGCCTGCCCGACGAGCGGGTGGAGTTCGGTTTGCGTTATTACAACACGGGCAGTTATTGGATCACCATCGACGCCCTGCTGCGGGTGTTCGGTCTGACCCGGCAACAGTTGGCGGACGCGAATCTGGTGACTGCCGCTGTTCGCAGGACGGCGCAGCGGATGCCCAGCTACGTCACGATCAAAGAAGTCAAGCGGCGCTGGGGCCGGGGGCAGGAGGATGTTTTCCCGGTCGCCCAGTTCGAACGCCTGTGGGGGGATATGACCTCCCTCGAGGAGTTCGGCTGCCGCTATGTCGAGGTGAGCCGCCAACGGGGCCAGCAGTTGAAGGACGTCGCCCAGTTAGACGCCTGGGTGCGGGACGGCTCCGCCGCCGCTGTGGTTGCTCTGCTGCAGTGATCGATTTGCGGCGGGAATTGCGCCCGGAGCAATGTGAGCACTTACCGCCGAAACTTCCGTTCTTGCCCGCTGTCCATCGCTCTCGTCTTGCCGCCGCTGGCTGCTTGGTTTATCTGGCCGGCGCTTGACGGTGGCTGGGCGTCGGTTTGGCAGCTCGGGCCGGTGATGGCCTTGTTCATTTATGGGACGCTCGTCTGCTTTGTGAACCGCGTCCGGATTGAAGTCACTGCCCGCGGGGTCTGGATGCGGAAGGGCCCCTTGCCGGTGGGGCCCCAAGCGCCTCCGGTGCTCCGGGAGCATATTGCCGAGGTCTACGTCCGTAGGGTGGAGCAGCGGATTAAAGGTTCTCAGGTCGAATATCTGGCGGCGGGGGTTCTGAGAACGGACGGGGCTTGCCTGGACCTGACCGAAGAGCACGCTCCGGATGACGCCGTCCGCCAACATGCCTTGGCGATCGCCGCCGCGCTGCATTGGAATCGGCCCATCGTTTCGATTGACGAACAGGTGGAAAATCTGGAGTCTTCGTTGGCGATCGCTTATCTGGGGTGGGCGGGTCTCCTGATGGTTTCGCTGGTCTGGATTGGCGTAGCCGGCGCGCTGCAACTCGGAGTGAAGTAGCGCGCCGGGCTACCGGCTCCAGAGCAACCAGACGAAGAAGGGTCCGCCGAGCAGCGCCGTCGTGACGCCGACCGGGATTTCGACGGGTGCGAGCACACTGCGGGAAATGGTGTCGCACACCACCAGGAAAGCGCCACCGCCGAGCCAGCATACGGGGATGAGCAGCCGATAGTCCGGGCCCAAAATGCGGCGGAGCAGATGGGGCACAATCAGGCCGACGAAGCCGATGGGTCCGGTGACCGCGGTGACCGAGCCGACCAAAAGAGCTCCCACGGCGAACCCCTGCCAGGTGACGCGCCGGCAATCGACGCCGCGACCGGCCGCCCAGGCTTCGCCCAGCATCAAGACGTTCAGGACGCGCGCCTGCCGGATGCTCCACCAAGTTCCCAGCGCGATGGCACCCGCCAGCCAACCGAGCACCGGGTATTCGACGGCGTCAATGCCGCCCATCAGCCAATGTGCGATCTGAAACGAGCGTGTGATGCCGGCGAGGCTATGCAGCAGCAGGATAATCGCGGTGCAGATGCCACTCAGCGCGATGCCAGTCAAGAGCAGCGTAAAGGCCGTGAATCGTTTGACACGGCCGAGTGCGGCGACGAGGGCGATGACCACTCCGGAGCCTGCCAGGGCCGCCGCCCAAACGAGCGGGAAGCCGGTCTCCTCGCCGCTGCCGAGGGCAATGGCCGCCACCGCTCCCAGGGCTGCGGCGGAGGTGACCCCGAGGCTGGAAGGCGTGGCCAAGGCTTCCCGAAGTACCGCCTGGTACAGGGCTCCGGCCACCGAAAGCGCCGCCCCCGCAAGGAAGGCAAGCACCGTCCGGGGGACACGAAGATTGACGAAAATCTCCCAGTCCGGCGACTCGCCCCGCCAGAGCCGGCCGTAGTCCATCCCGGAGCCGCCGAGCAGTGGGCTAATGGCCGCGATGGCGAGCGCGGCGAACGTCGCTACGAGGACAGCAGAGCCAACCTGACGGCGCGGATCAGCGGCCATACGTGAGAAACACCCTTCCTTCCGCGCTCTGGTGCCAATGGAACGGCACGCGGAAGACGCGTTCCAGCCGCGCTGGTTCCAGCGCATCGCAGGGGACGGCATCGGCGGCGAGGCGCCCCTGTTCGAGAAGCCAGATCCGGTCGCAATGCTGGGCGGCGAGGCCCAGGTGGTGAGTGACGACGATGACCAGATGGCCGGATTGCTGCAGTTCGCGGAACAGCTCCCACATGGCGGCTTCGTTCTCGGGGTCGAGATGGGCGCTCGGCTCATCCAGCAGAACGATGGGGGCGCCCTGGCAGACGGCGGCCGCGAGCAGTACCCGTTGCTTTTCTCCGCCGCTTAGAGCGCCAAAGGGGCGGCCGCGAAAGGCTGTGAGACGGGTCCGGAGGATGGCCTGCTCCATTGCCGCATGGTCCTCTTCCTGCTCAAACAGGCCGCGGCCGTAGGGAAGTCGACCGGTGAGGATGACCTCTTCGACGGTCAGCGGGACGTCGGCGGGAACGAGTTGCGGAACGTGCGCGATCTGCCGGCAGAGAGCATCGCGCGGCATTTGGTGGATCGCTTGGCCGCCCAGGGTGCATTGGCCGGCGCGGGGGATCCGCTGTCCCGCGATGAGGTCGAGCAGGGTGGATTTGCCGGCGCCGTTGGGGCCTACAATGCCGATAACGGCCGGCGAGTCCGCCACGGCGCTAATGCCGTGCAGGACCGATTTCCCGCCGGGGTAAGCGAACTGGAGCCCATCAAGGACGAGGCGGGTCACTCCAGCATCCTCCGAAAGGCCGCCGCCGCCTCCAGTACGCGCGGTCCGGGAACCACATAGATATCCGAGGCCACGGCGAAAACCTTCTTATTCTGTACGGCGCGAAGGCCGGGAACCGCGCTCCACAGGCGGACCACTTCGTTAATATGCGCGGCGGAAACCCCCTTGGTCTCCGTCATATCGCCCATGTCGACGATGACATCGGGGTTGAGCCGGAGGATGCCCTCGACCGAGATTTTGGGATAGGCGACCGGCGAATCGGCCAGGACATTGCGGCCGCCCGCGGCGCTGATCAGGTCGTTGAGATAGGACCCCTTGCCGACCGCTAACATGCCATCGAGGCGGCCAGGTGTGCGGCCGACGATGAAGAGCAGGGTCCTGGGCTTGGGGCTGGCGGTTCGTTTCCGCATCTCGGCAAGGCCGTTGCGGAGCTTGGCTTCGAGAGCGAGGCCTTCGCGTGGCCGGCCGATGGCGCGGCCGATCTCCGCGGCGGAGAGCAAGGTCTCTTCGAGGCTGGTATTGCGCAGGGACAGCGTCGAGATACCGGCGGCTTTCAGTTGGCGAACGATTTGCGGATGCTCGGCGTGGACCAGAACAAGGTCCGGGCGGAGGCGAATGATCGCCTCCACGTTGGGCTCGAGGTACGTGCCGATGCGGGGAAGGCGCTCCACCGAGGCAGGGAAGTGGCAGTAGGACGACACTGCCACCACCTTATCCCCGGCGCCGGCGGCGAAGAGCATCTCCGTGAAGCTGGGCGCCGTCGAGACGATCCGCTCCGGAATTGCCGCCGCCAGCAGAAGCAGCCAGATCATCGGAACTGTACCTGTAGGCCGGCGAGGCCGGTTGCTCCGGCGGCGCGGAATCCGTTCTCGTAGTAGGTCCGGTTCAGGATCTGGTCCCCCTTGCCGTACAGCCGGACCGAGTAAGCGTCGGTCCGGAGTAACTCGTGGCTGAGGACGACATCGATCTTGGTCGCGCCGTCGAAGCGGAACGCGCGGCTGCCGGAGCCCGCAAAGAAGGCATTGTAGTAACTGGAAGACCGGAACAGGTCCACCGTCAGCTCGGTTCGGCGGCCAAGCTGTTGAGTGGCCACCGCGCTCCAGGAATGTCTTGGGATGCCGAGTGCGTCCCAGAGACGACGCACCGTAAGGTCCTGGTCCGTATCGGAGTTGATGAACCAATACGACGAACGGAGCATGGTGCCGCGGACCGGGCGGAGTTCGACCGAGGTTTCGATGCCGCGGGAGATGCCGCCGGAGCCGTTGTAGTAGCCGGAGGTCCGGCGGAAGGGATCCGTGGCGGAACGGACGATGCTGGCTGAGGAATCGAATTGGGTATTGGACACGGTGCGCGTGTAGAACAGAGTTCCGCTGAGCCGCAGTTTATCGCGGAACAGATACTGGTCAATGCCGCCGTCGGCCGAGTTGTAGCGATCCGGCGCCAGGCGGGGGTCGCCGTACGGGCTGTAGACGACCCCGCCGAGGGCGGAACTGAAGAAGAAGCCCGAGCCGTAACGTTCATATAGGCCCGGCGCCCGGTAAGCGTTGCCGGCGTGAGCGCGCAGCTTGGTGCCGGAGCGGGGCAAGAAGTAGGCCAGAGCGGCGTCGCCGGTCCAGGCGCGGGGCGCGGTGGCGACGGCAGCGTTCTCGTAATTGTTGGCGTTGCCGGTGTAGAGGAAGCGCGGCCGGTCGAGTCGAAAGTCTTGGGTACGGCCAGAGACGGACAGGATCAGACGGCGTGCGGCAAAGGCCATTTGGCTGGCGAAATAGAGCGAGTTCGAGCGCTGGGCGGCGCGGGTTTCCACCGCAACACGCGATGGTCCGTTCACCCGGTTGTCGTCCGCGTTCCGGTAGTTCTCGTTCTCGTACTCGTAGCCGCCGGTGACGGTCCACCAGGAGGTGGGCCGCCAATTCAGCCGGGCGTCGACGGTATCGATGTTGCCGTCGAAGTCACTGAGGTTGGGGACGGCGGGCTGGAAGCCAACTCCGGCCGGGCCGTTTTGGAAGTTTCGGGCGGTGTTGAGGCGTTGATAGCTGATCTGGGTGTCGACCGTGGGCGCCAGAAGCTGGCGGTAGACGAGGGCGGTGCTGTAGAAGCGGCCGGAGCGGCGGCTGTCGGGGTCGTCGCGGCCTGGAAAGTAAGTGGCGCCGGGCACAGCCGGGATGATGCCCGTGGCGGGCCAGTTGGCGGCGGGAATGCCGCTGGTGGTGGGGCTGGCGTTGGTCTGGACGAAGTCGTCCGAGACGAATAAGCGGCCGGAGAGCGAGGCCGAAGAGGCGATGGCGTACTTGGCGAAACCTTGCGCGCCGGAGCTACGGGAAGCATCGTTGCCGTCGATACCATTGAGCACGTTAATGTGCAGAAGACCGGCGCTGTAGGCCAGTTTCTTCCAGGCGCCGCCTGCGGTGGCGCGGGCCCGGAGCAGGCCGAGGCCGCCGCCTTCGACGAGAATTCCGCCGTGCGCCGGGCCGCCGCCGGTATCGGTTACCAGGTTAATCGTGCCGCCGGCGGCGTTGGTGCCGTAAAGCGAAGATCCTGACCCGCGCAGGACCTCGACGCGGCTGAGGTTGATGATGTTCAGGTTGCCGATGAAGCCGCTGGCATCGGCTTGGATGGCGGCTACGTCGCGAAAGCGAAGGCCGTCGATCAGCACTGCCGTGGCTTCCGCCCGGAGTCCGCGGGTGCGAATGGTCGAGAGTTGTCCGGGCCCGCCGAGATTGCGAATCAGCAGTCCGGGGACTTCGCGCAGCGCTTCGGCGACATTGTTTTCGTTGCGGCGGGAAAGGTCGGCGGCGTCGAGGACGCTGGTGGACTTTGCCGCTTCGTCGAACGTTTGGGCGGCGCCTTCGGCGGTGATGACGATGCGTTGGTCGACACCCGCAACTTCGAGGCGGATCACCTGGTTATCTTCTACTTCCCGCGAGACGCGACGGAAGCCTTCGGCGGCGACTTCAATCAGTGCCCGCCCTTCGGTGTTGGGGAATTCGAACCGGCCCGCTTGGGTCCGCGTTCGTTCAATTGAGGTACCCCGGTAGAGGAGCACCTCCGCGCCATCAACGGGCTTTCCCTGAGGGTCTTCCACGAGGCCGCGAAGACCGGCAAAGCAAATCAAGAATATAGAAATCATTACGCTCCTGCCCCTCCCTCGAGGGCATAGTGAAATCAGCCATGGGTGGCTGTTCCGGGCAGGTCTTCGGACTTCAGGGCGCTTTCGCCTACCGGCGGCTACTTCCCAACTCTTTAGCGAGAGTCAGTGTGTCAATGCCGCTTTCGTTCCCTGTTACCGCTGCGGGGCAGTCCTGGAATCGCACCAGGTTCCCTTTTAATCCCCGGCCGTAAAGCCGGAGCACCTCAGAAGTTAAGAGAATAGCACGCGGCGGAAACGGGGCGGTGGTATTCTCGGCTAGGCTTATGTTCGAATTGGCCTCTCGGTTGCGCTGGTGCTTCCTGCTGCTTTTCGGCATTGGGCACGCTCTCCTGTACATCACCCTCCTGCCGCTATGGGAGGGATATGACGAACCGTTTCATTATGCCTACGTGCAGCATTTGACCGCGGGCCAGGGTTGGCCGGTCGCTGATGTCTCTCCCTTCAGCGAGGAGATCTACCGCGCGTGGGCGTTGACGCCGGTTAGCCCGGTTTGGGAACGCAAACTGCCGGAGTTGACAAGCTACAGCGAGTACTTCGCTCTGCCGGCGACCGAGCAGCGCAGGCGCCGGCTTGCGCTCGGGGATCTGCCGGCCGGACTCCGGCAGATCGCGCACGGGAGCAACTACGAGGGCCAGCAACCACCCTTGGCCTATCTCCTATTGGCCCCGATTGACCGAACGATGCGGGAGATGCCACTCATGAGCCGGGTACTCGTTTTGCGAGGCTGTGGCGCTCTACTGGCGGTGATTGCCTATCTGGCGGCGTTCGCTCTACTCGGACGGCGGATGGCGATTCCGGAATCGTATACGCAAACGATGGCCTTCTGCTTTTTGTCGCTTCAGAACGTGTTCGGATCGGTGGCCCACATCGCCAACGACTGGCTGGCGCTGCCCTTGATCGTACTGCTATTCTTGGCGGCTGACGCGTATTGGGCTTCGCCGGGGCGACGGCGAGCCCTCGTCCTGGGTGCCGTGCTGGCAGCCGGCTTACTGACAAAATCTTACTTTCTGATTTTCGTTCCGGCGGCGTTGTTGGTGGGGTGGCGGCACGGATTCTGGATTGCGGTTGTGGCCGGTTTCCTGGCAGGGCCGTGGTATTGGCGCAATGTTGAGCTTTATGGGTCGGTGAGCGGTTTGCAAGAGGCTGTCCGGCCGGTTTCCTCCGCCGCGATGCTGGCGATGGCGCGGCAGATGGACTGGCCAGGGTCGGTGCTGGGCATGGCCCGCGCGAGCTTGTGGACCGGAAACAATTCGTTTGTCTCTTACTCGATGGCGACGTTGAATGTGTACTTGGCTCTCGTGGCGGGCGCCTTGGGGCTTTGGGCGGCAAAGGTTTGGCAGCGGGGTGGTAGTTCGGGGGAGTGGATTGTCGCAGGTGGAACGGCGCTGTTTACGATAATTCCGGTCTATGCGATGGTGTTGCACGGGGCGCTGAATGGCGAAGTGTCGGCGAATGCCAACTCGTGGCACACCGCGGGGCTCTTGCCGGGGGTATTTCTTCTGGCGGCGGCTGGATGCGGGGCGTGGCCGCGAATTGGCCGGTGGCTGGCAGCCGGGATCTGTCTGCTGAGTTTCTACCTGTTGACTACGACTTACTTTGTGAAGTTGTTTCCGCTTTACTCAGGCTTTAGCGGTTCCGCGGGTTGGGCATCGCTGCGGATCTTGTATGGCGATGGGGGCAGGGAAATGTTCTCGCGCTTGGACCGAACGGCGCTCTGGGGTGGCGCCAGCTTGGGGCTGGCCGCCGGGTTCCTTTGTGTCTACGCGGCCGTGACTTGTTGGTGGCTCTGCCGGCGGCGGCGCCAGAGCATGAGCGCGAGCGAAAGCGCACCGAGCATCGCACTACCCGTGAGCCCGGCGCCCAAGAGAACACTCGACGGCCGGTAAACGAAGTTCACGGTATGAACACC
>LNFE01000128.1 GCA_001464575.1 Acidobacteria bacterium Ga0077553 | reverse complement strand
TCATAGATCGGTGTTTCCTGCTGGTCGACGGTCGCGGTCCAGCCCGGGGCATAGGTGTCGGTGAGGATGACCATCCCGCGGCAGGCCATGGTCACGTCGAGGACGACGCGACCCGGGGTGTGGCTGCGGACGCTGACCGTGTCGGCGCCGGCACAGCCTTCGAGGGCGGGCGGATCGACGTCAAGAAACGTCTTTCGCGCCAGTTCTGTTTCCATTTGCGTGAGATGGTCCGGGGCGCCGCGGCGATCGGCGATCCGGAAGGCTTCATGGACAGCGAAGGCGCGGGGGAGGACCTCGAGGTTCGCATATACCTTGAGCGTCGAACTGCCGGTGAAAACCTCCTGCGTGTGAAAGTCGGTGGGCTGACTGCCGACGGCGAAGGCGACGCCTAGCAGACGTTTGACCGCCGAGGTATGGAAGCCGTGTTGCCGCACATTGAGCGGTAGGCTGGCCAGGTAACCGGTGTCCTGGTGGACACCGTGCCAGTCTCCGAAGTTGTAGGGAATTTGCTTCTCGTCGACCTGAACGCGGCTGAGTCCCGGTTGCTGACGGAGGAACTGGGCGATGTCTTTGTGCTGGTCCAGGGAGTTGAGTAGCGCCATGGCCGGTTCGAGCGAACGGTGGGGCCACATGGACGTGCCGCCGTTGCTGACTTCCATGAGGAACAGCAGCAGCGCGCCGGCGCAGAGCGAGGGCCAGGTGAGACTGCGGGACTTCCAGCCGTGAAGCAGAAGACCGAGGAGGAGGGCGGCGAGGCCGATCACAAGGTCCCCGTCGTCGGCATGGCGTTCAAATCCCTTGGTCTTGGCTAAGCCCAACTTGAAGAGGAAAACGATGGCGCCGAAGACCAAGGCCCCGTTCCGGAGCCGGGGCACCCAAGGGCTATCCGCGGCTTCCCGCAGCCGATCGAGCCCCAGCGCGCCAAGCATGCCGGCGCCGAGGGAGAAGAGAACGATCGCCATCGATGGGCTGCGGGCTTTGTCGACCTCCGGCAACAGGCTGTAAAGGATGCCGTGCAGTACGGTGTGGCCGGAGAGCGAATAGATCAGGCCGCCGAGGGCGATGGCCGCCATCGCGCGCGTTGGCCAGTGCCGCCACGCGAGGGCGACGCCGGCGAGCGCGAGCAAAAAGAGAGTGACGCCGAGGAATGGATCCGAGTGGATAAAGAGGCCGGGGAATAGGATGCCGAGCAGAGAAACGGGCTGCAGTCCGAAATCGCTGAGGACGGTATAGGGAACCTTCTGGCCCCAGGTAAGTGGCTCGGGCGCACCAACCCACCGCACCGCCAAGCGTCCGTACTCCATGGCAGGCAGGATTTGTAAAGCTCCGGTGGCTCCGGCCATCAACCCAAAGGCGCCAAATGCGGGAAGGAGCCGGCGGTTGCGGACCAGCATCCACATCCAAAGGCCGAGCGCGGCGAGCGAGAGAAAAATCGGGATCTGATGATGGCCGCTCAGCCACGCCACGCCGAGGGCGAAGCCGCCGAGCGCGGCGGGGATGATGGGCCGGTCTGAACGGGCGGCGCGGAGGAGGCCCAGGAAGACGAGCGGGATCCACGTGGCGCCGTTGAACATCTGCGGCCAGTCCAACCGGCCGAGGAGGCCCGTGAGTGGAAACGTCACCCCTCCGGCGACGGCCGCCCAGCGGCGGCATCCGAGTTCACGGGCGAGCCGATAGGCGAATACCGCCATCAGCAGGTGCGTGATGACGTAATACCAATGGAGAACCTTAGCGCTCAGGTAGCCATCGCGGAGCGGCATCAGAAAGAGCAGCCAGTTGAGCGGGTAGGCCACGCCCGGCTGAGCTTGACCGATGAGCGATTGACCACCGTAGTGATTGGGGTCCCATAGGGCGATGCGGCCGGCATGCCATTCACGGGCCTGGAACTGCAGCCAAGGCAGGACCTGATTTACGTTGTCCTGGCCGCCGAGCCAAGTGAACTGATCCGTGAGAACGAGCTTCCAATAAACACCGATAATGACCGCGACGAGCAGCAGGGCGGCGGCCCAACGGCTCAAGTCGGGCCCATCGAAAGGGGGAGGCTGCTCACTCATCCAATCAGTTTAAATCATGCCAAGTTCCAGACCTTTTAAAACCGCACGGGTCCGATCCCGGACTCCCAGCTTGGCCATTACGGTCGAGACCTGATTCTTCACAGTGCCTTCCGCCGTCGCTAGAAGCTCGCCGATCTCGCGGTTACTGTATCCCCCGGCGACGAGTCGGAGAACCTGTAGTTCGCGCGGCGTCAGCGTCTCCATCGCGTTCCAATCGCTGGGGGGAGCGGGTAGACGTTCGACGCTCCGCTCGATCCGTTCGGTGATGGCCGGCCGGATCAAGGTGCCGCCCCGGGCGACCACATGGATGGCGTCGGCCAACCGCTCGAGCGAAACGTCTTTTAGCAGAAAGCCCCGGGCGCCTGCCCGGATTCCGCGGAGCAGAACCTCGTCATCGTCAAAGGTGGTCAGGAGGATGGCCGGTGGCACGGGTCCGGTTTCGGCGAGCAAGCGGAGCACATCAAGGCCGCCCACCCAGTTGGCGTGCCATGGTGACGGCCTCTTCGCCGCCCGCGGCCTCGCCCGCCACTTCGAAATCCTCGCGGAGGGCCAGGAGACCGCGGATCCCGCTCCGGACCAGTTGTTCATCATCGACCAGGAGGATTCGAATCATGTCGCCTCCGCACGCAAGGGAATCTCCAGCCGGTAGGAGAATCCGGCGCCCGCGGCGGTCTCCACCAGTAGCCAACCGTCAAACTGCTCCAGGCGCTCCCGCATGCCGCGCAGGCCGTTGCCCTCCACCAGGTTCACGCAGCCTCTGCCGTCGTCCCGAGCCTCCAATTTCATTCGGCCATCAACGACGCCCAGATACAGCCACAAATTGCGCGCATCGCCATGGCGCATTGTGTTGGTGATCATCTCCTGGACGCAGCGGAAGACGGCATGGGCTCGCGCCGGGTCCGCCACTTCGAGGTCATCCGCAATCTCGATGTGCACCGCCGGGCGTAGGACGGCGGCGGCCAATTGCTGCACGGCCAGGCCCACGTTGATGGTCGCCTCCTCGCGCATCGCTCCGACCACCTCGCGCACTTCCGTGAGCAGGGTGCGGGCGACGACATGCGCGCGCCGGACCTGTTCGGTGCCGGGACCTTCCACCAGCCGCGCCGCCAACTGCAGATTGACGCTCAGAGCGGTGAGCAAATGGCCCGCGGAATCATGCAATTCCCGAGAAATCCGGATTCGTTCGCCAAGCTTGGCCGATTCTTCGAGCAGGGTCTGCGTCGCCTGGAGTTCGCCGTTGCGCAGGGCCAGTTCCCGGCTCGTGCGCTCGGCATTTTCGAGCAGCACGGCGGCGAAAAAGGCGAACCCCTGCCAGAGACTGACGAGGATGATGGTCAGGGTCACTTGGGCTGCCCACGGCAGATGGGAGTAGCCGAAGGTGGGTTCAAAGTCGTTCGACGCCAGTGCCGTACCGGCGAGAAGCGCCAGCCAAAGATATTGACCTACCATCCAGCGAACGCGGCCCTTCGGCCCGAAGACTAGAGGCACTTGCATGGCGACCAGAACCAGCACGTCAGCAGAGACCAGAGTAGCGCCGAAGCATTGCAAAGCTAGCAGCGCGACCGCCCAACGCTGCCAAATCCGGCCGCCGCCAGGACGCGTGTTATGCCAGAACGCCGCCGTGAATAGTCCCGCGCCGACGGCAACAGGCCACACTTCATCACCTTTGGCGGCATCCTCTGCCATTTGGGCCAAAGCCATCACCAGCCACACCACCAATCCGCAGGCCCGGAAATACGTTCGACTTGCGCCCATGTCGACCATCTTCCCAGACAAAGCCGGCCGAGCGCCTGTGCCGAAAGTCACATGACAATCGTTCACCTTCAGCACATGAACCGCCGGCGCAAAGTCCGCACACTCGGGGCATGAAGACTTCACTTCTTACCCTCTTCCTCGCCGTGAGCCTTGTCGCTCCCGCGCAGACCGGCCCTGAGGCGCCGGAGTTGGCTGTGTTCGAGCGATCGGTCACGGCCTTGCTGGCGAAGTACCAGATTCCTGGCGCGGCGGTGGCGATCGCCAAAGACCGGCGGCTGGTATACACCCGAGGCTTCGGCGTGGCCGATGTAACAACTAACGAGCCGGTGCAGCCGGATTCCCTTTTCCGTGTGGCCAGCGTCTCGAAACCGATCACCGCGATGGCCGCTTTGAAACTGGTGGAAGAAGGAAAGATCAGCTTGGATACCAAGGTGCTTGCCTATGTCGGGCGCACGGCCGCTGCAGACCCTCGCTACGCCGACATCACCGTGCGCCACTTGCTGCAACACTCGGGCGGACTGGACATCGAGTTTTGGGAGTTGGACCCGACGTTCCCGGACCGGGCCACCCTCGACGCGCTCGGGGCGAATCTGCCGCCGGATCGGGCCGCGGTGCTGGACTTTATCCTGGAAAACCTCCCCTTAGCTTCGGCGCCCGGCGAACGGTACGCCTATTCGAACGCCGGGTTTCTTCTGTTGACCGATGTGATCGAAAAGGCTTCGGGGCAGGCGTACGAAACGTACATGCGAGAGAAGATCCTGGCGCCTCTGGGGATTCAGCGGATGCGTATCGCCGGCTCTTTGTTGACCGACCGTCAGCCCGGCGAGGTGCGGTATTGGGATAAAGACCGGACCGGCGCGCCGATCTTCGCGGGCTTGCCCGAGGAGTCGCCGTCCGTTTACGGCACCTTCAACATTCGCATTTTCGAGTCGGGCGGCGGGTGGCTGGCGTCGATGCCGGATCTCGTGCGGTTTCTGGTTGCGCTGGACGGAAATAGCCTGCTGCGGCCCGAAACGGCCCGGCTGATCACGGAACGCCCGGCGTACGGGCCGGCGGGGGTTGATTCCTGGTATGGCCTGGGCTGGGGGATCGTCAATACACGGTTCGGCTTTCGCTGGGATCATGACGGGGCGTTGCCGGGCACGGCGGCTTGGGTATTCCGGGGCGTGAACGGCGTGAGTTTTGCGATCGCGGTGAACCATCTGCCCGATAACGAACGGCTGTTGGCCTTTTTCGACGAGGTGCAGTCCGGCTTGGGCGCAAGTTTGCTGGCCACGCCGACGTGGCCGGCGGGCGACCTGTTCCCGTCCTACTTTCCCGGCGGGGGGCCGCGCATCGCTAACGGTGGCGTGGTGAACGCGGCATCTCTGCGGCCGGGGCCAGTGGCGGCCGGCAGCGCCGTGACGGTGTTCGGTGTGAACCTGGCGGGGCAGCCGGTTCGCGTGAACGGGACGCTTGTCGAGCCGCTTTGGAGTGGGCCGGACCAAGTGACCGTTCGGGTTCCGTTGTCCGTCCAGGGAAACGCCCGGTTTGAAGTGGGCGGATCGCGGGCGGAGACAGCGATGGTGCGGGACAGCGCGCCGGGCATCTTCACCAACAGCCGTAACGGCTACGGCGCGGCCGCGGCGTTGAATCAGGATGGCAGCGTGAACAGCGCGGAGCGGCCAGCGGTGGCGGGTTCGGTGATCGTGGTCTACGCTACTGGCGTCGGCATTCCGCCGTCCGTCGCAGTGGCCGGCCAGTCCGCCGAGGTGCTCTACGCCGGACCCGCTCCTGGATTGCCCGCCGGCGTGCAGCAGATCAATTTGCGGCTTCCCACCGGGTTGCCCCCGGGTGCCGCGAAGCTCAGCCTGGGGGTGCCCTCGGAGGTGACGGTGGCCGTTCGCTAGCGGAACTGCTGCAGAAAGCCGAGTTGGAACTGGAGTGCGGTGAGCAACTGATCGCACTCCACATACTCGATGGCGGCGTGGGCGCGGTCGATGCTGCCTGGACCAAAGATCAGGCTGGGGATGCCGGCGCGGGCCAGTTTGCTGGCGTCGCTGCCGAAGGGGACGCCGACGGGAGCAGGGTCGAGACCGAGGTCGCGCAGCACCTCTTGCGCGGTTTGAACGGCGGGTTCGCCTGGGTTCGTTTCGAGCGGGCCGTC
The DNA here is from genome assembly GCA_001464575.1 of Acidobacteria bacterium Ga0077553. GTDB lineage: Bacteria > Acidobacteriota > Terriglobia > Bryobacterales > Bryobacteraceae. The sequence goes on along the minus strand of LNFE01000128.1, from coordinate 23,309 downwards.
GGCGAGATAGGGCGGGTCGGCTTCGAGGGTGATGCCGGGCAGTTGGGCGAGGCGGGCGTTGGTGGCGGCCCAGACGGCTTCGGGATCTTCGCCGGGAAGCAGGCGGCGGTCGATGGCGATCTCGCAGACTTCGGGGACGAAGTTGATCTGCTCGCCGCCGCGGATGAGGCCGACGTTCAGGGTGGCCGGGCCGAGGAGGGGGTGCGCGGGGGTCGGAATCTCTTCTTCGAGGGCGCGGAGGACGTGGCCCATGTTTTGGATAGCGTTGCGGCCCAGGTGAGGCTTGGCGCTGTGGGCGGCTTTGCCGCGGGTGCGGAGTCGCCAGCGGAGGACGCCCTTGGCGGCCGTGACGGCGCGAAGTTCGGTGGGTTCGGCGACAATGGCGGCGTTGGCTTGAAGGCCGTCTTCGCAGAGCTTGCGGACGCCGAGGAACGTGTACTCCTCGTCGACGACGGCGGCGAGCCAGACCTCGCAGGGGGGCGTGATGCCGTTCGCGTGGAGATGCGCGAGGGCGTGCATCATTGTGGCGAGGCCAGCCTTGGTATCGCAGGAGCCGCGTCCGTAGAGCTTGCCGTCGGCAATGACGGGATCGAAGGGGTCGATAGTCATGCCGGTGGTGGAGACGGTGTCCATGTGGGCTTCGAGGATGATCCGGCGGCCGGGTTGGGCGCCGGGGAGGCGGGCGATGACGTTGTCGCGGCCGGGGACGACGGCTTGGCGCCACGTTTCGATGCCGCGGGCAGCGAAGAACGCCTCCACGTAACGGGCAACTTCTTCTTCGCCGACGCCGCCTTCGTAGGCCGGATTCACGCTGTTGATTCGCACCAGGTCGGCCAGGGTGCTGAGGAGATCGTTCATTCTTTCCATTTGACGGGCTGTATCTTTCCCACCATGATCCAATAACTGGCCGCGCCGAGCAGCAGCACCCCGGCCGAGGCCCAGAAGGCCAGCGAAAACGAGCCGGTCTCCTTAACAATCCAGCCCGTCAAGAGTGGCGATAGAACGCCGCCGAGATTGCCGATCGCGTTCTGGATGCCGGTCCAGCGACCGGCGGCGAGGGGTCCGGCCAGGGTCTGCGAGATGGCCCAGACGTTCGACGTGAACAGGCCGAGAAAGGCACAGGCGGCGGTGATGAGGAGGATGGAGTGGTCGGCGCTGGAGACGATGGCCGCGGGCAGAATGGCGGCGCCGCAGAGGACGAGGCCGGAGACGGCGTAGGTCATGCGAACGCGGCTGGCGGGCGCTCCCCGTCGGATGAACCGGTCTGACGACCAGCCGCCGGCTAGTGAAGAGAGGCCCATGGCCCAGAAGGGCGTCGAGCCGAGCGTGGCCATGCTGGTCATCGAAAGGCCCCGCTCCTGAACCAGGTAAGTCGGAAGCCAGGAGAGAAGAAAGTACCAGACGTAGCCAAGGGCGAACATGCCTAAGGAGGTGCCCCACAGTTGGCGGAGGCGCAGCATATCGCCCCAGCCGGGGCGGCGGGCGGCAGTACCCGCTTCGACGATCTCATCCGGCACCTGGAGCAGGAGCCACGGGATGAGCCAGACCAGGCTGCCCAGTCCGGCGACCAGGAACATGGCCCGCCAGCCGTACTTGGCTACGGCCAGACCGCCCAGCAGCGTGCTGAGCCCAGGGCCGGCCTTGGTGCCGACATCGACCAAGGCGTTGATTTTCGAAGACGCCGGAAAGGCAACGCTTTCCCCAGCGCCCAGGAAGAGACGGGCGGCGAGCAGGGCGCCGAAGCTCTCGACCAAGCCGACCGCCGCGGTCGCCAACGACCAGATGAGAAAGGCGGCTGCGTATACCCAGCGGAGCGGATAGCGGTCCACCAGCGCCCCGGCGACTAACTGAAAGCTGGCATAACTCCAGAAAAAGGCGGAGAACAAGACGCCCATATCCGCGGGTGTCAGTTGTAAGTCGCGAGAGATTTGCGGCGCGGAGACGGAGAGGGCTCCGCGGTCCAGATAGTTGATCACCAACGAGGTCACCAACAGCGCCAACAGCAGGTTCGCCACCCCGGCCTTTTGCATCTGGACAGTATACTGGCGAAAGCCATGCCCCCATTCATCGACGCGCACGTACATGTATGGACCGACGACGGGGCGAAGTATCCGCGGGCGGCGGGCCAGCGCGACTACCCTCCGGCGCGGTTTACCCCGGCCGATCTGTTCGTTCACACCAAGCCCGCGGGCGTCGCCAAGATCGTTCTGATCCAGATGAGCTTTTACCGGTTCGACAACTCCTATATGCTCGATTCGATGCGGGCGCATCCGGGGGTGTTTTCGGGCGTGGGTATCGTTGATTTCAACGGGCCGAGTCCAGCGAAGGCGATGAAGGACCTGGCCGCGCAGGGGGTCCGCGGGTTCCGTTTGGTAGGCGGCAATGATTTCGAGAATCCCGGGATCGAGACGATGTGGCGGACCGGCGCTGAGGAGGGTCTGGCCATGTGCATGCTCCTCGGGCCGGATGCGCTGCCCGCGCTCGACAAGATGTGCGCACGGTTTCCGCGGACGCCTGTGGTGATCGATCACTTTGCGCGGATCGGCGCCGACGGCACGATTCGCGACGCGGAGATCCGGGCTCTGTCGGCGTTGGCGCGGCATCCGCTCGTAAAGGTGAAGGCTTCGGCGTTTTATGCCCTTGGGAAGAAGCAGGCGCCATACACCGATCTGAAGCCGCTCTTCCGACGGGTGTTTGAAGACTTTGGCCCAAGGCGGGTGATGTGGGCGAGCGACTGCCCCTTTCAAGTGGGCGAGGGCCATCAGTATGCGCCGTCGCTGGCTCTGATCGCAGAGCAGATGCCGTTTCTCTCGGCCGACGATCGCGATTGGGTGCTGCGGCGGACGGCGGAAGCCACGTTCTTCGCTCGCTAGCGAGCCGGTACAATAGCGACAACGTCAGCATGCGCACGTTTCTTTCAGTTTTGGCTTTCGCAACTGCCGCCTCCGCGCAGCCTTTGGCCGGCGAGTACTTTGAGAAGAGTATCCGGCCGGTACTGGCGAAACGGTGCCAAGGCTGCCATAACGGGAAGACGGCTCAGGCAGGGTTGGATCTGACGACGGCGGCTGGCTTCCGCAGGGGCGCTGACACGGGCCCGATCGTGGTGGCGGGCGATATCGCGCAGAGCCGGCTATTGCAGGTGACGAGCTACCTGGAGCGTCTGAAGATGCCGCCGACGGGCAAGCTGCCGGACGAGGAGTTGGCGGCGTTACGAACTTGGGTAGAGCAGGGCGCCGTCTGGCCAGCGGCAGCCAACGAAACCCCGGCCGCGGGACGCGGGCCGAAGAAGGGCTACAGCCGGGCTCAGAAGGAGTTTTGGTCGTTCCGGCCGATTGCCAAGCCGCCGCTGCCCGCCGTGCGGGATGCCGCGTGGGTTCGTTCTCCGATTGACCAGTTCATTCTCGCCAAGTTGGAGGCCCAGCAGCTAAGGCCCGCCCCCGCGGCGGATAGGCGAACGCTGTTGCATCGGGTGACGCTGGACTTAACCGGCCTGCCGCCCTCCGCGGCCGAGGCCGACGCATTCGAAGCCGATCGTTCGCCGGATGCCTTCGCCAAGGTGGTCGACCGGCTATTGGCCTCGCCACGTTACGGCGAAAAGTGGGGCCGGCATTGGATGGATGTTGCGCGGTATGCCGACTCGACCGGCGCCGACGAAGACTACCGCTATCCCCACGCCTGGCGCTATCGCGACTACGTGATCAACGCGTTCAACGCCGATCTGCCGTATGACCAATTCGTGCGCGAGCAGATTGCCGGAGACCTGTTGCCGCCTCCTGCCGGGCAAACGGTGAATACGGCCGGAATCATCGCCACGGGCTTTCTGGCGCTGGGGCCGAAGCTGGTCGCCGAGCAAGACAAGGTGAAGATGTTCTACGACATCGTGGATGAGCAGATTGATGTCGCCGGAAAAGCGATCCTCGGCCTGACCATTTCGTGCGCCCGTTGCCACGACCACAAGTTCGACCCGGTCTCGATTAAGGACTACTATTCGCTGGCTTCGATCTTTGCCAGCACCAAGCAGTTGGCGCAGATTGAAGGTACTGTTTCGAAGCTCTATTACGCCCCGTTGGTGGCGAAGCCGGTAGCGGCGGAATATGAAGCCCATCAGAGGCTGGTGGCGGCCAAGCAGGCCGATATCAACGCCGTGATTGCTGGGGAAGGGCGGCGCTATCGCGACCTGCATGCGCCGCGGTTGGCCGAGTATATGCTCGCGGCGAGGAAGGTCTACGCCGATGCCGCGGATGCCGCCACGGTCGCCGCGCAGGCCAACCTAGAGGCACCGCTTCTGCAACGCTGGGCGGCTTACTTAAAGCCGGCCAAGGAGCGGCGGGCCCATCTGGAACGGTTCTATGATCAGCCGGAATCGGCGGCCCAGTATCAGGCGGAGTTCTTGGCCGAGGTGGCGCGGCGCACCGCAGAGCCGAAGAAAAAGTTCCTGGCTGGGGATAATCGGTTTTACACCGAAGTCGCCCTGGGGAAAGGGCCGCTCACGCTGCCCGCCGAGAAGCCGGAGGCGTTCTATTCGGCCAAGGCCAAGCAGCAGCTCGCCGCATTGCAGGCCGACCTGACCGCGATCAAAGCCAAGGCACCGCCCGAGCCACCGTTTGCTTGTGCGGTCGCCGAAGACAAGCCGGTGGACCAGCGCGTGTTTCTCCGCGGTAACCCGGAGGCAAAAGGGGAACCGGTGGCGAAGCGGTTACCGGAGATACTGGCGGGCGAGGAGCAGGCGCCGATCAACGAAGGGAGCGGACGGCTCGAACTGGCGAATTGGCTGGCGAGCCCTAGGAATCCCCTGCCGGCGCGGGTGATGGCGAATCGGCTATGGCAGGGCCATTTCGGGCAGGGATTGGTCCGGACGCCCAACAATTTTGGCTTTGCCGGGGAGCGGCCGTCGCATCCCGAACTGCTCGACTGGCTCGCGGCGGAGTTTATCGAACAAGGCTGGTCCATGAAGCGAATGCACCGAATGCTGGTGCTCTCGAGCACCTATCTGCAGAGCGCCGCCACCAGCGACGCTAAGCGCGAGAAGGATGCGGACAATCGCCTGCTTTCCCGGTTCCCCATCCGGCGCAAGACGGTGGAGGAGATTCGCGATTCCCTGCTGCTGCTCGACGGCAGTCTGGACCTGACCATGGGCGGATCCCTGCAGAGCGGTGAGGGCACCGACAATGAGTTCTCCGATAGCCGGAAGAGCATCGACCCGGATGTATCCACCCGGCGAACGGTCTATCTGCCCGTGCGGCGATCCAATCTGTCGAGCTTATTCAACCTGTTCGACTTCGGCGACGGTACCACCAGCACGGAGACCCGCTCGGAGACGAACGTCGCTCCGCAGGCTCTTTACATGATGAACAGCAAGTTCGTTAAGCAGCGGGCCGCCAACCTTGCCGCGACGATTGTGAAATCGTCCGGGGGGCTGGACGAAAGTATCCGGCAGGCTTGGCGAATCGTGCTCGGGCGTGAGCCCAGCGAGGAACAGGCAGCCGACGGTCGCGCCTACCTTTCGAGTTTCCCCGGCTCGCCGGAGCTCGCGTGGACCAGTTACTGCCGGTCTTTGATCGCCTCGAACGATTTTCTCTACGTCTATTAGATTATGACTCGCCGTTACTTACTTCGTCGCGCCGCCTGTGGGTTTGGAATGGTCGGGTTAGCGGGTCTGCTCAACGCGCAACTCGGCCCCAAGGCGCCGCACTTCCCGGCCAAGGCAAAGCGCGTGATCTTCCTCTTCATGCACGGCGGGCCGTCGCATCTCGACACGTTTGATCCGAAGCCCCGGCTGATCCGCGACCACGGCAAGCCGCTGCCGTTCAAGCGGCCGCTGACTTTCGCCGAGGGGTCCACCGGTAACCTGCTGAAGTCGCCCTGGGAGTTCCGGCAGCACGGGCAGAGCGGCATCCCGATCAGCAGCCTTTTCCCGGAGGTGGCCAAACATGCGGACGACCTGTGTATTGTCCGGTCCATGGTTGGCGATAGCGTGGCGCATGGTGGGGCCACGCTGCAGCTCCATACCGGGTCGAACACCTTCACGCGCCCCAGCATGGGCTCCTGGGTCGTGTATGGTCTGGGTACCGAGAACCAGAACCTGCCGGCGTACATCACGCTGAAGCCGGGCCTTTCGCATGGCGGGGCGAAGAAGTGGAGCTCCGGGTTCCTTCCGGCGGCATACCAGGGTACCGCGGTGGGCTTGGGGGGCGTTCCCATCGACAAGATCGCCGAACCGATTGAACACCTGAAGAACTACGGCTTGACGCCGGAGCAGCAGCGCTACGAGCTCGACATGATTCAGAAGATGAACCGGTCGGCCGCCGCGCGCTGGCAGAACGATCCGGAACTCGAAGCCCGCATCCAGAGCTTCGAACTTGCGTTCCGCATGCAAACGGTGGCGCCGGAGGCCTTCGATATCTCGAAGGAGACCGAGGCCACGAAAAAGCTCTATGGCATGGATACTCCGGAGACCAGCGACTTTGGCTGGCAGTGCCTGATGGCCCGGCGCTTGGCCGAGCGGAACGTGCGCTTCATTCAGATTAATCATGAGTACGGCCCGGGCAACGAAGTGGGCTGGGACGCGCACAACGAGCTGATCCGGTTGCATACCCGCACGGCGCTGCAGGTGGATCGCCCCATCGCCGGGCTGCTGGCGGATCTGAAGGCTCGCGGGCTGATGGACGATACGCTCGTCGTTTGGGGCGGGGAGTTTGGCCGGACGCCGATTGCTGAGGCCGGCGACGGGCGGGATCATAACCCGTATGGCTACACGATTTGGATGGCCGGCGCCGGGGTAAAGAAAGGGTTCGTCTATGGCGCGACCGACGAGTTCGGCTACTACGCCACCGAAGACCGCATGCACATCAACGACATGCATGCGACCATGCTGCACCTGCTTGGGTTGAACCATGAAAACCTGACCTACTCGTATGGCGGCCGGCCGTTCCGGCTGACCGATGTCGCCGGCCGCGTGGCGACCAAGATATTGGCCTGAGATATACTCGCCGAGCATGCTGCGCCGCCAATTTCTCTCGCTCGCCCCGGCCTTGGCCGCCCCCGCTCGCAAGGCGCCGAACATCATTTGGATCATGGCCGACGATATGGCTTGGGCCGACGCCGGCTGCTATGGGCAGAAAATCATCCAGACGCCGCATATCGATTCCATCGCTCGCGACGGGATTCGCTGCACCGACGCCTACGCCGGTTGTACCGTCTGTGCCCCTTCGCGCAGCGTATTGATGACAGGCCTGCATGGCGGGCATACCGCGGTGCGCTCGAATCCTGGCGGCGTCTACATCCTCGATTCTGATAAGACCATTGGTGAGGTCCTCCGCCCCGCCGGCTACCGCTCCGGATGCTTTGGCAAATGGGGCCTCGGTGATATCGGTACCGAAGGGGTGCCGTGGAAGCAGGGTTTCGATACCTTCTTTGGCTACCTCCACCAGGCGCACGCCCACTTCTACTATCCGCCGTACCTTTACGACAACGACAAGCAGTTCGAACTGCCGCAGAACAAGAACCGGAAGCTGGGTTCGTTCGCCCATGATTTCATTGAGGAGCGGACGCTGCGCTTCATCCGCGAGAACAAGGACAACCCATTTTTCTGCTATGCCGCCTGGACGATGCCGCACTGGGAGCCGCAGGTGCCGGAAGAGTCTCGCGCGCCGTATCGCGGCAAGTTTGGTCCCGAGTTCTCTTATGTGGATAAGGCCGGCCGCCAGAACCCGCAGCCGGAAACCTATGCTACCTATGCCGGCATGGTGGCGCGGACCGATCGCGCGGTGGGACGGATCCTCGCGCTGCTCAAGGAACTCAATTTGGCCGAGAACACGCTGGTTTTCTTTACCTCCGACAATGGGGGCCATTCGCGGCGTGCCTTCGACCCGGAAAACCGGCTTGGCAACTATGGCCCATTCCGTGGCCACAAGACGACGATGTTTGAAGGCGGCCTCCGTGTGCCAATGGTCGCCCGTTGGCCTGGCCGTATTCCGGCGGGCCGCGTGACGGACTACCCGTGGATGTTCATGGATGCGCTACCGACCATGGCCGAGGTGGCCGATACCGCCGCACCGAAGGCCATCGACGGCCACTCCGTGCTGCCGACGCTGCTCGGCCGCCGGCAGAAACCGCATCCGTCGCTCTACTGGGAGATGCCGACGTACAACGCGAAGACTGCCCAGTGGGCTCCCGGCGAACCAGCCCAAGCCTTACGGCAGGGCGACTGGAAAGTGGTTCGCCCGGAGGCCAATGCCCCGCTCGAACTCTACAACTTAAAGAAGGATATCGGCGAATCGACGGATCTGGCGGCAACGGAACCGAAGCGGCTCGGAGCGTTAGCGAAGACACTGGCGACTTCGCGAACCGCCCCGCGCCCGCAACCTCAACCCGAACACCGGTGGTTTGAAAAGCCTTGGTGGTGACGAATGTGTGACGCCGCCTAAACTTTTGTCCAGATCCGGTCGATAAAACACTTATCCATGCCAGTTTCAGTTGATCAGTTGGCCCTGCAAAAGGAAAACCGCGAGGCCTCCAAGTCGGTACGTCGAGCGTTGAATCAGTTGATGGATCGCCGCCTTGCCAAACTGATCTCCAAGGAAGAGTTCGAAGCGGAGCGCGAAGCGTTGAATGCGCAGCTAGAACGCTGTCACGAGAATCATCAACGGCTTACCAGCCGCTACTGAGCCGCCTGGCCCAGGCTTGACACCGGACCAGTGCTGTGAAAACATTTCACTGGAAAAGCGTCTTTCCGCCTGGAGATCTCCCGCATGTTTTGCCGCTCGTTGTTGCTGGTTGCAGCCGTCGCTTTGCCGGTGCTGGCCGAGAGTACTCCCAAGTTCAATCCCATCCAAAAGAAGTGGTGGGCCATCCAAACGGTTACGGCGCCACAGCCTCCCACGGTCGACGCAGCGGGGCAGCAGTGGGTTCGCAACGAGATCGATCATTTTGTCTATGACAAGCTGAAGGCGAAGAACCTGACGCCGGCGCCGCTAGCGAGCCGGGAAGTATTTCTCCGCCGCGTGACGTTAGACTTGACGGGCCTCCCGCCTACCCCGGCCGAGGCGCAGGCGTTTCTGAGCGACAGCAAGCCGGGAGCCGAGGAGCGGTTGGTGGATCGGCTGCTGGCGAGTCCTCGCTATGGGGAGCGCTGGGGCAGGCATTGGTTGGACGTCGTCCGCTACGCCGACAGCGATGGATTTAAGCAGGACGATACGCGACCCAATATGTGGCGTTATCGCGATTGGGTGATCCAGAGCTGGAACGAAGATAAGCCGTTTGACCGGTTCATTAAGGAACAGATCGCCGCTGATGAGCTCTACCCGGGCGATGCGAAGGCCCTTCCTGGCTTGGGCTATCTGCGCCTGTTCGAAGATGAGTTCAATCAAGCCAATATCCATCTGCGCCGCCAGGAACTGCTCAACGACTTAACGGACAACACGGCCTATGCTTTCCTGGGCGTGACCTTGGCCTGCGCCCGTTGCCACGACCATAAGTTTGATCCGCTGCTGCACCGCGACTACTACCGGATGCAGGCGTTTTTTGCCAACATCAAAATCGACGATGGCGCCCCCGTCGCTTCGCCCGCGGAGGTTTCCGCCTACAACGAAAAGATGGCGCGGTATAAAGCCGCCGCCAAACCGGTGCTCGATCAGATTGACGCCCTGCTGGCAGGCCCGCGCGCCGCGTATCGGAAGGAGTACATCGAGCGCTTTCCCGAAGAGGTGCAGGTGGTGATCCGTCGCGATCCGGCTCAGCGCACCCCAATGGACTGGCAGATTTACCACAAAGCCATTACGCAGGTGGAGGTGGAAGACAGCTTGGTCGTCAGCAAAAAAGGTACGGCCGACGTCAAGGCGCAGTATCAGAGGTTGCTTAAGGATCTTGAGCAGTTCAAGCCACTGCTGCCCGAACCGTTGCCGGTGGCGCAAGTGATGCGCGATCAAGGCATGGACGCGCCTCCGACGCATGTGCTCCGGGCCGGGGCGGTGGACGCCAAGCTCGAAGAGACCGCTCCTGGTCTGCTCAGCATTCTCGATCCGGCCCCAGCCACCGTCGTCGCCAAGCCGGAGCTGAATTCGAGCGGCCGCCGCACGGCCCTCGCCAATGCACTGGCCGATCCGAAGAATCCGCTGACCACGCGGGTGATCGTCAACCGCATCTGGCACTACCATTTCGGCCGCGGCATCGCCGGTACGCCGAACGACTTTGGCCTGATGGGCGATCGTCCCAGCCATCGCGAACTACTCGATTGGCTCACCGCGACCTTTACGGGCGCCGATGGATGGAGCATCAAGAAGCTGCACAAACGCATTGTGCTGAGCGCTACCTACCGTCAATCGTCCGATTTCCGCGCCGACGCGGCCGCCATCGACATCGAGAATAAGCTCCTCTGGCGCTACCCGCGCCGCCGCCTGGAAGCCGAGGCGATCCGGGATTCGATGCTCGCCGTCTCCGGCCTGCTCGACCGGACCATGGGCGGCCCCGGCGTCTTCCCCAGCGTGCCCGCCGGGACCGAGATTCAAGAGGGCCGCCATTGGCGTAAATCCAGAGGCGATGCCGATGAATATCGCGCCAGCGTCTACATCTTTGCTCGCCGCCTGGTTCGCTATCCGATGCTCGAAAGCTTCGACGCTCCCCTGGCCTTTGAAAGCTGCGGCCGGCGGCAGGAAACGGTTACCGCCGATCAGGCCCTCGAACTCATGAACGGTCAAGCGTCGGCAAAGTTCGCCCAAGCCTTGGCCCGCAGGGTTGGGAATGATCCTGGCCAAAGTCAGGAGTCTCTGGCCGAACGCGCCTATCGGCTCACTCTTGGCCGCGCACCTACCGAGGGCGAACTGAAACGCAGCCGCGAGTTCCTGACGGCGCAGATGAAGCTGGCGGGGAATGCCCAAGGGGCGCTTGAAGACCTCTGTCTGAACCTGCTCAGCTCCAGCGAATTTCTCTACATCGACTAATGGCTACTCCTCAGCAACTCGATCTCACGCGGCGCGCTCTGTTGCGTGGCGCCGGCAGTGGCCTTGGCGCGATTGCCATGGCGGCCATGCTCGCCGAGCAGGCCTCCGCTGCTCCCCGGCACGATCCGACGATCCCCCGCAAGCCGCACCACAAGCCGAAAGCCAAGTCGGTCATCTTCCTATTCATGGAGGGTGCTCCCAGCCACATCGACTTGTTTGACCCGAAGCCCAAGTTGAACGAGATGCATGGCCAACCCATGCCCGCCAGCTTCGGCAAGGTCATCACGGCGATGGGTACGGCCAACAATACGCTGATGGGCAGCCCCCGCCAGTGGAAGCAGCATGGCAAGGGCGGCATCTGGATCAGCGAACTCTATCCGCATATCGCCAAACATGCTGATAAGCTCGCCGTACTGCGGTCCTGCCAATCGGACGGGTTGAACCATGCCGGCGGCGTCAGCCAGATGAACACCGGCGACATTCTCTCCGGGCGCCCCAGCCTGGGCGCATGGGTCACCTACGGCCTCGGCACGGCGAACAAGAACCTACCCACGTTCGTTAGCATGATCGACGAGCGGGAGCCCTTTGGCAACGCGAAGAACTGGGGCTCCGGCTTCCTGCCCGCTGTGTATCAGGGCACGCTGTTCCGCCAGGGACCGAACCCAATTCTAAATACGAAACTGGCGGAAGGCCAAAGCGACGAGCGGCAGCGGGCGCGCCTTGCTTTCCTCGAAGCGCAAAACCGCGAATACGCGATGGGCCGCGAGGACGACACGAGCCTCGAAGCCCGTATCCGCAGCTTTGAACTCGCCTACGCCCTGCAGAAGTCCGGCCCCGAGGCCGTCGACTTGTCGCAGGAGACCGAGGAAACCAAAGAGCTCTACGGCCTCAACAATCCGGAGACCGCCGTCTACGGCCGCAATTGTCTTTTGGGCCGCCGCCTGATCGAGCGCGGCGTTCGCTTCGTCGAACTCTATTGCGGCTCCGGGAGCGGTTGGGATGCGCACACCAACCTCGAAGGCAACCACAAGAAGTGGTGCAAGGCGTCGGACCAGCCGGTGGCCGCTTTGCTCGAGGACCTCTCGCGCCGCGGCATGCTCGACGACACGCTCGTCGTCTGGGGCGGGGAATTCGGCCGCACGCCATTCAACGAAAAAGGCAATGGCCGAGACCATAACCCTTGGGGCTTCTCAATGTGGTTCGCCGGTGGCGGAGTGCAGGGTGGCCAGACCATCGGGGCCACTGACGAGATTGGCTTACGGGTGACCGAGCGACCGGCGCATGTCACTGACATTCATGCGTCCATTCTTTGGCTGCTGGGACTCGACCATATGCAGCTCACCTACCCGCATAACGGCCGAGCCGAGCGGCCCACCATTGTGCGAGGCGAGCATATGGTGAAAGAACTCTGGGGCGGCTAAGACCGGAAACGCCGAACGCCCCCGTCATCGCTTGCGGGCGATGGCGGGGGCGTTCGGCCCTCCGATGCTGGCGACTTATTTCGCCGCTACCGTGCCGATCGCGCTGCCGATGACTTCACCGGAGATCACGATCTCGACGCGCCGGTTCTGCTGGCGGCCTGCGTTCGTATCGTTCGTCGCCACCGGGGTCCCCTCTCCCATACCCTTCATCGTCACGGCGTCCTGCGCCATGCCGCCTTGCGTCAGGTAGTCGCGAACAGACGTCGCCCGCTGTTCGGACAACTTCTGGTTGTACTCATCGCTGCCTACACTGTCGGTGTGGCCTTCGACTTCCAGTTTCAAGCCCGGGTGCCCCGCGACGATTCCAGCGACGCGCGCCAGTTTCTCTCGCGCGGCCGGCCGGAGCGAACTCTTCGCCGTATCGAACAATACATCGGACATGTTGACGATCAAGCCGCGAGCCGTGTCTCTGGTCTGTAGAACGGCGTTGAACTGCTGGAGCAGTTGCGTGCGCAGGGCGACCTTGTCGGCTTCCAACTGGGCCCGCTGTTTGGCTGCCGCGTCCAGAGCGCTTTGGCTAGCGGCCTGCTGCGCTTCGTTTTCCCGCTTCAGGCGGTCCGCCTCGGCGGCCGCCGCCGCAGCGCGCGTATCGTTTTCGAGCTTCGCCCGGTCGGCCGCGTTCTTGGCCGCATCGGCTTGTGCTTCGTTCTGCGCCTTTAAGCGGTTGGCTTCCATGGCCGCAGCCGAAGCGTTGGCCTCGTTCTCGCGTTTCAGCCGGTCGGCCTCAAGCGCCGACGCCGATGCGCGTGCTTCATTGTCCCTTCTCACTCGCTCGGCTTCCGCCGTCGCCGCTGCTGCTTGGGCTTCCTTGGCGCGGGTAACCCGTTCAGTCTCGGCTAGCGCCGCGGCGCGTCCGCTTTCGGCGGTCGCTTCGCGTTCCACCGATTGGCGGCGTTCCGTGCTGAGGGCTTCTTCTTCCTGACGCTTCACCGCGATGGCACGGGCGTCTTCGGCGGTCTGCACCGTTTCGCGAGCGGTCATCGTCACTGGCTTCTTGCCCGCCTTCCTGGCCTGATAGGCCTCGGCCGCGGCCAGACTCTTCTCGGCCTTGACAAAGGTTTCGTTGGCGAACTTTTCCGCTCCAATCGACTTCGCGATCTGGACGGCGTTCCTGGCTTGATAAAGTTCCAGCGGCACTGAGTTGTCAAGCTTCAGCGCCAGCGGGTTGGATAGACGCGAATACTGCCCGCGCTGCAGCAGTTCATACTTGGCGTCGATCTCCTCCACCTTGCCGCGGGTGTCGGCCCGGACGACGTTTTCCATCACGACAATGTCGCTGGGGCGAGTGACCGAGAAATACGGTTCAGCCGTGACGACGAGTCCGAATACCTGGAGGTCGGTCGAAACATTCAGTTTGCTGCGGTTGCCGTTCAGGATCACTTCGCCGAGGTTTGCGGTGCGGCCCTCGGGCGAAATGGCCCAAAGAACGTAAGTGAGGTACTCGGCTCCAAACTTATTGGCCGCTTCCAACTCATCGAATTCCACTTCGATTTCGATGTAGCCCTGCTTGCCCTCCACTTTGGCCTCGCCGCTGGACTTCGGCAGCAGCGCAGTACCGCGGAAGTCGATTTTGGTCGCTCCGCTCCGGTGTTGATAGTTGATTGCCTTGGCGGTCCGCGCAGTGACGGTTGTCCGGTACACAGGCTGTCCGTCGGAGGCCATCTGTACGGGGGCGCCGGCTGGTTGCGCGGCGGCCATCCCGCAGGCGATGAGCCATGCGCTTACTACTTTCATATAGGTCATAAATCGAGTCTTCCTGGTGGCGGTAAGTGCAATTGGACAGCCGGGGCCGGAATGACCAATTTTGTTGGGAAATGAGCGGAGGGGGAAGGCGGGAACAGGTGGGAACTTGGCGGTCAGCGGTCGCCTGACCGGTGGCGGTCAGAGCAGCGGACTGGAGGCGGCGGAACTGTCTGCCGCCTCCTTTCTACACGGAAGGGAGCTCCGGTCTAACGGACCGAAAGCGCCCGGCGGCGCCACAGACCAAGACCGACCAACACGCCACCAACCAACCCAAGCGTGGCGGGTTCCGGAACGTCGGAGCTGCTGGAGTTTACGATTCCGCTAACGGTGGAGAACCCCAGCGGAGTCCCCGAGTTCGGCGCCACGATGGGCGTAAACGTCGGGGTCTGGAAGGTCGTGTTGCCAAACGAGCCAGACGTGGCGCCGGACGTGCCGGGGCCGAGTTGCAGCGGGGTCCAAAACAGGACCAAGGAACTGGCGTTGCTGAAAACCTCACCGCCGCTCGAATTGCCAAGGAAATTTCCCGTTGCGCCATCGGTCTGGTCGGTAATCTGAATCGTGAAGGCAAACGGCGCGAAGGTGGAACCGTTGCCAACGTCCTTGGCGCCGCAAGTCGAACACACCAAAGTGAAGTCACCGAAATTGATGTTCGAAGGCGTGCCGGAACTGTTGCTCGAGTTCGGAATGAAGCTGAGGGTAGCAGCCTGTCCCGAGGTGCTCGCCAGCGACAGGAGGCTGGTACCGTTAAAACCAGTGCCGCTGCCGTTGGTGCTGTATGTGATCGTGATCGCGCTTGCGGCGGGCACGAGAACCGTCAGGGCAAATGCCGCTACGGAGAGAGATTGGAAAAGTCGCGTTAGAGTCATATGGTTCGAAGGGAATCCTTGATCCACCCGGCTTTGAGCCGCCAGGGGTCGAGGACCTTAGAGCAGGCCTAAGGCCTTTTCCTAGTCCTACTCACAAGTGCCCTTTTTTCCACGAGTTCGGAGCTCCGTTGACCAGCGCCGGACGCGGACTCGGTGACGACCGGGCGTCACGCGGTACTCCGCCGCCATCCGGCGCTGCTTTCTTCACGATTCGGGCAATGGTGCTCGGCGTGCAGGGAAGAAGGTAGGAGTAAGCATTATGAACACCGACATTCTGGCAGGCGATTGGAAGCAGATGAAAGGGAAAGTCCGTGAGCAGTGGGGCAAGCTGACCGACGACGATCTCGACGTGGCCGAAGGCCGCCGCGAGCAACTCGTCGGTAAGATCCAGGAGCACTACGGCTTGGCCAAGGACGAAGCGGAGAAACAACTCCACGACTTCGAGGCCCGCTATAAGGCCGCTACGAAGTAGGGCCGCTACAGATCCTTGCGCGTGATGCCCAGCTTGCGCATCATGGCGTTCAAGGTAGTGCGGTGCAATCCGAGGCGGGTGGCCGCCAAGGTCACCACGCCATTCGATTCCCGCAGCACCCGGGTGATATGTTCCCGCTCTACCTGCTCCAGGGTGGCGCTGCCCGCTAACGGCAGCGTCTCCCGTTGGATCTCCTCAAGCGGCGCCCGCAACGTCGGGCCCCGGGATAAAATCACCGACCGTTCGACGAAATTCTCGAGTTCGCGGATGTTCCCCGGCCAGGGCCAGTGCAGCATGGCGCGCATCGTTTCGAGCGGGATTGTGTCGATCACCCGGTTCATCTTCTCGGCATATTTTGCCGTGAAGTGGCGGACGAGCAACGGAATGTCTTCCGTGCGATCGCGCAACGGCGGGGTGGTGATGGGAAACACCTTGAGACGGTAGTACAGATCGCTGCGGAAGAGCTTGTCGCCCATCATCGCCGTGAGATCCCGGTTGGTTGCCGCAATCAGGCGCACGTCGATGGGAATCGTCTTCGTACCCCCCAGACGTTCAAAGGACTTTTCCTGCAGGGCGCGCAAGAGCTTCGGCTGCAGATCCAGCGGGATGTCTCCCACCTCATCCATAAACAGGGTGCCCCTGTGCGCCAGTTCGAACCGGCCCATCTTCTGGGTCAATGCCCCGGTGAAAGCGCCCCGCTCGTATCCGAACAGTTCGCTCTCCAGCAGGCCGGTCGGAATCGCGGCGCAGTTTAAGGTAACGAATTTTTGGTTTTGCCGGGGGCTCAACCGATGGATGGCCCGAGCCACGAGTTCCTTGCCCGTGCCGGTCTCTCCCAGAATCAGAACAGTGGCGTCCGTCGGGGCCACCATCTCCACTTGCCGTTGCACCCGGCGAAGCGCCAGGCTATTGCCGACGATCTCTTCGAATTGGTCCCCGCCTTCCGTCCGCTCGTCCGCGGCGTTCTCGCTGCGCTGCCGGTCTCGCAGATCCTGCAACACGGCGATCCAGCGAAACGGGGCCAGTCGCAAGGTCGCAATCACGACCCGCACCGGAATGAGGGAGCCGTTCTTCGCCACCAGCTTTCGCTCATAGGGCGTGCAAGCCCCAAAGCGCAACCCTTCCTCATGCGCGAACTCGTCGGCCGCCGAATACTCCGGAGCGGTCAGGTCTGACCAATGAACCCTTCCCTCCGTCAGTTCCTGGCGGCTATATCCGGTCATTTTCAGAAAGGCGTCGTTGGCGTCCGGAATCTGGTCGAACTCGCCCGTGGCTACCGCCACATCGTTCGCTTCCAGGTCGACGGTACGCGACTTTGCTCGTTGGCGCAGTAGCTTTTCGTCGAGTTCGTGGCGCTCGCTGAAATCCCGTACGGCGCCGGCGAAACCCTGCAGATGGCCCTCCTGGTCCCGCAGGGCGAGGAGAATCATGTTGGCCCAGAATAGCGAGCCATCCTTTCTCCGGTGCTGACCTTCCGTACCCATGTGACCAGCGGCCGCCGCCCGGTGGAGATCGATCTGGAGAACGAGCTTCGCGGAGACGGGATTGGGCGAAACGACCGTAATCGACCCCCCAGTCACCTCGGCGGCGGTGAAGCCATAGGTCCGCACCGCGCCCTCGTACCAAGCCGCGATGTCGCCGTCGACGTCCAGCAGGAAGAGGGCGTAGTCCTGGACCCAGGGTGGCGTCCGGAGCGGGGCGCCGGTGGCGCCTGCCTGATCCTGCAATGAGACGACATGGCGCACCGGCAAAACGTGACTCTTGGCGCTGTAGGCTACCTCGGTCGTCACGCCACCCGGTCCCAGCAGTTCCAAGGTCCCCTCGTGGTGTCCTGCTTCGTTCAGCTTGGTCCAAAGCTGCCGCACTTCATCCTTGGCGGAGTCGGCGGTCAGGTCATCCACGCGGCGACCCAGAAGTTGTTCCCGGGAGAGTCCGAATATTCGGCGCGCTCCCGCGCTCGCATCGAGTGACGTCCCCTCGTCATCGATGACCAGGATTGGCACGGAAGGGTGATAGATGATGGCGCGGAAGAGCATCTCCAACTCGCGCGGGCCATTTTCTTCAAGCCACGGGGGGCATACTTTGCGGGCGCAAACAGCTTGCACAGCGCCTCTCCTTGCCGCTGAACGGCATCCTGCGGTCAATTGCCGTCCTGGCAACGACCAGTTCTGGCTGAACCGACCTCATGTTATCACCTTCTTCTTGATTTAGCGAATAAATGACGACGAAATGCCGTCACTGCGTTTGGTTCTCCGATTGCACACTGTAACTGTTCTAGGAGAAAGAACAATGACCCTGCTCAATCTAATTCTGATGTTGGTGCTGATTGGCGTCGGCCTGTATCTGATCAATCGCTACATCCCCATGGCTTCCAGCATTAAGTCCATCCTGAACATCGTCGTCGTAATCGTTGTGATCGTTTGGTTGCTGCAAGCATTCGGATTATGGGGTGACATCAACACGTTCCGGGTTCCCCGTTGACCATATATGGTCACTTGCCCGCTTTTGGTCACCGCGGGAGGGCTCGCTCCGCCCCGGATGTATTGTTTGAGCGGGTTATAAATGGCGATCCAATTGCAGTTACGTCGGTGCACGACTTGATCGCGTAAAAAAGCTCGATTGTGAGCTAAGGAAGCAATTTATGAAGTTACTATCTACTGTGACAGCCGCGTTCTGTGTGACGCTGCTCGGTGACGCCCTGGCGCCTCGCGCGGAGGCCGCCGCCTGGAATCGAAAGACGAAGGTGACGTTTAGCGCTCCGGTGGAGATTCCCGGAGTCCATCTGCCCGGTTGGGGTGTTCTCCCCGCCGGTACCTATGTGTTCAAGATCCTGGACTCCCAGTCCGACCGTCATATCGTCCAGATTTTTAGTGAAGACGAAAAGACGGTCATCGCTACGGTGCTCGCGATTCCCAATTTCCGGCTGCAGGCCACCGACAAAACGGTAATCACTTTCTCGGAACGTCCGGCTGGGCAGCCGGAGGCGCTGCATGCCTGGTTCTATCCTGGCCGCCAGTGGGGCGAGGAGTTCGTGTATCCCAAGGCCAAGGCGATCGAACTCGCCAAACTAACCAATCGTCCGGTCCTCTTTACCCCCGTGGCGCTGCCGGTGGAAGTCGCCGAGCCCATTCGTTCGGCTCAGGCACCGGTGGTGGTGGAACTGAAGCGCGCTCCGATTATGGCGGTCAATCCCGCCGGTGAAGAAGTGCAACTCGCCCAAGTTGTCACCCCGCCACCCGCCGCCGAACTACAGGACACCGATGAAGTGGTGCCGGCCACCCTTCCCGCTACGGCTAGTCCGCTTCCCTTTATCGGTCTGCTCGGGCTGTTGAGCCTCGGGGCCGGTTTTGGGGTCCGCGCGGTTCGTAGCCGCCTCTCCTAACTGGCTTCGCCAGGCCGGTGCCGTCTCATGAATAAACGCTCCACCATGCCGCCACCTTCCGCTTCGCATCTGAAGCGGAAGGTGGGCCACGGCTTTAAGACCGAAGCCCGCGGGATGGCCGTTTTGAACTCCCCAGCCCTCAATAAGGGCTCCGCGTTCTCGGCGGCGGAACGCAGTTCGCTGAACCTTACCGGTCTCTTGCCGCCAGAGATTACTACTCTGGCGATGCAAGTGAAGCGGGCCTATTTGCAGTACGAGCGGCTGGCCGACCGGATTACCAAGAACATCTACCTAACCGCGTTGCATGATCGCAATGAGGTTCTTTTCTATCGCCTCTTCTCAGAGCATCTACGCGAGATGATCCCGATTGTCAACGATCTGACAGTGGGCCGGGCGATGGAGCAGTATCACCACGAAAGCCGGCGGCCCCGGGGGCTCTATCTCTCCATCAATCACATGGACTCGATGGGTGAATCGTTCGCCAACTTTGGCGCCGGCGCGGACGACGTTGACCTGATCCTGGCGACCGATGCCGAAAACATCCTGGGCATCGGCGACTGGGGGATTGGCGGGATCGAAGTCTCGATTGGCAAACTGGCGATCTATACCGCCGCGGGCGGGATCGACCCGGCCCGGGCCATCCCGGTCATGCTCGATGTGGGGACGAACCGCAAAGAATTGCTCGACGATCCGCTCTACGTTGGAAACCGCCACCCCCGCATCCGTGGCAAGCAATACGAAGCCTTCATTGATGCCTATATCAGCGAGGTTCACCGGGTGTTCCCCAACGCCGTTCTGCAATGGGACGATTTCGCGCCGGGCAGCGGACGCCGCATCCTGTCGAGATACCGTCAGCAGGTCTGCATGTTCAACGACGATATGCAGGGCACGGGCGCCATCACCCTGGCCGCCGCCATCTCTGCCATCCGTGTCTGTGGCACCCCGCTGCGGAAGCAAAAAGTAGTGATCTTTGGCGCAGGGACGGAGGGAACTGGCGTTGCGGACCAACTTTGCCAGAGTATGGTCCGGGACGGGCTGACTCGCGCCGAGGCCGTAGCGCAATTCTGGCTAGTGGACCGCCAGGGACTTCTCTTCTCGGAAATGCCGGAAGAACTGCCGGATTTCCAAACCCCATACGCCCGGCCTGCCGCCGAAGCCAAGCAATGGAAGCGCGACGGCGAAAGCGTCAGCCTCGCCGAGGTGATCCGGCGGGTCCGGCCCACCATCCTCATCGGAGCTTCCGCCGCCAGCGGTAGCTTCACCGAGCCGATGATTCGCGAGATGGCGGCTCACACCGAGCGGCCCATCATCTTTGTGCTCTCCGCGCCGGCTACCAGCGCGGAGGCAAGCCCCTCCGAACTCTTGGCCTGGACCGACGGCCGGGGCCTGCTCGCCACCGGGAGCGCCACTCTACCCGAAACCTATAAAGGCGTAACCTACGTCATCGCGCAGACCAGTAACGCTTTGCTTTATCCTGGCCTCGTCCTCGGTTCGATTCTCTCTCGGGCCCGCTACCTCTCCGATGGCATGCTCGCCGCCGCGGCGTCTGCTGTCTCCAGCCTCGTCTCCGTCCGTCAGCAGGGTGCTTCGTTGCTGCCGCAGATCGAAGACCTGCGCGGGGTTTCGGTTACCGTGGCTGCAGCCGTGGCTGACGCGGCCCGGGCAGAGGGCGTGGCGAGGGCGCCGTTCGATGACGTCGCCTCCTCCGTTCAGGACGCCATGTGGCAGCCCGTCTACCGCCGAATTTCGGCTACCTAGCATGCGTACCCTGGCCCTTCTCGCGCTCTCGGCCCTCTGCCTCCGGGCAGAGGCAGAGGCCCAGATTTCCGTCACGGTGAACCTGGTGGTGCTCCACGCCTCCGTCACCAGCCCCGCGGGCGCCGCGGTCACCGGCCTCACCGCCGAGGATTTTGCAATCTACGAGGATCGGGCGCCGCAAACCCTGCGCTTGTTTCGCCACGATGACTTGCCGTTGACCGTCGGTCTGGTGGTTGACCACTCGGGCAGCACACGCTCCAAGCTAGCCGACGTCGTCTCCGCCGCCCGGCGTTTTGTGCAATCGAGTAGCTCCGCCGATGAGATGTTCGTGGTGAATTTCAATGATGTTCCGTCTCTCGGCCTACCTGCCACTACCCCGTTCAGCCATCACGCCGAAGAGTTGGCCCGCGCCGTATCCAATAGCCCCGCTGAAGGAATGACGACTCTTTATGACGCCATCTTTTTCGCGCTCGGCCATTTGCAATCCGGCACCCGCGATAAAAAAGTACTGCTCATCTTTAGCGACGGAGCAGACAACGCGAGCAAGCACACGCTCGACGAGGTTCTCGCACTGGCCGAGCGTTCGAACGCCATGCTGTATACCATTGGCCTGTTCGACCTTGCCGACCCCGACCGCAACCCCGGGGTCCTCCGTCGCCTCGCCAAAGCCACTGGTGCGGAAGCCTACTTTCCCAAGCGTCTCGCCGAGCTCAATGACATCTGCGAACGCATTGCCCGCGACTTGAGAAATCAGTACACCCTTGGCTATTTCTCCACCAGCGTCGCCCCGCCCGGGGTCTATCGCCGCATCCGGGTGGTCGCGGGCAAGAATTCGATTCGTACCCGGCCCGGTTACACCCTGACCCAGAGAACGCCATGACCTTCCCCCTCACCCTGCTTCGTCTCGCGCAGCCTTGCCTGTTCGGCCTCGCCGCCGCCTCGCTTTGCTATTACGCCTACAGCCTTGTCGAAATGAGTTCGTTTCAGGATCATCAGGAGGCCCGTTTTTCCCAGTTGCTGGCGGCGACGCCGCGCGAGAACGCAGTTCCCGCGGCGAGTCAAACCCTGATGGGCCGGCTGCAAATTCCCCGGCTGAAGGTTTCGGCCATCGTCGTGAAGGGCACCGGCGAACAGGATTTGAAGCTGGGCGTTGGTCACATCGCGGGGACCACCATGCCCGGCACCCCGGGCAATGTGGGGCTCGCCGGTCATCGCGATACCTTCTTCCGTCCCCTGCGAAACATTCGCACACAGGACGCTATTCACCTCACGACCATGGAGGGCGAGTTCCACTATCGAGTGGTTTCGACCCAAATAGTCCCCCCTACCAACGTGGAAGTGCTCACTCCCGGTGGTGGCGAGGTGCTCACTCTCGTCACCTGCTATCCGTTCTTCCTATTGGGAACGGCGCCGGACCGGTTCATCGTCCGGGCTGAACGCGTTCGCTAATCCTGCCGCAGCGCTGCCAGCGGATCCAGACGCGCCGCGCGCCGCGCCGGGAACCAGCACGCCGCTAAACCGGCCAGCAGCAGGAGCAGCGTCACTATCCCGTAGGTCGACGGATCCTCCGGCGATACGCCAAACAGCAACCGCGTCATCAATCGCCCCGAGAACCACGCAGCAGTCAATCCCACCGCTGTTCCGATTCCCAGTTGCACTAAACCCCGGCGCAGCACGTCGCCGACAATGCGGCCGCCGGTTGCGCCCAGCGCCAGCCGGATCCCGATCTCCCGCGTCCGCTGCCCGGTCGTATGCGCCATCACCGCGTAGATCCCCACCGCGGCCATGCCCAGCGCAATCAAACCGAATATCGAGAAGACTGCGCCAAACACACGCAGATACCAGCGGCTCCGGGCCAAGGTCTCCGCCAGCGACTCCACGTTGAACAGCGGCAGCAGTTCGTCTACCTGCTGCACCTCCCGCCGCACAGGCCCCGCCAACTCCGCGGGACTGCCCTCCGTTCGGACCATCAGCGCCATGTTTCCGTTGGCCCCCGCGCGGTGGGGTACATAAATCAGCGGATCCGCTTCGCCCTGCGCTGGGTCCGTCACCCGCACCTCTGGCGCTACCCCGACAATCGTCATCCACTCGCCGGCCTTCTGGTCTGCTCCATACAGCCGCAGTTTCTGCCCCAGCGGATTCGCCCGGGGAAAGTGCTTCGCCACAAAGCGTTGGCTGACCACCACGGTCTCCCGCCCTGGCCACCCGTCCTGCTCGTCGAACTCGCGCCCGAGCGAAAGGGGAGTCCCGATCAATTTCAGATAGCCAATCCCAATGTCGATCACTGCCGCTGCTGGCCTGCGTTCGGCCTCCGCTATGGGCTGGCCGGCTAGTTCAAACCGCTTCCCCTCGCCCCCGCCACCCGGGGCGGTGGTCGCCATGCTCACCCCTGTCACGCCCGGCAAGGTGCGCAGCCGGGGCAGCAGCCTGTCAAAGAACTGCAGCCGCGCTTCCGGCGTGGCATAACGGCTCCCTGGCAGCGAGACCCGCGCATGCAAAATGCGGTCCCCCGCGATTCCCGCGAACTCGTTCTGCGCCGCCTGGAAGCTGCGCACCATCAACAGGGCGCCGCTCAGCAGTACCACGGCCAAGGCAAACTGCAACGCCACCAAACCACCCGAAAAGTAGCCGGCCTTCACCCCACCCGAACTCTTCGCGCCCTCCTGCAGC
>LNFE01000127.1 GCA_001464575.1 Acidobacteria bacterium Ga0077553 | reverse complement strand
CCACCCCGCCCGCCACGGAAAGCAGTACGCTCTCCACCAGCAACTGCCGCACAATCTGCCCGCGCGAAGCCCCTAGCGCCAGGCGGATCGCCATCTCCCGCTCCCGCCCTAGCGCCCGGCTGAGCAGCAGGTTCGCCACGTTTGCGCTAGCAATCAAGAGCACAAACCCCACCGCCCCCATCATCAGCAGAAACGCCAGTCGAATCTGTCCCCCGTTCATCGCTTCGTGAAAGGTCCGTACCCCTATCCCATAGCCCTTATGGCTGTCCGGAAACTGCTCCTCCATCCGTCGCGCCGTTGGGGCCAGATCGGCCTGCCCTGCGGCCTTAGTCGCACCCGGCCGCAGCTTGCCGATCATCCGGAAGACACGCTCGCCCCGTTTGCCGCCCTGCCCGTCCGGCTTGGCCGCCATCCAGAGATCTTCATTGGCCGGGAACTTGAAGCCCTCCGGCATGACGCCCACCACCACGGCCGGTTCACCGTTGGCGCGGATACTTCGGCCAATCACCTTCGTGTCCAACCCGTATCGCTCCTTCCAGACGCCATAGCCCAACAGCACCACGTTCTCGGCGCCTGCCCGGCAATCCTCCTCGCGCAACGCCCGCCCCAACACCGGCTGTATTTCGAGCATCGAGAACAGGCCGCTGCTAATCCGCGCCCCGCTGAACCGCTCCGGCGGATTGCCCTGTTCGCTCACCGTGATGGCCTGCCCAGAAACCGCCTCCAATCGCTCGAGCGCCCCGCCCGCTTTCCGGAAATCCTCCCAGTCGGCGTAAGAGACGCCCGCGCTCTCCCGTCCTTGCGCCGGCTGCGTCGCCTGCACAATGACCAGCCGGTCCCCGCCGGGAAATGGCAATGGGTTGAACAGTACCCCGTTGACCAGCGTGAATACCGTTGTGTTTAGCCCAATCCCTAAAGCCAGCGTGCCCACCACCGCGGCCGTAAACCAAGGCTGTTGTGCCGCCGTGCGCAGGGCGTATCGAAGATCGTTCATCCTGCAGTGCTGGTACGAGGCGCAGAAGACGAATGTTCCCGCTATTCTATTTCCTGATGCTGCCTATCCTCGATGTCGCCACACGCCTCGGCGTTCCCTCTCGCTACCTGCACTCCTATGGCCCCCACATGGCCAAGGTCCATCTCGATCTTCTCGCCGAACTGCCCCCGCAGCGCGGCAAGCTGATTCTGGTGACGGCCATCACGCCCACCGTGCACGGGGAAGGAAAGACGGTCACCACCATCGGCCTCGCACAGGCTCTGACGAAAATCGGCCAGAACGCCGTCGCCACCGTGCGCCAACCCTCGCTCGGGCCCGTGTTCGGCCAGAAGGGGGGCGCCACGGGCGGCGGGCTTTCGCAGGTCGTTCCCCACGATCGCATCAATGTTCACTTCACGGGGGACTTCCACGCCGTCGCCGCCGCCCAAAACACTCTCGCTGCCCTTCTCGATGCCTCCATCTACCACGGCAATCCCCTGGACCTCGACCCGCAAACCATCGACTGGCCCCGGGCTCTCGACGTGAATGATCGTTCGCTCCGCGAGATCATCACCGGCTTGGGCGGCCGCATCAACGGCGCTCCCCGCGAAACCGGATTCGTTATCACGGCCGCCTCGGAGATGATGGCCATTCTGGGTCTATCCTCGTCGCTTGAAGACCTCCGCCGCCGCCTTGGCAACATCATTGTCGGCGCCACGCGCCAAGGCCGCTTCGTCCGCGCCGACGAACTCGGCATCACCGGCTCCCTGGTCATGCTTCTCGCCGACGCCATCCACCCCAACCTCGTCCAAACCACCGAGGGCACCCCGGCGCTGGTCCACTCCGGCCCGTTTGCCAACATCGCCCACGGCACCGCCAGCGTAGCGTCCTTGAGGATGGGCATGGGGCTGGCTGACTACGTCGTCAACGAGACCGGCTTCGCTGCTGACCTCGGCGCCGAAAAGTTCTTCGATATCGTCATGCCCGCCTCAGGCATCCGTCCGCATGTCGCCGTCCTCGTAGCCAGCGTCCGCGCTGTGGCCGCCCAGAGCGGCAGCGCCGAAGTCACCCTCGATACGCTCGCCGCTGGGGTCGCCAATCTCGCCCGCCACGTCGAGAACACCCGCTCGTTTGGCATCCCAGCGATCGTAGCTGTCAACCGTTTCCCGAAGGACGATCCGGCCCATCTTGCCTGGCTCGTCGACTACTGCCGCAACACGCTGCAGGCGCCTTGCGCTCTCAGCGACGTCTACGGTCAGGGTGGAGAAGGGGGCAGGGAACTGGCCGAACTCGTCGTCGCCTCCCCGGGCGGCCAGGCGCAATCGCTGTACGAGCCCGCGCTTCCTCTGGCTGACAAAATCCGCCGCGTCGCCACGAAAATCTACCGTGCCGGCGAAGTTGCCATCGCGCCCGCGGCGGCCCGCAAGCTCCGCAAGCTCGAAGCCGACGGCTTCGGCCACTTGCCGGTTTGCATCGCGAAAACGCAGTACTCCTTTAGCGACAACGCCAAAGTGCTGGGCGCGCCGGAAGGTTTCGAGTTCACCGTTACGGACGCCTATCTCCGGGCGGGCGCGGGCTTCGTTACCGCTGTCGCGGGCAGCATGAGTCTCATGCCCGGCCTCGGGAAGACACCCGCCGCGCTGCATCTCGACGTCGCCCCGGGCGGCGCCATGATCGGCCTCGACGGCTAGTCAGAAAAAACTAATTCTTTAGTTGACGACTCTCTTCGGCCATGCTACTAATTCTTTAAGACTTCATGGCCCGCAAAGAATCGCCCACTCTCACCGAATCGGAACTCCGCTTGATGAACGTCCTTTGGGATCGCGGACCCTCTACCGTCAAGGACGTTCTCGACGCCCTTCCGGCGGAGCCGCCGCTCGCCTACACGACGCTCCTCACGACCTTGCGGATCCTCGAGGAGAAGGGCTACCTCGACCACGAAAAGGATGGCCGCGCCTTTCTTTATAAGCCACGCGTTCCCCGCGAACAGGCCCGCCAATCCGCCCTGCGCCACGTCCTGAGCCGTTTTTTTGAGAACTCGGCCGAACAACTCGTCAGCAATCTTTTGAAGTCGGAAAAGCTCAGCTCCGCGGAAATGAAACGTCTGCGGAAGCTGGTTGAGGAGGCCAAGTGAACGAAACATTCTCGAGCGCATTGCTGAACTCTCTCTGGCAAGGCACGTTGCTCACCTCGGCCGTCTGGCTTGTCCTGCGCCGCCAGACACGCTGCAGCGCCGCCACCCGTCTTGCCATCTGGCAGTTGACGCTGGCGGTCGTCCTTCTTCTTCCCGCCTTACGGCAGCTTCCGCTGAAGCGATGGTTCGAAGTAGCGATTCCGGCGGCACCTGCCCCGGTCCGGCAGCAGGCCCCCAGTTCGCTAACCGCTGATTTCGAAGCCGCTTTACCCACGCAGTCTCGCCCGCTCGTTGAACTTCCTTCGGAGGATCCCGTCGAAGTCCTCGTTGCCTTCGCCGTCCTCCTCGCGCTTTTCCAACTTCTCCGCCTAGCCATTGCGTACTTTACACTGCGCCGGTGGAAGAAGAAAAGCAAACTCACGTCGCACAAGCCGCCTCTCCCCTTGGCTCGTCCCGTCACGGTTCGCGTCTCGTCGCGGATCACGATGCCGATGGCCGTCGGTTACCGCCGTCCCGCCATTCTTCTGCCGGAAGCCATGGCGAGCGACCTCACGCCGGATCAGCTGCATCAGGTGCTCCTCCACGAGTCCGCGCATCTCGAACGCGGCGACGACTGGGCCACCCTCGGCGAACGCCTTGTGCGCGCCGTCTTCGCCTTCCATCCCGCCGTTTATTGGATCGGCCGCCAACTGGATCGCGAACGCGAGATGGCTTGTGACGACTGGGTTGTCGCCCACTCCGGCGCCACCAAGCCCTACGCCGAAGCGCTCGCCCGTGTCGCGGAACTCTCCCTGGTGGAACGGGCGCCCATCCTCGCCGCCGGCGCGGGCCGCCGCAAGGAGATCTTCGTCCGCCTCGAAGCCCTGCTCGATTCCGCACGCAACCGCATGCCTTCAGCCTCCCATCCGCTAGTCCTCGGCGCCGGGTTGCTGCTTCTGTTTGCTGTCTCCCAATCCACGCCATATAGCCATCTGCTTGGCTTTGGCGGCTATCGTATCCGCCACCTGGTCACCGATGACCAAACCCGCCGCGAGTTTAAGCTGCGCGGCGACATCGACTTTACCGCCGACGATCAGGACGTCGCTCACATGACCCCCGGCTCAAAGCTCGTCATCGTCGCTGGTGACCGTTGGCTGCCCCGTCAAATCGAAATCGAAGCTGGCCCCAACGGCGAAATCAGCCGGCTCTATTTTTCTGGCGGCATTCGCCAACCCTATGATAAGGAAGCCGAGCGCTTTCTGGGCCGTGAGCTCTCTACATGGTTACGAAACGAACCCATTAACCTTTCGGACCGCCTCAGCCGATGGCTCACCGCCGGCGGTCCTGAAGGTGCGCTGCGCGAGATCCGCACCGTCGGCAACGACCACACGAAACGCCTCTACCTCGAAGAGCTTCTCCTAAGGGTCTCCCCGACAGAGGAACTCCTCCGCCGCACTCTCCGCATCGCCAGCGAGATCAATTCGGACTCCGAGAAGCGAACCTTCCTCGCCGACACCGCGCGGCGGTTCCGGGGCCTGGAAGGGCCGGTGCTTGGCTTTGTCGATACGCTTAACTCCGATCACGATCGCCGCACCATGCTCATCGAGATGGCCGCCGAGCTGCCACCGGCCATGCTAACCCGCTTCGCGGCCTCGGTCTCCCGCATCAACTCCGACCACGATCGAGCCGAGATTCTACTCAAAGTCCTCGGACCGTCCGCAGAGTCCCTAGGCCCCTTGCTCGCTGTCGTTCCCGGCATCGGCTCAGATCATGACAAGGCCCGGGTCTTGAAGCGTGCGATCGACATCTACGTCGACGCGCCACCGGTGCGCGCCTCGTTTTTCGGGGCGCTCGATGCCATCTCCACGGACCACGAGCGGCGAGAAGTGCTTCAGAAACTCCTGCACCGCCCCGCGCTCAGCCCGGAGTCCCTGGCCGCCGTTGCCGCCGCCGCCAAGCGGCTCTCCTCGGAACACGACCGTCACCTGGTGTTGAACGAACTCAGCGCCCTGCCCAGCATGCCGGACGTTTCTCGAGAAACGCGTTGATCCCCTCCTGGGCATCGGCCGCCTTTGCGTTTTGCGTCATCACCTCGCTGGCGTACTCGTAAGCGGCGGCCTGTCCCAGGTCGATCTGCTCATAGAAGGCCCGCTTGCCCACCCCCACGGTCATCGAACTGGCGGCCGCGACCTCGGCGGCGAGCCGCCCGGCCTCGGCCAGCAGTGCCTCATGGGCTACCACCCTGTTGACGATGCCCCACTCGGCCGCCGTGGCCGCGTCGACGACGCGTCCGGTCAGCAGCATCTCCATCGCGCGTTTCCGGCCCACCGCCCGCGTCAGCGCCACCATCGGCGTAGAACAAAACAGCCCGATCTTCACCCCCGGAGTCGCGAATCCCGCCCGCTCGCTCGCCACGGCCAGGTCGCACGAGCAGACCAACTGGCACCCCGCCGCCGTGGCCAACCCTTGCACCGCCGCGATCACCGGCTGCGGGATCGACTGCACCCGCTGCATCAACTCGCTGCACACTGCAAACAGCTCCCGGTACTCGGCCTCTTCGCGCCCCACCATCTCCTTCAAATCGTGCCCGGAGGAGAACACGTCCCCGGCCGCCGCCAATACGACGGCCCGAATCTCCCGCGGCCGCTCCCCTACCTCCGCAAGACACGCCAGCAGTTCCCTCATCAATCCCAACGATAGTGCGTTCCGCCGCTGCGGCCGGTTCAAGGTGATCGTCGCCACGGGGGCGGCCCCATCAAAAGTCAAATACTCGTAGCTCATACGCATCATTGTCGGCCAAGGTCGAAGTGCTACCATAGCGCCTTATGTTTGCTCGCCACTACGCGTGGTTCGTCGTCGCCCTCCTCGTGCCCGTGGCGCTTCTGAATTACCTGGATCGCCAGATGCTCGCGGCCATGAAGTTCTCGCTGATGACGGACATCCCCGACATTGGATCCGATGCCAATTGGGGAAAAATCCTCGCACTGTTTAAGTGGACCTACGCCTTGCTCAGCCCAGTCGGTGGGTACCTCGCCGACCGCTTCAGCCGGCGCCATGTGATCGCCGGCAGCCTTCTCGTCTGGTCCGCCATCACCTGGGCCACCGGGCAGGTGACGACCTTTGATCAGCTCCTGCTCACCCGCGCCGTCATGGGCATCAGCGAGGCGTTCTACATCCCGGCCGCGCTGGCCCTCATCGCCGATTACCATCAGGGCGAAACGCGTTCCCGCGCCGTCGGCATGCACCAGATGGGCATCTACATCGGCGTGATCATCGGCGGCTTCAGCGGCTATGCGGCAGACAATCCGGACTTCGGCTGGCGGGGGATGTTCGAACTGTGCGGGCTCATCGGCATGCTGTATGCGGTCCCGTTATTCTTGGCGGTTAGGAATGCGCCCGCCGTCGAAGCGCGTTCGGCCTCGCCGCAAGGCACCCTGCGCGAGCTGCTTTCGAACCGCTCGTTCCTCTTGCTGGTGCTCTATTTCACACTCCCCGCGATGGCCGGCTGGATCGTTCGGGATTGGATGCCCGCCATCCTCAAGACCGAGTTCGGCATCGGCCAGGGAAAGGCGGGCGTCTCGGCAACGCTCTATTGGATGGTCGCCGCCATCATCGCCGCCTTCGCCGGCGGCTGGCTGGCCGATGCGTGGATGAAGCGTACGGACCGCGGCCGCATTTACACGAGCGCCCTCGGCATGGGTCTGATTGTTATCGCCATGATGGGCGTCGGCTATTCGCCCAGCACGGGTCAGCTGGGCGTTGCGATCGCGTTTCTCATCCTGTTCGGCCTTGGCTGGGGTTTCTTCGATTCGAACAACATGCCGATCCTTTGCCAGATCACGCGGCCGCAGGTGCGTGCCACCGGCTACGGCCTCATGAACCTGGTCAGCATCAGTTGTGGAGGCTTCGCCGATTGGGGTTTCGGCGCGCTACGCGATCTGCAAACGCCGCTGCTGGCTATCTTCGGCGTCTTCGCTAGCGTGGCTTTGCTCTCGATCGTCCTGGTGCTGCTGATCCGGCCTACCGAATCACAATCCGTCGCTCCGTAAACGCCGCCACAGCCTCTCGCTCAATATGGATCCCGAGCCCCGGCCCCTCGGGCACCTCCATCGGGCCGCCCTCGACGGGGGGCCGCACCGACTCCCGGACCACCGCGTCGCGGAACGGGCTCTCGGTCTGGTCGAATTCAAACAGCATTTCGGCCCCGGCAAGGGCCGGTGTCAAGGGCGGCGTGGCTGCCAGCCAATGCAGCGTCGCTGCCGTCCGCACCGCGGTACCCCAGTTGTGCGGTACCAGCCGGATACGGTTTAGCCAGCATAGCTGGGATAGCCTGCGGCCTCCCGTGAAGCCGACGGTGTCCAAGTCTGGCTGCAGGATGGCCACGCGCCGCGGCTGGACGTAATCGAGGATCAGCCGGTCCGTACTCATCGTTTCGCCGCTGGCAATCGGCATCCGCAGCCCGGCCGCCAGCCGGTCGTATCCTGCCAAGTCATCGGCCAGCAACGGCTCTTCCCACCACATCAGGTTAAGCTCTTCCATCTGGGCGCCCAGCGCCAGCGCCGTCCCCGCGTCGTAGGCGCAATTGGCATCCACGCCCAGCCCGATGTCGTCGCCCAGCGCCCGCCGCACGGTCCGCGCCGCGCGCAGGTCGGTCGTTGGATCGTAGCCGATCTTCATCTTCATGCGCCGCCAGCCGCGCTCGCGCCAGGCCAGCGCCTCTTCGGCTAATCCCTCGGCAAGGTCGGGCCAATCCTGGCGGTATAGCGCTGTCAGGTAGGGTTGGACCTGGCTCCGGTGCCGCGGGCCCAGCAGGTCGCATACCGGTTTCCCCACGGCCTGCCCGCACAAGTCCCACAGCGCCTGGTCGAGGCCACCTGCCGTCGCCTCGCCCCTTCGCGTTTGGTGCCCCGCTTCAGGGCGCAGGTCGTCGAAGATCGCTTCCACCTCGAACGGACTCCGTCCTACGACCAACTCCGGATGATCCACCAACCGTTGCCCGCCCCAGTTCCCATCGCCCCATCCGGTCAGCCCGGCGTCGGTCGTGACTTCGATGAGCGTCGCCGTCCGCGTGGAGGTCCAGTTCAGGGACCAGCCGAACCGCCGGCTGAGCGGAGCCCGCAATTGATAAACGGTCACGCTGGTGATTCGCATCTGGTCTACGCCAAAATCCCCTTCACCACATTCCCAAACACATCCGTCAACCGGAAATCCCGGCCCGCGTATCGATACGTCAACTGCGTGTGGTCGAGCCCCAACGCATACAGAATCGTCGCATGCAGATCGTGGATCGACACCCGGTTCTCCACCGCCTTGAAGCCGAACTCATCCGTAGCCCCGTGGGCGATGCCGCCCCGGAATCCTCCCCCGGCGACCCACATCGTAAAGCCATAGGGATTGTGGTCCCGGCCCGTTCCGCTCTCCGATACCGGCGTCCGTCCGAACTCGCCACCCCACATCACGACCGTGTCCTCTAACATCCCCCGTCGCTTTAAGTCCGTAATCAACGCCGCCGCCGCCTGGTCCATCGCCGGGATCTTCTTCTTGTACGCCGCCTCAATGTCTTTGTGGTCGTCCCAATCGCCGGACCCCACGTTCACGAACCGCACCCCCCGCTCCACCAACCGCCGGGCGAGCAAGCACCCATTCCCAAACGGCGTCTCCCCGTACAGCGCCCGCGTCTCGGCCGTCTCCTTCCGCACGTCGAAAGCGTCGGTCGCCTCAAACTGCATCCGGTAAGCCGCCTCCATCGATTCAATCCGCCCCGCCAGGAACTCATCCGCCCCAAAGGACTCCGTGAACCGCCGGTTCAATGCCTGCACGGCGTCGAGTTGCCGCCGCTGCGCGGTCGCGTCGAGCAGCTTGTTGCGCAGATTCGGGATCATCTTCTCCGGCTCCACGTCCGCTCCGTTCAACGGCATCCCCTGATGTTCCGCCGGAAGAAACGCCGACCGCGCGGCCGGCCCCGCCGAGTTCAGCGCAACAAACGACGGCAGGTTTTGGTTCTCCGACCCCAACCCGTACGAGATCCACGACCCGATGGACGGGCGGTTGGCGAGAATCGTACCCGTGTGATACAGGCTCGACGCCGGGGTATGCGTCGGGTTGAACGAGTACATCGACCGGATCACGCTGATCTCGTCGATCACCCCGCCGAGTTTCGGCAGGATGTCGCTCACGTCAATCCCGTTCCGTCCTCGCTTCGAAAAAGCGAACGGCGTGGGCATCAGCCCCCCAGTCTGCCGTTCCGTCCGCAAGTCCACGCCGCCCGGGCGCTGCCCCTGATACTTCACGAGCATCGGCTTGGGATCGAACAGATCGACCTGCGACGGTCCACCGGCCAAGAACAGACTGATGACGCGCTTCGCTTTGCCGGGCGTTCTCTGGCCGGTATAGTGGCCCATCGCCGAACTGATGCCAAGATTCCCCAGCAATCCAAACGCCGCCTGAATCAACTCTCGCCGGGCTAAGGCCATAAAATCTCCTCGTTGGTCGACAACAAAACCTGCGCGTATTGTTCGAGCGTTCCCTTCGCCAGAAAGCTCAACGCCAAATCCAACTCCGCCGCGCTCGGGTCCCGGGACAGCAGCCGCCGGTAAAGCTCCCGCATGCGCCGCGACTCGGTCGGCACGTCCCGCACCGACTTCGCGATCGCCGCGGCCGCATCCTGCAGGAACTGGCTGTTCAACACGAACAACTGCTGCAGTGACGTCGTCGTCAGGTCGCGCCCGCCGCTACTCTGCATCGGGTCGGGGAAGTCATAGTGCTTCAACAACGGGCTCAGCCGGCTCCGGCTCACCCGGCTATAGACGGTCCGCCGCACGTTCTCCGCCGTCTCCAGGTCCTGCGACGGCCCGTACTGCGTGTGGTCCAGCCGCCCGGTCGCCCGGAGCAAGGTATCGCGATAGGACTCAATATCCATGCGCCGGGGCGCCATCCGCCACACCAGCGTATTGGTCGGGTCCGCCTTCATCATCTCCGGCCGCGGCCGGTTGGCCTGTTGATACGCTGCCGAAGTCATGATCTCCCGGTTGAGCCACTTCAGTGACCACCCGTGCCCCACGAACTCGGCCGCCAAATGCGTCAACAGCTCGGGATGCGTCGGGGCTTCACCCTGCACCCCGAAGTCGCTCGCCGTTGCGGCGAGGGGCCTGCCGAAGTGCCAGCCCCATACCCGGTTCACAATCACGCG
Organism: Acidobacteria bacterium Ga0077553; assembly: GCA_001464575.1. Taxonomy (GTDB): domain Bacteria; phylum Acidobacteriota; class Terriglobia; order Bryobacterales; family Bryobacteraceae. The sequence goes on along the minus strand of LNFE01000127.1, from coordinate 42,809 downwards.
GGCCGCGAGCGGCGCTCCGTCGGAGAAGATTTTCTCGGCCAACTCCAAGCGTCCCGAACCTTTTCCGAACCGGTTCTCGCCTTGCGCCAGCACGGAGAGAAAGTGCCGCGGGACGATCTCACCTGGCGTTGCGACATTGCCGTTCCGGAACACCGGGACATCCCGCGCCTCGCCCGGCTGATAGACCAGAAACGTGTAGTGTGCATCGGAGCCGTCCACATACTGCGCCGCATCATAGACCGCGTTCATAAACGGCTCGGTCGAAGCGAATCCGCCCCGCCGCCGCGGGCCGTTCCCACGCGGCTCCGGCGGCGTCCAGTACCGTTCCACGCTCTTCACGAGCGCTGGATGCTTTGCCTGCAAGCCCAACATCTCGGCCTTCAGGGTTTCAATCTCCGCCTGCCACTTTGCCACGCGCTTATCGCTGTCCACCACCGTCGAGGCTTCGTTCGTTAGCAGATTCACCGAATACCGCAGGTCGATCAGCCGCCGTTGCACCCACAGGTACCGCGCCTCCACTTCGGGCTCCACGTCAAACAGCGGTCGTTCCGTCCGAGCGGTCGATGCGAATACCCCCGCTAATCCGTAGTAATCCTTCGTGGGGATCGGGTCGAACTTATGGTCGTGGCAGCGCGCGCAAGCCACCGTCATGCCCAGCAGACCCCGGGTTACCGCATCAATCCGCTCGTCCCAGTCATCGGCCAGGAATCCACCGATTACATCTTTCGAAAGTCGTTGATCCTTATGATAGATTGGCGCGGCACCGAGGTATCCCAAGGCCCGCCAATCCGCGCGGGGGGCGTCCGGCATCAGATCCGCCGCCAATTGCAGTTTTACAAACCGGTCATACGGCACGTCCCGGTTCATCGCCTCGATGATCCAATCCCGGTACCGCCACGCGAACGGGTACGGTTGATTGGTGGCCTCGGCGGTTGAATTGTCCTCGCCGTACCGAGCCACGTCCATCCAGTGCCGTCCCCACCGCTCGCCATACTGCTGCAGCGCTTGCAGCTTGTCGATCAACTTGGGCCAAGCCTCCGGCGACACATCCGCGGCAAACGCCTCCACCTCTTCGTAGGTCGGCTTAAAGCCCACCAGATCGATATAGGCCCGCCGCACCAGGGTCCGCTTGTCCGCAGGTGCCGAAGGGGCAAATCCGCCCGCTTCCAGCTTGGCGAGAATAAACTCGTCGATCTTCCCTTGCGCCCACTTCCGGTCCTTCACGGGTGGCGGCGTCAACGACTTAATTGGCTGAAACGCCCACCACTTCCGCCCCTCGTCCAGGGACATTCCCCGCAAAGCCTTTGTTGTCTCGCCCCCAGCCGGTGCGGTTCGCGGGTCCACGGCCCCGGCTGCAATCCACGTGGCAAAGTCCTCGGCTACCGGGTCTGCGAGCTTCCCTGATGGCGGCATCTGCAAATGCGGATCGGTATAGCGCAACGCCGTCAACAACCGGCTCTCTGCTGGCTTCTCAGGCACTACCACCTGCCCATTCACGCCTCCGGCCGCCAGCCCGGCCTTGGTGTCCAGCACCAGACCGCCCATCGGCGCCTTCAACTTCGCCGAATGGCACGCATAACATTGGCTTGCCAGAACTGGCCGGATCTTCGCTTCGAAAAACGCGGAATCGGCTTTCTGGGCGCACAGACCGCCCACCGTAGCGATTGCCAGCCAAAGGATATGGAGCATAAGGAACTCTCTATTAGAGTAATCCCGCAGGATTCCGGCCTTTTCTGGTTACTGGTTAGTAACGGTTCCGACCGCCGCCGCCACCGCCGCGATTGCCGCCGTAGCCGCCACCGCCGCCGCTGCGTCCGCCTTCCGGCTTCGGACGCGCTTCGCTGACGTTCATCGCACGGCCGTCCATCTCCGAACCGTTGAGTTCGTCGATCGCCCGGTCACCCTCTTCGTTATTCGCCATTTCGACGAAGGCAAAGCCCTTGGCTTGGCCCGTGTCACGGTCGGTGATTACATTGACGCGATCCACGGTACCGTACTGCTCAAACGCTGCACGCACGCCGTTCTCGGTCGCGCCGAAGCTCAAATTGCCAACAAAAATGTTTTTCATCTTAAATCTCCTGAAATCGAAGTTGCCCGGCAGCGAATTGGGGCACGATCGGGAGAGAGGCTCGAAGGCCGGACTGACGAAAAACACCAAAATTAGCGAACAGACGAACCACGCAGATCCTAGTATGGCACACTTGGGCGCCAATTCTTTTTTTATTCCTACTTCCGTACTGGCCCTACCGTTACGGGGTATCTTCCCCATGCGCCGGGTTCGAGAGATGGGCATAGAAACCGAGGTCCTGCTTCGTATACCACTTCGTCAGCAACTGGATCTGCCCTGCGTGGCCCGCAAAGTGGTCGACCACCTGATAGACCGCCTCCAGCGCGGAGAGCTCATAGCCTTGCACCCGGACGCTTTCCACCAAGCGGTCCTCCGTCAATCCGGAAATTACTTGCGCAGCGGCGGCTACCGCTTCCGCAAGCCGGCTCCGTAGCTCCGCCTTTTCCACTCCCCCCCTCGCCGCGAACTCCGCGTCGCGCATTCGAACGTCGGTCTCGCCCCCAACCGCACTCATCGCCCACTGCCGCACATTCCCTTCGAGGTGGAGAACCAGATTCCCCACGGCATTCTCCGCCTCGCTTCCTCGTTGCCAAATCTGCCCGTCGTCCAGCCGCTCCAGACAGGCATCCACGCGCCCGGCGAGCTGGATTAATTTCCTTACGGAATATTCACAAAACAGGTCCCGAATCATGGCCGCCAGATTAACATGGCGATATGCGCCTTTCCTTCCTTAGCACCTTTGCCGCGTCCGCGTGCCTGCTCCTCGCCGCCGATGCGAAACTCGACTACCGCGTCCTGGCGACGTCGAAAACTTCCACCATGGAAAAGGAGCTCAACGCCGCAGCCGCTGAAGGATACATCTTCGCTGGGGTGATGGGCGGCGAATCTTCCTTTGGGGGTAGCGAGGTGATCACCGTCATGAAGAAAGACGCCACCGCAGCTACCGCTGGACGCAAATACAAGCTGGTGGCGACCTCGAAAACCTCCACCATGGAGAAGGAACTGAACCAAGCCGGCGAGGAAGGCTTCGCCTATTGCGGCCAGACCGTGTTCTCCTCAACCTTCGGGGGCAAGGAGGTCGCCGTGATTCTCGAGTTCAATCCCGATAGCAAGGCCGGCCGCATTCAGTACAAACTTGCCGCTACTTCCAAGACTTCCACCATGCAAAAGGAACTCAACCAGGCTGGCGAAGCCGGGTTTGCCTTTCTGGGTGTCGTTGTCGGCAAAACGGCCTTCGGCGGTAGCGAAGTGATCTCCATTCTCCAAAAGACGGAGAAATAGCCAAGCCTCACAGCTTCTCGGTGATCGTCACCGCTTGGGCGACCTTAAACCGCACAAGTGTTTCGGCGGGGAGAACGGCTGGCTTGCCGCGCGTGGCGAGCACGACGCCCGTGCCCGCGGCACCGCCGGCCCCGGCCCCGATTGCCGCGCCCTTGCCTCTACCCGCAATGGCGCCGATCGCCGCGCCAACACCGGCCGCAATCCCCACCTTGGCCGCGTCGCTCTTCGTCGTGTCCGGTCCCTTCGTCAAAAAGGCATCGGTCACGATGGGAACGCGCTGATTGTCGGCCGTCGTGACTTCCGTGAGGGCCAATTGCAGAACCGCCACGCCCTTCACTCGCCCCGCCCGGTCGAGGTCCACCACTTTGCCGCTGACCCGGGCGCCCCGCTCAGCAATCACGAACCCGTCAATGACAATCGGTTCGGCTAAGGAAGCCGAAAACGAGTCGCCGATCTTGTTTCTTTCGCTGTCGAGGGTCTCCCCGAGGCGTATCGCGATGACGGAGCCCTCTTTCAGCGTCACCTTCATGGGCTCGGGCGGCGGAGGAGGGGGAGGGGCGGGCGCGACCGGGCGTGTCTGCGCCACCTGCTGGGGCGGTTCAGCCGAAGGTGGGTTCATCACCGGTACAGGCACCGGGACGGGCTTCGGAGCGGCGGAGGGGGCCGGAGTTGACGCCATCGGCGTCGGCGCAGCAGCTGGCGCAGGACGTTTCGCGCCGACGGGCTTGAAGGCGTGCTCCCGAACAGGAGGCGGCGCGGGTACTTCCGGGGTCGCAGCGGTCAAGGGCTGGGCTTCGATCGGCGCATCTGCCGTAGCCGCCGCCTGCGGTGCACTGGGCTGCTTTGCGCACGACGAAAACCCGGCGGCGGCGACCGCCAAACTCAAGACTAGAATGTGCTTTTTCATCTTCGGACCCTCTTTCGTTCGTACAATAAAAGAATGCAGTCTATCGACTTTCCGCGGGGCTACGCCATGGGGCCGGTTCGCATCGAACCAGCGACCGTCCTAGCGCCAATGGCGGGCATCACCGATACCGTATTCCGCCGGCTCATCCGAAATCAAGGCCATTGTGGTTTGCTCATGACGGAGTTCACCAGTTCGCACGGCGTCGTAGGTTCAGATGGTGGCAGACGGAAGAAAAGTTTCAACTACTTATCCTTTGAACCCGAAGAGCACCCGATAAGTTCTCAATTGTTTGGGTCCGATCCGACAGTGATGGCCGAAGCGGCCCGCATCTGTGAAGATATCGGCTTCGACGCCGTCGACATCAACTTCGGGTGCCCGGTGAAGAAGGTCACCAAGTGCAACGGTGGCTCCGGGTGCTTGCGCGACCTGGATCTGGTTCGCAACATCCTCGAGAGCGTCAAGGCGGCAATCAAGATCCCGCTTACCATGAAGTTCCGCGCCGGCTGGAACGACAAGGAACTGGTCCACGTGAAAATGGCCCGGATGGCAGAGGACATCGGCGTCTCCGTGATCGCTCTCCATCCCCGGACGCGCGAACAAGGCTATTCCGGTTCAGCGGATTGGACTCGCATCGCTGAAGTAAAGGATGCGGTCAAGATCCCGGTGATCGGCAACGGCGACATCCTCACGCCAGAGGACGCCGTCCGCATGTACCGCCAAACCACCTGCGACGCCGTGATGATCGGCCGGGCCGCCTCCTCCAACCCCTGGATATTCCGGCAGATCGGCGAGTACCTCGCGACCGGCGAGTATTGGGAGCCCTCGGAGACCGATCGCTACGAGATCATGAGCCTCTACTACCGGATGCTTGATGAAGAGGAGATCCCCGACACGATCGGCAAAATGAAGCAGTTCGCCAGCTACTTCACGCACGGGGTGCGAAACGGAGCCAAGCTGCGCGTTGAAATCTATCACGCCAAATCCGCGCAGGAGATCCGCGACTTGGTAGACCGCTTCTTCACTCGGGAGCTGGTCGCGGCGTGAAGAAAGTGCAACTCATCACGGACGGAGCCTGCCTCGGCAACCCGGGACCCGGCGGGTGGGCGTGCGTCCTGCGTTTCGGCGAGCACACCAAAGAAATGTACGGCTCGGAGAAGGCGACCACCAACAACCGCATGGAGCTCATGGCCGCAATCAAGGGCCTTGCAATCCTGAAAGAAAAATGTGAAGTAATCGTCACAACCGATTCAGAATACGTGAAGAACGGCATCACCCAGTGGATTCATGGATGGAAGAAGCGGGGCTGGGTGAAAGCCGACAAGTCCCCGGTGGTGAACCGCGATCTCTGGGAGGAGCTCGACCATCAGGTGAGCCGCCACGAGACCCATTGGCATTGGACCAAGGGGCACGCGAACCATGCAGACAACAACCGCTGTGATGAACTGGCCACCCGTGCGGCGCGGGAGCAAAGCCAGAGCGAATAAGTGAAAGTGAATTCTATGACAACCGATCCTAAAGAGCAGGTAAAAGGGCGCTTACGCAGCCGGGCATGGTTCGATAATCCCAGCGATCCCGGGAATATGGCGATCTATCTCGAGCGGATGACCAACTACGGGTTGACCCGCGACGAGCTCCAAGGGGGCAAGCCCATAATCGGCATTGCGCAATCCGGATCGGATCTGTCCCCTTGTAATCGGATTCACCTCGACCTCGCCAGCCGCCTCCGGGACGGAATCCGGGATGCTGGTGGCGTCCCCCTTGTCTTCCCGACCCATCCGATCCAGGAAAGCTGTCGCCGGCCGACTGCTTCCATCGATCGCAATCTGTCCTACCTCACCCTTACCGAAATCCTGCATGGTTACCCGATCGACGGCGTCGTACTCACTACCGGCTGCGATAAAACGACCCCAGCCTGCATCATGGCATCTGCGACGGTTAACATCCCTTCAATTGTGTTGAGTGGCGGTCCAATGCTCAACAGTTACTTTAAGGGAAAACCGGCGGGAAGCGGGATGGCGGTGTGGGAGGCGCGCCGCCTCCACGCCGCTGGCGAGATCGACTACTCCGAATTTGTTGACATGGTAGTCGCCTCGGCGCCGTCGGCGGGACATTGCAACACGATGGGCACCGCGCTTTCGATGAATTCGCTGGCCGAGGCGCTGGGAATGTCCTTGCCCGGGTGCGCGGCCATCCCAGCTCCGTACCGGGAGCGCGGACAGATGGCCTACGAAACCGGCCGACGCATTGTCGCCATGGTAGCCGAGAACCTCACGCCGTCAAAGGTCCTCACCCGCGAAGCGTTCGAAAACGCCATTGTCGTCAACTCGGCCATCGGCGGCTCCACTAATTGTCCCCCTCACATCATCGCCATCGCGCGTCACATCGGGGTGGAGCTGAAGGTGGAAGACTGGGAAACGGTGGGCCACCATATCCCCCTGCTGGCTAACATCCAGCCGGCCGGCGATTTCCTGGGCGAAGATTTTCACCGGGCCGGCGGCGTGCCTTCCATTATCGGCGAATTGATGCGCGGCGGGCACATCCGCGAGAATGCGCTGACCGTGTCCGGAAAGACCGTGGGCGTCGCTTATGCCGACTGCGTAACGGCAGACCCGATCGTGATCCATCCCATGGATCGCCCGCTCAAAGAGCACGCCGGATTCCTGGTCGTGAAGGGCAACCTGTTCGACAATGCCCTGGTCAAAACGTCGGTAATCGGCCACGAGTTCCGCCACCGCTACCTGGAAAACGAGGGCGACGAGAACGCCTTCACCGGCCGCGCGATCGTCTTCGAGGGACCGGAAGATTATCACGAACGGATTAACGATCCTTCGTTAAACATCGACCAACACTGCATTCTGGTGATCCGGGGAACCGGTCCGGTCGGCTATCCGGGGGCTGCCGAGGTGGTCAACATGTTGCCGCCGGATGCCCTGGTGAAGATCGGGGTGAACCAGTTGGCGACCATGGGAGATGGGCGGCAGAGCGGCACTTCGGCGAGTCCGTCGATTTTGAATGCGTCGCCGGAGGCGGCCGTTGGCGGTGGACTCGCCCTGCTTAAAACGGGAGATTCGGTCCGGGTGGACCTGAATACCCGGCGGGTTGATGTGCTCCTGTCCGAGGAAGAGCTGGAGGCGCGGCGCGAGACGATGCGGGTGGAGCCCGCGGCGCCGCAGTCGCCGTGGCAGGAGTTGTACCAGAAGCACGTCGGCCAGCTCGGAGAGGGCGGGGTGCTGGAGTTTGCGGTGAAGTATCAGGACATCGGCAAGGAGATTCCGCGGCACAGCCATTAACGGCGGCGCTTCGGCAGCGGCGGGGCGGACGCCGGGGGGCGACGGTGGTGCGTGGCCTGCTCGTAGGCGAAGGCAAGATTGATAAGGGCCGTTTCTGACCAGGGGCGGCCCAAGAGCGTCATGCCCAGCGGAAGCTGGTTGCCGCGGGTGTAGCCAATGGGAACGTTGAGGGCAGGGAAGCCGGTGGTGGGCGAGAAGACTTGGCTATTATCGCCGTGCGGCGTATTGAGATCGCCGATGCGGCGGGGCGGATTGCTCCAGGTCGGGAAGAGGTAGGCATCGAGCTTGTACTGGTCCATCGCCTGCAGGACGGCTTGGCGGAACTTCTCGCGATAGGCGGCGTCGGCCTGGCAGGCTGGCGAGTCCGGACCGTTGGCCGGTCCCCGCTCGGCGGTTTCGAGCCGCCGCTGCACGTTCGGATGAAACTGGTTGGACTTCAGAATCTCGGCCAGCGTTTGCACCGGGACTTGCCCGGAGCGGGCGGCGAGGAAGCGGTGGAGATCATTCTTGAATCCCATGCAGGGGCCGGCGTTGGGCGCGCGGCGGAGTTCGGCGAAACCGGGGACGGGTGCGATCTCAATAACCGTGGCGCCGGCGCGGCGGAGTTCGACGAGCGCCTTTTCGAATACCGCGACGACTTCGGGATCGGTCGAGTCGCGGAGATACGCTTCCTTCAGCACCCCGAGCGTCGCGCCTTTAAGGGCCTGCGGGTTCAGGTTGAGCCGAGGGAGATGTTGATCGGCCGGGGCCGTGACGGGATCGTCCGGATCGGTGCCGGCGATCACGGCTAGAAGCTTTGCGGCATCCTCGACGGTGCGGGTGATGGGTCCGGCGATATCGGCGTTCAGCACCAAAGGAAACACCCCGGCGCGGCTGGTTAGGCCCATGGTGGAGCGGATGCCCACCAGCGCCTGATGGGAAGAGGGTCCACGGATGGAGTTTCCCGTGTCGGAACCGAGGCCGGCCAATCCCAGGTTGGCGGCGATGGCAGCAGCCGTTCCGCCGCTTGAACCGGCGGTAACCCGGTCGAGGGCGTACGGGTTCCGGGTGTAGCCGGGCAGAACAGAGTTCACGGTTTCGTAAGGGCTGAAGGCCCATTCGGCCATCGAAGCCTTGGCCAGGACCAGCGCCCCGGCCTGCTTGGCGCGGGCTACTTGGAAGGCGTCTTTGGCCGGTACATACTTCGAGAAGACGAGGGCGCCGTTGGTGGTCGCCAAGCCGGCCGTCTCAAAGTTATCCTTAACGATCAGCGGGACGCAGTGGAGCGGGCCCACCGGGCCGGATTGCGCGTACCGGAGGTCCAAGGCGCGGGCTTCTTCGAGCACCCGCGGGTTCACCAGGATCAGAGAATTGATCGTGGGGCCCTGTTGATCGTAGGCGGCGATCCGGTCGAGATAGGCCTGCACGAGGGACTGGCAGGTGAGGCGCTTGGCCTCAAAGGCCGCATGGACTTGGGCGATGGTGGTCTCTTCGACGGGGAAGGGGCGTTGAGCAACGAGAGGGGCTGCCGCGAGCAGCCAGAGAAGGGTACGCACCTTTCGAGTGTATCGGGTCGAGTTCCCTTAGAACGCCTGCCCAATGCTGATGAAGGGACGTCCCAGCGATTCCCCGGGCTTCCGGTCGAGTTTGAATCCGTAGTCGAGCCGGATGAGGAAAAACGGAGTGCGGATTCGGAGGCCGAATCCCGCGGCCTTGCGGAGTTGCCAGGGCCGGAAGTCCCCAATCCCCTCGTAGACGTTGCCAAGATCGGCGAAACCCACCCCGTCAAAAATCTTAAACAGGGGGAAGCGGAGTTCACTGTTCCACACAAACATCGCGTCGCCGCCGGCCGGGGAGACGCCGTCGGACAGGCGGGGCCCAATACCGTCCTGAGAGAAGCCGCGAACCGTGGTGCCGCCGCCGGCAAAGAAGCGCTCGCCGAGCGCGACTTGGCCGGTCGAGGACCGGCCTGGGATGAGCCCTTGACCGCCCAGGCCGGCCGCGAGGCCAACCCGAACGCCAGTGGCGACGATCAGCCGCGACCGCCGCACGTTGCGCTGCATGGGCAGTAGTTTCGGCTTATCGAGCGCAATATAGCGGAAGTACTGCCCGAAATACTTGATGAAGTTCAGTTCGCTTCCGGACCACGTGGGAGCATAGTCGAGACCATGCGAGGTGAACGAGCCCCGCGTAGCGTCCAGAATGTCATCCCGGGTGTCGCGGCTCAGCGAAGTGGTGAACGGCGCTACGCGCAGATAGGCGTCAAAGAGGGGATCGGGAACGTTTTCGTAGGTGTGCGTGTTCTCTATGCGGTAGCCGTAGTTGACCGACCAGACGTTGCGGAAGCGGACTTCCTGCAGGATCGACAAACCAATTCGATCGGTATTGAATCCTTCGCGGACCTCGCGGCGGATGAAGCTGGCGGCCGTGGTCCGCAGTGGCCACGAACGAAGGAACGGTTGCGAGAAGTAGAAGCGGCTCTCCTGCAGGTCCCGGTCGTAGCGGAGCCGGACTCCAGCCACCCGGCCCATGCCAAGGCTATTGCGATTGGTGATGTCGGCGATGCCGCCAGGACCGCGGTCCGTGTCGAAGTAGGCGCCGTAGTTGAGCAGGAACGGCCGGACTTCCCGGGCGGTGATCCGAAGGTCCACGGGCTGTTGATTCGAACTGGAGTCGCGAACGGTGCGGTCCGTATCGATCAGCGAGTAGGCGCCGGTGGAGTAGAGCTGGCGCCGGGTCTTGCTGAGTAACTGCAAATCCATGGGATCGCCAGGCTGCAGCGCTAGCTGTTTGCGCACGAAGTTCCCGCCGTGGCCGGAGGAGACCTCCACATTGCCCAGCACGCTTTGCTTGCCTTCCGTAATCCGCAGAGCGACGCGCAGCTGCCCGGGGGCGTTCGATTCGCGTTCCAGAGCATAGGCGATTTCGGCGTCGTTGTAGCCTTTGTGGCCATAGAGCGTCCGGATGTTGTCGACCGTGTCCTGCCGGAGCTGCGGGGTATAGGGCAGCCCGGCTTCGAGGTTGGTGACGGCCGCGAGTTCGGCGTTCGTGTAGGCCTGATGCCCTTCGTAGTCGACGCGGCTCACGCGATAGAGCGGCCCTTCGGCAATCGGAAAAACGGACTGCGCGGTTCGGGCCTCCCGGTCGACTATGAGTTCGGGCCGGGCGAGTTTGGCATCGAGATACCCCAATTCGTGATAGAAGCGGGCCACCAGGTCGATGATATGCCGGGGCTTCGTGATGGCTTCGTTCTCGGCTTTCTGATCGCGCAAAAGCTGCCGGAGGTCCGCCTCTTCCACCTGACTGGCCCCGGCGAAGACGAGTTTGTACGTTTCGAAGCGAAGCCCGGGCTGGATGTCGAAAGTGACGCGTTTGTGCTCCGCGTCGGCGGAGTCAATCTGATAGTCGACCTTGGCTTCGACATACCGGTCGTTCAGTAGCTCCTGACGTATCTCCGCTGCGGCGTCCCCGGCGCGTTGCACGTCGAAGATGCCAGCCATCCACGTCTCTCGAATCTTCCTGCGCAGGGCGCGGGAGGGCGAGTAGCCCTCAAAGATGAAGTCCACTTGGGGGCCGGGGTCGATGTCCACCTGCACGTTCACGGCGTTGCCCTGCGTGTCCCGTTGCAGGCGGACCCGCGATTCGAGCAGACCGGCGCGCGCGTACCGGCTCTCGATTCGATCGATGCCTTTCCGCAGCCGGAAGAAGTCGTAGGGCTTGCCTTCGCGGGCGTTTAGCCATTGGCGGATCTGTTCTTCCGAGAACAGGCTGCCGTGGTTGATGTCGACCTTCCCCAGGACTCGGCGTTCCCGTTCGGCGGCGGTGCGGGGCGGTGGCGCTTCGCCGCCAAACTCCTGCGTTCGGTTGAAGTCGAAGCGGTAGCTGTTGTCGGATTGCTTCAGCGTCCGCCCGCGGAAGCGGCGGCTAAAGTCGTACTGCCCGATGATAATCTGGTCGCCGCTGTTGATCAGGTTCATGGAGTAGATCAGGCTCAGTTGCCGGGTTAGATTCTGGCCGACGGTGAGCCGGGCGCTCGGGTCCGACTCATTGGCGATCAGGCCGGGTTCTATCTTCACCTGCGAGATGCCGGTGGCTTCCTGAATGCCGCGGCCGAGGCTGCCGCCGACGCGGCCCGTCAGATACGAAAGCACCTGCTCCTTGGCAACGTCCGTCTCCTCTCCCTGCAGCCGGTCGAGCGTGCGGCCGGTGAGAAGGACGGAGGCAATGTCCGGCTCCGGCAGCGGCGGATCGGAGGTGAGTAAGGTTTCGCGGTCCTTGCCTGAGCCCGTCACGGCCAGAGTAACTTCGTAGCCGGAGGCTTCGGTTTTGGCTTGTAAGTCGAAGACCGGTTCAATTCGTTGATCGCTGATAAAGGTGATGATGCCGCGGTCGACAAGATACTTCCGCTCGCTGAGGTATAACTCGCCGCCTTCTCCCAGGTTTACGCGGCCGGTCAGGCCGGGGCTGTAGTAATTGCCGAGGACGCGGGCGTCGACTTCGATTTCGAGCTTGGCCAGGTTGTTATTGACGACTAGCGGCTCTTTGGTTTTCACCGCGATGTTGTAATCGAGCTTCGAAAGGAACGGGTTCCGCTCGTTGGTCAGCTCCAACTCCGGGGACCGGTTGGCGAGGTTGAACAGGCCATCTTCGAGGGCCAGGGTTTCCGTATAGGAGCCCTCGGCGATCTGCACGGAACCGGAGAGCAGCGTCCGCTGCCGGGGACCAGGGGCGAGTTTCAGGTCGACGTTCGAGACTGTGCGCAGGTTGGCGGGGAAGTCGAGATAGACGTTGCGCGTGGCGACGGTGAGTCCGGTTCCGCCCAGCACGCCGTTGTTCCAGGTGACGGTGCCGCCGCCTGTCAGGGTGCCGCCGTTCAGGTCGCCTTGCAGACGCGTGAGCCGGAGTTCATGGCCATTGAGATCGGCTCGCAGGTTGAGCTTTTCGGAGGCGATACGGGGAGAGTTGAGCGCAATCTCGCCGTTGGTCAGATTGAGCGACCCGGTGATGGCGGGGTCGCTCAACGGGCCCCGGACGGCGAGTCGAACGGTGGATAAACCCCGGGCGCGCAGGTCCTCTACAAGCAGGCTGCCGATCCCGATGTCAGTGTTGCCCGCCAGATCGAGATTAACCTGCGGAGTACCGGTAAGTTGCGCCGTCCCGCTCAAGGTGAGTGCCGTATTCGGCCCTTTGACTGAGAGTTTTTCGACCGTCGCAACGCCCTTGGCCAGCCGGATGGTGGAGAGGCCGTCCTGCTCCAGTTGCACCCGCTCGTAGTTCGCCCGGAATTCGTCAATGCGGAGCGTGGCTTCGACAGCTTCAAGTTCGAGTTGCGGAGCCGCAGCGTTGAGCGTGGCGGAGAGCCGGCCCTGCAGGCCCTCGGGGGCGCCGGGCGCCTGCGACAAATCCAGATTCTGCAGTGCCAGTTGCAGCCCGGCGGTGGAGCCGGAGCCGGTCAGCTTCCCGTTCATCCATCGGGCGCTTAACGAATTGAGGGTGATTGTCTTGCCGGTGACGGTGGCTTGCAGGTTGGCTTGGGTCAGGGGCGGCAAGTCCGGAGAGGTCACCGAGGCGTCGGCGACGCGTAAGGAAATGTTGGGCTGCGGATTCTGGAGCGTGCCGGTGATCTGGCCCTGTGCGGTGACCTGACCGGTCGCTTGCACTGGGGCGTCGGGAACGAATTTGGCGAGGTCTGCCAGATTTGATTGCAGGTTGACGTCTATAGCGCCCGGCAGCGCGCCGGCAAGGGCGAGCGTCGTGCCGGGGGCCTTGAACGCGGCGGTGTGAACGGTGAGTTTCTCTCCGCCGTACTCGGCTTGCAGCGGGCCGTCCAGCGTTACCGGCTGGCCCTTGACGCGAAGATCCAGCTCGTTCGACCGCAGCGTAGCTTGGATGGATTTCGGATCGTTCGCTTGGCCCGACGCAGTGAGGTCGAGCGAGAACTTGCCGGCGACTGGCGTGCCTTCGGGAAGAGGCAAGGAGACAATATCGGTCTGGCGGGCGTGGGCTTCCGCGGTGAATGCATACGGGGCGTTCGTGTTCACGCGGCCTTGGGCCGTGAAGTTCTGTGCCGGGGCGTCTACCGTTGCGTTCAGCGTGTCGTTTGAGAAGGTAAACCGGCTGGCCAGTTCACCGACGCGATGGCCTCCCGCACTCAGGTTCGTCGCGGCGAGCGTGGCCTCCGCGCGAGGATCGTCGCCGGTGCCATTGGCCGTCGCGTTCAGCGTGAAAGAGCCCACAATCGGACCGAACCCCGGAACCGTGAACGTGGTGAGTTCGAACGGCGTCGATGCGAGTGTCGCGCGGACGTCCTTGATCTCGAGGTGGTAGGTGGCGTCGAGTTGCAGTTGTTCGGCGGGGGATTTCGCCCAGTTGAGTTTGGCTTCGGCCAAGCGCTCCGGAGAAAGACTGGCGGCGAGATCCATCCGGCCGAAGGCCTGCTGATAGGCATCCAGGTTAACGGCTGTGGCCTGCAATTGTGCCTGGGGGCGGCTGGTGGTTCCGGTGATCTCTGCGTTGGCCCGGAGCTGTCCAGTGATGGGAAGCCCGGACTGTCCGAAAGCGGCGAGCAAGTCGGCGATCTCCGCGTTGCTGGTGGAACTGGTCAGTTGGAGCGCCCCGGTGGCATCAAGGCCTACGGTGCCATTGGTACGGAGCTCCTGTCCCTTCCAACGGATGCTCGAGTTCTGTAAGTCCAGAAGGCCGGGCCGGTAAGCGGCGTTGAGGTCTACTTCGTCGATCGGTAGCTGATTGACGGTGAGCGGGGAGACGTTGAGATGCACTTGCGCTTCGGGCTGCGGAAGCGTGCCGGCAAGGACGATCTCTGCTTTCGCCTGTCCGGTAACAGCCGGGGTGTCGGCGGAGAAAATCTGCTTGGCGAGTGTCGCGGAGGCGGTCAGGTTGCCGGCCGACAGCGTCAGCTCCCCCGTCAGCCGCTGCTGCCGATCGAGTTGTGCGGCGCCATCCACGCGGGCGCCCAGCGCCGAGATGCCACTGAGCGTGACGGAGCCTGCCCCGGCAACCGTGCGCGCCGCGAGAACCCCGGAGACCGGGATGACGTTCGCCGACGCCGGCGCGATGGGTTGCAGTTGGAAGTTCGCGGAGCTGGTGGCACGCTGCCAATCTAGTGCAGGCCACTGCAGACTCGCACTGCCGGAGGCGCTGCTGGCTACGATGTAAGGCGACTTGGCAAGGCGCGAGGCCGTATCGAGGCGCAGCCGCTCGAGCCGCGTAGTCAGTCGGCTGGTACCTTGTTTAAGGGCGAGATCCAGGTCGGCGGTCGCTTGTCCCAGCGGGGAGGTAAGGCGCAGCTTGCGCAGCCGGGCCGTTTGGGTGCCCTGGTCAAAACCAAGGTCGGTCACCAGGCCGATATCCCGGAACTCGGCGTACCGCAGATCCTTTCCTTCCAGGTGGCCTGTGACTAGCAGCTTCGCCAGCGGGCCGCGGGCTTGGGCTTGGAGTCTGGCTTGGCCACTAACCGGCAGGTTCGCGGCAAACGGCGCGAGCGAAGCGGTGGCCTCCGCCTGCAGGTCGAGAACGGGTTCAGTGAGGTCCTTCACCGTTCCAGATGCTCGGAGCGTTGCCCCGAGCGCATCCACGTTTAAACCACTGAGCACCAGATCGTCGGTGCCTAGGTCGATCGTGGCTTGCAGGCGGTCGAAGGAATAGTCCTTGGCTTGGTAGCTCAGATTGGCCGGCCGCAGGGTGTGGAAGTCAATCTGGTGGCGGCCCGTGATGGGGTTGCCGTCCACCGCCATCTGCCACTCCGGAACAAAAAGGTTGGTCTGTGTCTGCCGGTCTTCGTAGCGGAAGGAGCCGCCCGAGATCATCGCGGCGTCAATCAGGATGGAACTGGCCGAGGAGGAGGGATCGTCCGCTGTTTTCGACGCGGGGAGATTTGATTGGCCGCTCGCATCGATGAGCAGGTAGATTTCCGGCTTCACGAGGGTGACATTGCGGAGAATCAGCCGGCCGCGCAGAACGTTCCACAAAGAGGCCTCGGCGCCTAGCGCTTCCAGCCGTAGCAGGGCGGGCTTGCCTTCGCGCGGGGTGACCGTAACTTGGCGGAGGCTCGCCCGGCCGGCCAGCAGGTTGTAGTCGAGACCTTGCGCCTCCAATACAATGCCCTCCGCTGCCAAGGCCCGACGTAGTTCGCTCAGGGCATACCGCTTGGCCGGGGGCGTGTGCAAAAACGCGATCCCTGCCAACATCACCCCGCCTATCGACAGGGCGGCGATTCGGAAGTACCGGAGCTTCATTTATCGCGCAGAGCGCAGGAACGATCGGACTTTCGCTGCGTTGGGGTTGTCGGGCTCGAGCCGCAGAAACTCGTTGAAGTGATGGACCATTTTGTCCGGCCGCTTCTGATTGCTGTAAGCGAGGCCGAGGTAATAGTGGGCCATGCTGTTCGTTGGACGGGCAGCGATGGCCTCCTCGAGCCAAGTGACCGCCGGCTTGAAGTTCTTCTGGTTTACCGCCAAGGCGCCCCGTACGTAAGCCAATTCGCCCGCGTCCGGTTCCTTACCGCTGGCGGCTTCAAGGCGCGCCGCGGCGTCGGGGAGTTGCTTGGCTTCAATGAGTGCCGCGGCCAACGCCAGCAACGTGGAAGGGTTATCCGGCTCGGCCTCCGCGGCGCTACTGAGCGTGGAAACGGCTTCGCTGGTCTTGCCCAGATGGCTGAGGGTGATGCCGAAGAGCCGCTTGGCGGCGGCGTTGTCCGGCTCACTGGAAACTAACTGACGGAGTTCGGTCTCGGCTTCTTTGAACTTCCGCTGCTCGACGAGCTGCTGCCCGTGTTCGAGCGACCCGGCCAGAACTAAGGTTGCACTGCAGCCAAGCATCAGCAAGGAGCTTAGCGTGAGTCGAAGAATCGGTCTGAACGCGTTTTCCATAAGTTCCTCTGTGTTGGGGATGCATCCCAACGGGGAAGCGTTTCCTATTCAAAACAAGGAAGGCGGGGGGAGGACGCGGACACACCTTGATTCGTTATAACACGCGTCCGCGGTCTCTTCCCGGGTTCAGACCGGTTCCCAACTAGAGCAAGGTGGCCGATGCTTCGTCGAGCGCGGCGAAGCATTCGCGGAGCCACGTACGGCAGTACCGGCGTTCGGTATAGCCAGCCTCGCCATCGCAGAAGGCCGAAAACGACAGGCTGGCCTTATCGACGGACTGGTACACGGTGCCGTCGAGAGCCGGAATCGAGATCTCCTTGGCGCCGGCGGCCAGCAGATCCTGACGGACATTCGAGCCTTCGTAAACGTCGAACTTGGCCGCTACGCCGTAGTTCTTCACGATCACATAATTTACGTCGGTACCGAGCGCGGCAAAGCACTCTTTCAGGTGGCCCACGCTGTCGACGGCGCCGCCGACGACATAGACGACCGTGATCGCCAACTGGCCGGCCTCGGCCTCTTCGAGGGCTCCGCCTTTGTAGAGCCACTCTTTCAGGTCTTCGCCGGAACGGGCGCCGAGATCGACCAGGGCGAGGCGCTTCGGCTGGCCGTCCATCAAAAAGTCCAGAACAGGGGCGATTGCCGCTGCCTTATCCACTTCGACGGCCGAGGTTTGGCTCGGGTGGAAGCGGAGGAGTTGGCCGGTGGGACCTTCGGCGTCAAAGGCGCGAAAGGCCGTTTCCCGGGAAGCGAGAAAGTCGGCGACGAGGCGGGCGACGGTGGTCTTGCCGACGCCTCCCTTTTCCCCATGAGTGAGGATCAGGCGGGGCTTGGCCGCGGCGGCGGCGGTCTTCGGTTTCTCAGTTGTGGTAACAGTGCTCATTACGATTAAAGGTCCTCGATGCGAGAGAAAGGATGAATGGTCGGAGTGGGTAGGATGGCTGGTCCGAGCGGCTGGCGCAGGATCTTCCGGCGCACGGAAGGCGTCAGCAGCGCGGCCAGCTGAACGGTGGTCAATACCCAGGCCGGGGTGGGAATCCTGGCGGCCAGCCAGTCCTCGACGTCCTGGCGCGGTACTTCGGCGAGCCGGGCCAGTTCGGCCGGCGTCAGCGAAGCCCGTTCCATCTCCGTCCGCAGCAGGGAGGGTGCGACGACGGCAAATCCGCGGGGGACCGCCATAGCCGCGAGCGAACGCAAAGCCGCCACCTCGGTTTCGAGGTCGTCGAGCAGTTGCGGGATCGTAGCCCTGGTTGCGCACGGTTCAGCCATTAAACGGCGGCAGCGGGAAAAGCATCAGACAGGGATTCAACCGGCATGGGGCGTAGCTTCAATTTTAGCGCAACCAAGGGCTGAATGGGGCGAAGAAAAGTAGAAGGATGTTGGTAACCAGCTTTCAACATGCCGCCTGGGAGCTGGCCTACGGACGAAGCCAGCAGGCGGCCACCGCGGCGTGCCCGTCCACGAGAAAGTGACCGGCCAGGGTTTCGTCTCCTCGCACGGAGAACGCATTCCGGGGAACGTCCAAAGCCACGTCTAACGCCGAGAGTTCTGCCCAGGCATGGGTGGAGGCATAGCGCGCCTTCTGAATCGCTTCCTTGGCCGCGAAGAGCACGGTGGCCAGTTCCGCCCCCGAGCGGCGCGGCAGCCGGCGGAGAGTTTCTATCTCCCGGGGAGTAAAGATGGCGTGCCACAGCGAAGCGTCGAAGCGGCCAACGAGCTCCCGGTCCAGGCCGACGGCCGAGAACTCATTCCGGCGCGCGACCAGCACCGCAGAGGCGTCACCGCTGTGGCTGATGCTGCCCACAAACTCGGCGGGCCAGATCGGCGCGCCGAAGCGGTCCCGGCCCACCGAGGCAACGGGACCGCCCAAGGCTTCCATCGCCTCTTGCGCCAGGCAGCGGCCTACCGCTCGACTAGCATCTCCGGCGTGGCCGTTTCCTCGACAGCTAAGGAAGGCGGAGGCACCGCTGACACAGGCGGAGGGGACGTCAAGTGTGAGAGATACCATGCCGGAAGCCTCATCTGTTCGAGTTGCGCCACAATCTCATGCCGGTTCTTGTTGAGGAACCAGTGGTCGCCGGCCACCTCCCGCAGTTCGAATCGCGCCGTGGTCTGGTTGGCCCACGGGCTAATCTCGTCGAGGTACACCATGTCATCCTGCCGGGCGCCGAAGGCGAGGATCGGGAAATGGAACGGCTCCTCCGGCTGGTAGCGGTAGTTCATCATGAGCGGGGTGTCTTTCCGCATGATCGGCAGGATCGAACGGATGAACTCGGCATCCTCCACATAGCGCGACAGCGAGAGCAGATACTCGGCGTTGTTCTCCGCCACTAGCGCCTTCAGCATCACTTCCCGGTTCTGCCAAATGCGGATCAACTCCGGCGCCACCGTGCCCGTGATCAGCAGAGAAATCGGCGCTTCTTTCTTCTCCCGCCGCATCTGCTTGATGACTTCGTAGGCCACAATGCCGCCAAACGAGTGGCCCCAGATGACGAACGGCTTATCGAGCCACGGCGTCAACTCCCGGATGATCTCGGCCACCAGGCTGTCGACGGTGTCGAGCGCCGGTTCCTGCGCGCGGTTCTCGCGGCCGGGCGTTTGGATGGCGAAGATGTCGTAGCCCGCCGGCGGGTCCATCAGGAAGCGCGTATAAAGCGAGGCGCCGACGCCCATCGAATGGAAACAGAACAAGCGCACGTTGGCGTCCGGGTCGCTGTTGCCACGAATCAGCCACGGGCTCACGGCCGTCAGGTTGCTGTCTTCGAGAAGTGCGAAGGGCACCGTCGAGGCCGAGGTCTCTGGGGCCGCGGTTCCCGCCTTGACGCTCCCGCCGCCCAACTGCTGCAGCAGTTGGGCGGCGATCTCATGAATGCTGGGTCCCTTCAGCAGCTTGATCAGCGGCAGATTGATACTCAGGTTCCGCAGGATCCAATTGCGCAACTGGTTCAGCATCAACGAATCGAGCGCGAGCTTGTCAATCGAAGACTCGGTATCGATCTTCGCGGGCGCGATGTCGAGAATCTTGCCGAGCGCCTTGGCGAGTTCACCCGCCAGCAACTCCATCTGCGCTTTGCCTTCGGCGCGAGCCAACTGCGCGGCCAGGCCACCGCCGCTCCGTCCACCCTGCGTCAGCCGCTTGCGGCTTTCGGCAATGCACTCGGCAAAGCGATGGTCTCGTTGCAGGTGAGGGTAGACGGTCGTGAACCGGATCCAGTCAAAGCGGGCCGTCATGCGCTGCGCCGGCTTCTGGCACAGCGCCAGGTTCAGCTTGCCCAGAATGTCGGCCAGGGGCATCGACGGCATGCCGTGGCTATCGAGCAGAGCCAGCACCTCGGCGGCATCGTTTTCCTGGCGGGACATGCCGGCATAGTCGCCCAGCACGCCCAGATTCAAGCTCGTCGCCGGAAGACCCTGCTGCTGTCGCCACGCGGCCAACGCATCCAGCACATAGTTGGCCGCGCAGTAGTTCGATTGGCCGAACAGGCCGAGTACGGAGGAGATGGAGGAGAGGTTCAGAAACACTGCCGGGCGGTGGCCGCCTTCGGCGATTGCCTGGTGCAGGTTCCAGGCGCCGATGGCCTTCGGCACGAACACATCCCGGAACTGGGCCGCGTCCATGTTCGGAAGGCTGGCATCGCGCAGCAACCCGGCGGCATGAACCACGCCCCCCAGGGCCGGCCACTCCCGGCCGAACCGTGCAAAGACGGCGCGAACGGCCGCCGCCTCGCCCACGTCCAGCCGCTCCGTCACCACCGTCGTGCCGCCGGCCTCCAGCGCGGCGATCGCCGCCTGGTCGGCCGCATTCTTCACCCCGCTCCGGCTGGCCAGAACCAAATGCCGGACCCCGGCCGCGGCGAACCACTTGGCTATTTCGAGGCCGAACCCTCCGCAGCCGCCGGAGACGAACACGCTGCCTTCCGGCGCCGGGGTCTGCTTACCTGGCAGCGCCCGCACCGTCTGGCCGTCCATGGTCACCACAATCTTGCCGACATAAGCCGCCCGGCTCATGTGTTTGAACGCATCGGCGAGGCGGGTAACCGGGAACGCCGTCACCTCGGGAGCCGGGAACTCACCATCGGCAAACAACGCCGCCACTTCGTGCAGCAGTTGGCGATGTAACGCCGGTTTCTGCGTGGCCATGCGATCGACGTCTACCACATGGAAGGAAATGTTTTCGCCGAGCCGTTCGAGCGACAGTTTGGCGTTCTTGTAGATATCGGCCTTGCCAATTTCAATGAAGCGCCCGAACGGCGCGAGCGACTTCACGCTTTGCGTAATGAAGTTGCCGGTCAGCGAGTTGAGCACGATGTCGACGCCCCGGCCCGCCGTTGCCTCCATCACCTGCGTGTGGAAGTCGAGCGATCGCGAGTCGAACACGTGAGCGATGCCCAACTCCCGCAACGCCTGGCGCTTCTCCTTGGTGCCGGCCGTCGCGATAATGTTCGCCCCTGCGCGCTGCGCCAAGTGGATGGCCGCCATGCCGACGCCGCCGGCGGCTGAGTGAATCAGCACCGTGTCGGCTGCCTCCATCCGGCCCAGGTGGTGCATGCCGTAATAAGCCGTCAGATAGACCACCGGAACCGCCGCCGCCTGCTGCGCCGTTAGCCGCTCCGCCGCCGGCGCCACGCAATCCTCCCGGGCCAACAGACGGCCCGAGAAGCCGCCGCTCACCCGCGCCATCACCCGGTCCCCCACCCGGAACTTGCTGTCCGGGCCGCCGATCCGCAAGACCCGCCCGCAGATTTCGAGCCCCAACTGATCCGCCGCTAAGCCCCCCGCGACGGCTTTCTTCGGCAGCACGCCCATCCCGTTGACGATGTCTTTAAAGTTCAACGCAGCGGCGAGCACGGCAATCTCCAACTCCCCGGGTCCTGGTGCCGGAGTGGGCGTCTGCCGGAACTCGACAGAGTCCAAGCTCCCCGTCTCGGCCAACCCTGCCCGCCAGGCTCCGCCCGTGCCGGGCAGCTCCACCGCGCCCGCGGCCTCGGCGGTTTCCGCATAAACTGGGGCCAAGGTCCGCAGCAGCCGTTGGCCCGGCCGCAGCGCCACTTCAAACTCGTCCAGGTCCAGCCGCGCTGTTGTCAGCTCCGCGGCCAGGTCCGCAAAAGCCTCCGGTGCAGGCGCAGCGGGAAGATCGATCATCCGGCTCGGCACATTCGGGCACTCGTTCTTGAACACCCGCATCATCCCCCACAAGGCGCTCTGGCCCAGATGGATTCGAGTGTCTTGCGGCCCAACCCCCACCGCCCCGCAGGTGACCAGCGAGAAGCGCGGGTAAACCTGATTGTCGATCAATGCCTGCGTCAGATTCAGCAGCCCCTGCACGTGGGCCGGAACCCCCTCGACGTCGTGCCACTCCTCCAGGCTCTCGCCCAGTTGCGGAGCGCAGTAGTAGACCACGTGAGTCCGCCGATCGATCCCCGCCGCGAGCGCTTCGGCCAGTCGCGCCCGGCCGCCCTGCGAAAACAATCCGGGTTCGGTCAGCATCCGTACCTGCCGGCCGCCCTCGGTTAAGGCCGCCACCAGCGGCTCCAACGCATCGCCGGTCGGGGCCACCAACACAATCTCCTTCAGGTCGTGCAGCGGCTGATGGCCGGCGCGTGGCGTGGCCTCGGGCACCCACGAGTACTCGTAACACCCGTCATAGAGACGCTCTTCGCTCTGCCCCTTGGCGCCGCCGATGATCTTGCACGTGATGCCGTTTACCTGCACCGCCAGATCGCCCTCGGCCGTATAGACGAACAGATCGTAGATCAGATACTGAGCGTCGTTCCGCGACACCCGCACCAGGCTGCGAACCTCGGGAGGTAACTGCCGATGAAATTTCACGCAGTCGATCGAGTACGGCAAGTAAACGCGGGACGGGTCCCCGTTGCGATGGACATCTAGGAACACGGTATGCAGACACGCATCGAGCAATGCCGGATGCGCATGAAATCGCTCCTGTTCATAATGCAGATCCTCCGGCAGGGCGACGTGCGCAAAGATCTCAGCGCCCTGCTGCCAAAGCCGCCGGACACATTGGAACTTCGGCCCATAGTCGAGTCCCGCCTGCCGAATCGTCGCGTAGAAGGCTTCGACGTTCGTCTCCGCCGCGCCCTCAAAACGCGCCGCTACCGTCGCCAGCTTCTCCTCCCACGCCGGAACCGGCCCCGGCAGAAAGTTGATTCTCCCCGAAGAGTGACGCGTCCACGGGGTGTCGCTGTCGGCTTCCGGTGGCCGGCTGCAGATCCGGTAATCTCCTTCGTTCGATGTAATCTCCAGCCGAATTTCGAGCGGCGCCGCTGTCTCTTCGGGCAGGATTAAGGCCGCATCGAAACGCAGGTCGCCCAGCGAGATCTCGCTCGCTGGGAACGCCTCCCGGCCCACGGCCCACGCGGTTTCCAGATGCCCCGTTCCGGGAAAGACGCATTCGCCGTCCACCTGATGGTCTTTAACGAAGGGGAAGGTCCCCGTACCGATCCGCGTTGACCAGATGCGCGCCGTATCCTCGCTCACGAGGCGGGTTTCGGCCCTAAGGAACGGGTTGCGGATGGGGTGCAGCCGCCGCTGCTTCGATTCGGTCGACTCGGACCAGAACCGCTCCTTGAGCCAGGGATGTTTCGGCAGGTCGACGAAGGAGCCCGCGCCGGGAAACAGCGCCGTCAGATCCAAGCGAACGCCGTTAGCGACCAGCTGCCCCAACGCACCATAAAACGCGGCGAACTCCGGCCGCTTGACGTGCATCGAAGCGATGGCCGTCGCCTTCGCCCCCATCTCCTGGAACAGCTCCCCGGCTCCACTCACGAGCACCGGGTGCGGCCCAATCTCGACAAAGACGGTGTAGCCGTCCTCGATCATTGTCCGCAGCGCCCCCGTCATGCGGACGGGCTCGCGCACGTTGTCGTACCAGTAACGGCCGCCCAAATGCGTTCCCGGCTCCCGCTTCGTACTCACGGTGGAGTAGAGCGGAATGGGCGCCAGCGACCCGCAGACATCACCGAGCGACAGCAGCATCTCGTCGTGCAGCGGCTCCATGTGGTGGCTGTGGTAGGGCACCTCCACGTTCACGAACCGGTTGAAGACGCCGCGCGCTTCGAGGTCCGCCGCGATCTTTTCAAGCACGGGCGCATCGCCCGCCAGCGTCAACGTCCGGGGGCCGTTGATCGTCGCGATCGAGGCCCGGTGCTCATTGCCTTTCAACAACAGCGCCGCTTCGGCCTCTGAGGCGCCCACCGCGAGCATCCGCCCCTTGCCCGCCGCCTTGCTCTGGATCCGCGAGCGTTGATAGATCACCGCCACCGCGTCCCGCAGCGAAATCGCTCCGGCGATATGCGCCGCCGCCACCTCCCCAATCGAATGGCCGACGATTCCGGCCGGTACCACGCCATAGTGCATCAGCAGGCGAGCCAGCGCCACCTGGATGCTCATGATGGCCGGTTGCACCACCACGGTGCGGTTCAACTCACTCGTGGCGGCCTCGGCCCGGATGTGGTCGAGAATCGACCAGCCGGCATGCACGGCGAACAGCTCATCAATCTCCTCCATCGCCGCGCGGAACACCGGTTCCGACTCGTACAGCTTCAGGCCCATCCGCGGCCACTGGCCGCCCTGGCCCGAGAACATGAACGCTACTTTCGGCGAGGCCTTCCATTCGGCGACGGTCACCGTCAGTTGATGATTCTTTTCCCCTGCCACAAAGCTGCGCCACTGGCTGCGGAGCGTTTCCACGTCCTGCGCCGAAGCCACGAGCGTATGCGGATAGCGGCTGCGCCGCGTAAGCAGAGCGTGGCCCAGCGACGCGAGGTCGCTTTCGGCGTCGAGCCGTTCGGCATGCTCAGCGGCCAGTTTCACCAGCGCCTCCGGCGACTTGGCGTTCAGCACAAATGGGCGCGGTCTGCCCAGTGGCCCAGATTGGGACGACGGGATCTCCGCGTGGCCCTCAATCACCACATGGGCGTTCGTTCCGCCCGCGCCAAACGAGTTCACCCCTACCCGCACGGCGGCTTCACGATTCAAATCGTAGCGGCGGTCTGCCACCCGCAGGTGCAGGCCCGCGAAATCAATGGCGGGATTCGGCGTGTGGAAGTGCAGGTTTGGCGGCACGGCTCCATGCCGAGCTACCAGCAATCCCTTCAGAAATCCGGTGATGCCCGAAGCCCCTTCGAGGTGCCCCACGTTCGTTTTGACTGACCCGACCAGGCAGGTGCCCTCACCGCGGGCCTGCCCGATGATGGTACCGAGCGCCTTGCACTCAATCGGGTCGCCCACTGCGGTGCCGGGCCCGTGGGCTTCGACGTACTGCACCGTGCCTGGCTCCACCCCGGCATCGCGATAGGCCGATAGCAGTACAGAGATCTGCGCGTCCGCCGACGGCACCGTGAACCCCTCCGCCACGTAGCCATCCTGATTCACGGCCGTCCCACGGATCACCCCGTACACCCGGTCCCCGTCCGCGACCGCTTTGCTGAGCGGCTTCAGCACCACCACGCCCGACCCCTCGGCCCGCACATAGCCATTCGCAGAAGCATCAAACGCCTTGCAGTAGCCGTCCGGATTCAAGAATCCGGCCTTCGACAACAGAATCGTCGACTCCGGCCGCAGGATCAGATTCACGCCACCGGCGATGCCCATTTCCGCTTCGCCGTTCCAAATGCTACGGCACGCCAAGTGCAGCGCGACGAGCGAGCTCGAACACGCCGTATCCAGGCTGACGCTCGGTCCTTTCAGGTTGAACACATACGAGATGCGGTTGGCTAGCGAAGTCAGCCCCGTGCCCATCGCGACGTAGGGATTGATGCTCTCTCCCGCCTCGCTGCCGGTCTGCTGGCAAAGGTAGTCGTACATGAACGAGCCGATAAACACGCTCGTTCTCGATCCCGCCAGTTGCTCCACCGGAATGCCCGCATCTTCGATCGCCTCATGCGCCACCTCCAGCAGCAATCGCTGCTGCGGATCGATCCGGTGCGCTTCGGCCGGAAAATACCCGAAAAAGGCCGCGTCAAACTGGTCGATCCCTTCAATGAATCCGCCGCGATCGTTCTTCGTCTTGCCCCGCTTCTCTTTGTCCGGATCGTAATAGAAGCTGTTGTCCCACCGGTCGGCCGGCACCGTGCGAATACCGTCGCGGCCTTCGAGCAGCGCGGCCCACAGTTCTTGCGGATTGTTGATGTTGCCCGGCAGGCGGCAACCGATACCAATAACAGCCAGCGGATCACGAGGAAGGGAAGTAGGAAGAGAAGACATGTCCCCTTCACTTCGACATAACGGGACCCAGTCTTAGCCGTTTCTCTCTTGCGGCGGGCCCTTTCCGCTAGCGATTTGGTTACAAATTGGTTGAAGGTCCGGCCTTCGGCTTCTCGCTCCGTTATTCGTACCGCAAGGCTTCAATCGGATCAATCTCCGCCGCCTTCATCGCCGGATAAATCCCAAACAGCACCCCCACGCAAACCGACACCCCAAAAGCCACGCCTACCGACAACGGGGTCACGATCGTATTCCACTCCGCCACCGTCGCAATAATCCAGCTCAGCGCAATCCCAAACGCAATCCCCGCTAACCCCCCGCCCACGGAAATCAAGATACTTTCAATCAGGAACTGCCGCACAATGTCGCTCCGCCGTGCCCCGATCGCCCGCCGGATGCCAATCTCCCTCGTTCGTTCCATCACCGTGGCCAACACGATGTTCATGATCCCGATTCCCCCCACAATCAGCGAGATCGCCGCAATCGCCACCATGACATACGTGAAAATCGCCTGCGTCCGCTTCTGCTGCTCTAGCAGAGCCGCCGGAATCGTCACCACATAGTCCTCCGTATTCCGGTGCGTCGAGGCCAGAATCGCACTCACCACCTTGGCGGACTGGACGCTGTCGATGCCCTCCCGCAGACGGATATCCACCCCGTCGAGTTCGTCTTTCAAGAATCGGGTCGTGTCCCAAAAGCGATACTGAAAGGTCGTCAACGGGATAAAGATCGCGTTGTTTCGATCCTGAATCTTGATCCCGGTGCCACTGTCGCCGACCTGGTCCGCCAGAACCCCCACCACCTCCAGCCACGTATCGTTGACCTTCACTTTCTTGCCGAGCGCCGGGTCGTATCCGAACAGATTGATTTTGGCCGATTGACCGAGCAGGCACACCGCCGCGCTGGCGGCCTCATCGCTCTCGGCCAACAGCCGCCCCTCCACCGCCTCGAGCGAATGGATCGCCGCATACGCCGGATGCACCCCCTGCAGAATGGGCATCCCCGAGGCCGGCTTGGGCAGAATGCGCCCCGGATACAGCGCCCGGCGAGGCGACATCGCATCAATTCCCTCGAGGTTCGCACGGAGAATGCGAATGTCCCGCTCGTTCAGCCCCTGCGAAGCCCGCCGCCGCTGCTGCAACTCTTCGGCGCTGGTGGCGGGAATCGAGTCGACGAGAATGTTGCGCACCCCCAACTTCTCAATCAACCGCAACGACTCCTCTCTCGCCCCGGCTCCAATTGAGAGCATACCGATCACGCTTCCCACGCCGAACACAATTCCGAGCGCCGTCAATACTGTGCGCGCCTTCTGCGCCTTCAGATTGGTGATCGCCTCACTGACGTCGGAAAGGATGCCTTGCCGTGCGCTCATCGTTCGCTCCTTAAGGCCGGCTCGCCGGTCCGGACTTTTTCCCGGTAGCGGCTTTTTCGTTCTTCGTCTCTTTGCGGTCCGGGCTGGCCAGCGCCACCAGCGTCCCTTCCGCCAGCCCTTCAATCACCACCTGGCTCTCGCCCCGCCGCGCAATTTTCACATCGCGCGCCAGAAACGACCCGCCTTCGGAGACATATGCAAAGGTCCTCCCGTCGCTTTCAAACACCGCCTGCGTCGGCACCCACAACGCGTTCTTCATCGTCTCCGTTAGAATCTGCACCCGCACGCTCATCCCTGGCCGGAGCGCGGGGGCCGGCTCCGTCACCGCCAGCTTGCACTCGAACCGGCGCTCCCACGGGGGCCCGGATGTCCCCCCCAGGTTCGAGACCTTGGCGGCGAGCGGTTTACCCGGCAGCGCCACCACGCGTACCTGAGCGGATTGGCCGATGGCCAGCAGGCCTCGGTCGGCCTCGGTAATCACGACGCTCGCCTCCCAACTACTGAAATCCGGAATCTGCGCCACCGCCATTCCGGCGCGGATCGTATCGCCCACTTGGAACATGGGAAACGTCATGCCGGGGAAAAAGAAATTGCTGGCCGTGTTCGACTCCACGTTCACGTAGCCCGCCGTAGGGGCCTTCAACGTCATCATGTCAATATTGCGCTTGGCCGTAGCGGCCATCACCCCGGCCTTCTTGAGCGCCGCTTCCTGAATCGTGACGGCCGCCTGCGCCGCGGCCTTACGCTGGGGGTACTCCTTTTCGAGCTTCGCCACCCGGTCCGTGGCATCCCGCAAAATCAAATTGTTCTGCTGCACCACAATTGCGGCTAGCAAAGGGTTCCGCCGCGCCTCGAGGCGCGCCTGTTCGAGTTCGCCCCGGGCGACGATCAACTCCGCTGCCAACTCTTCTTCCCTCGCGGCGGACTCCGCCGTAGCCTGCGCCACCATCTGCTCGGCTTCCGCCAGATCAAACTCCGCCTCGCGCAGCTTAAACGACTCTTCGGTCGTGTCGAACTGCGCCACCACATCCCCCTGTTTCACCAACTCTCCCGGTTTCGACAGTTGTGTGATCGTCAACTCCCGGCTCCCGGTCATCGGAGCGATGAGCATTTTCGAATTGCCGCCCTGGACGCTTCCCTTAGCCGAAATCGGGAACGCCACATCGCCCCGGCTCACCCGGGCCAGCGGCACCTCCCGCTCGTCTCCCCGCTTCCACTGTTCCACCTTTTGATAGGCGGACCATGCTCCCACGCCCAGTGCCGAAACCAGCCCGGCCGTCAGCAACCAACGCAAGATCGGCCTCATTTCTTTGCCCCTGGTGTGCCTTCCCGCTCTAGATCCACCAACGCCACTTTCGCCCCAGCCGCGATGCCCTTTACGGCGACCTCGTCCGGGTTCCGCGCCTGAATCTCCACCGGCACGCTCTCAAATCCGTTCGCCCCGGCGACCAGGACTTGGCCGGCACGCTGATGGCGTCGGCCAGCCGGTCGATGATAATGTCCATGCGTCCGTTCATGCCGGGCCGGAGCCGCGGATCCATGGTGTCGAAGGCGCCGTAGGCCCGGAAGTTTCGCGACGGGGGCCACTCAAAGTTCTGCTCCGCCAGCGGTGCAATGGCTGATAGCTTCCCCGTAAATGGCTTTTCCGGAAACGGGTCCAGCAGTATCCGCACCGCCAGCCCCTGCCGCAGCCGGCCCCGCTCCACCTCCTCGATCTTTCCCTTAATCTGCAAACTGGTCAGGTCCGGGATCTCGGCAATGGAACTGCCCGGCCAAACCGTGTCGCCCACCTTAAACGGCTTGGCGTTCACCCAGCCCTGCGAGTAGTTCATCAGGTAGTTCACCACCCCGTTCGAAGGGGCCTTCACCTCCATCTGCCCAATCCGCTTCTTGGTCAACTCCACTTCGGCCTGGACCTTGGCCACCGCCGCCCGGAAGCCCGCCACCTTGCTTTCGTTCTGGGCCTGGATCAGTTGCGCATCGGCCTGCTTCACCCGCAGCTTCTCCAGCGCCAATTGGTGGTCAATCTTCTTCTCCTCAGCCTGCAGCGCACTCAGAATCGCGCTGCGCGAAACCTCAAGGCGGGCCCGCTCGGTCTGCGTCGTCTGGGTGCCAATCTCCAATTGGCTCTGTTCGCCAGCAATCCGGGCCTGGGCCACCGCTTCAGCCAGTTGGGCCTCCGCCTGCCGCAGATTGGCCTCCTTCTCCTGAAATTGCCGCTGCGCGCTGCTGGTATCGAACTTAAGAATCACTTCTCCCGCCTTCGTCGCGCTTCCGGCTGGCGCTTGCCACACAATGCGGAGATCCGGCACATTGAGAGGCGCCGTCACCAGCACCGAGCGGCCTGCCACTAGGTCGCCTCGGCACGTCGTGATTACCAGAAACTCGCCCTGGCGCGCGAGCGCCGTCGGTAACCCCAATCGCACGTCGGCCGGTTGACGCCGGGCATACCAAATCGCCCCGCCCACCGGAACCGCTAAGAAAACCACCAGCAACAAGGCATTCCGTAGTTTCACGGCTGCTCCTTCCCTGCGGCGAACCGTGGAATCTCTAACGCCGCTGACAGGTCCGGCAACACGCGAGGGTCCTGCCCCAGGATACGGAAACGAGCCGAGAACGAACGCACCGGCGAATCGAGTCCGGCAATCGCGATTGGGCTCGCCGTCATCAGCTCCGCGCGGAACTCCGCGCCCGGATACGCATCCAGGTAGAGCTGCGCCGTCACCCCAGGCCGCAGAACGGAAACGTCGGACTCATTCACGCTGGCGTCCACTACCATCTGGTCCGGGCTAAACAAGCGCAGCACCGGCTGGCCGGGGTTCATCTGGTCGCCTTCCTGGGGTGGTCCCATCGACCCGCTGCGAAAGACGGACTCCAGCGCCACCATCCCCGAATGAGGGCTGCGGATCACCAGCCGGTCCAGATTTCGCCGCAGTCGTTCGAGTGTCAGCTTCAAGCGATCCAGCTTCAGTTGCTGCACCTGCAGCGCGGCTGCCTCCGCTCTTC
Source organism: Acidobacteria bacterium Ga0077553 (assembly GCA_001464575.1). GTDB lineage: Bacteria > Acidobacteriota > Terriglobia > Bryobacterales > Bryobacteraceae. Next base: position 12,793 of record LNFE01000127.1, on the reverse strand, counting down.
CGCGTAACGCAGCGGATTTCTCCAAACTGCTCACCCGCGCCGTGGCGCTCGCCGCTTTTGCTTCGTTCTTTAACCGTTCAATCTCGCTCAAGATTGGCCCTTTCCGCAGTTGCAACTGGGCCTTTTGCAGCTCCGCCCTTGCCTCCTGGGCCGTCGCTTCCCGCTTGGCCCGGTCGCTGCGAATCTGTGCCTGTTTCTCCTCCAGTTGATGCCCAGACTCCGCGACTTTGGCCTCGGTCTCCCGGACTTCATCGAGAATCGCCGTGCGGTCAAACTCGGCGAGTATCTGGTCTGCCTCCACCTTGGCGCCGTTCGGAACCAGATAGGCCAAAGTTACTCGGCTGTTTAAACCAGTAATCTGCGGGACGCGGACTGAAAGGGCCTGCAGCGCCTGCACCGTACCCGTGGTACGCAATGTTCCCGGCAGTGCGGCCGGGCTGGCGGCGTGGATAACGGCGGACCCGGCAGGCGCCCGGCTGCCCGGCGCACAACCCCATCCGGTCACCAAACACGAGATCGTCACAAAGTGGAGTAGGGCTGAGTGATTCACATCGGGCCACGCATGTTACTGAGACGGTTGGTGGACGCAATTCGTTGAGAAACGGATACAACTTTTTTAATTGCATTCGGAACGATCTGGTCCAAAGCTTCGTTCGCCCTCTATGCCATCTCAAAAACGGGGGTTCTGCGCGGCTCATGTCACTGCTTGACTCTGGTCTGTTAGGGGCGGTCCTGGCCTTCGCTTTACGGGAAACTTCGGCTCTGCGGCCATGGCGGCGTGCGTTTCTGATTGCGGTGCTCGTGCAGGCCGCCCTGCAACTGCTGCTCGAGGGCGCATACTGGCAACTGTATTCCGCGTACGCGGTCTTTCTCCTCACCGCATGGGTCCCCCTCCGCCCCCGGGGATTGAGTCGAACCATTGCGACCGTTCTACTTGCCATCCTCCTGCTCTTACCCTGGATGGTGGTCCCGGTTCCCCGTTTGACCGTTCCCCCCGGCCCCTACCCCATAGGTACCGACGTGTTCCGTTGGACCCATCCGTCCGATACACGAAAGGTTGTCGTGCAAGCGTGGTACCCCGCCGGTCCAATGGCCGGCGGAACGAAACAGCCATTCCTGGATGGGCTGGGTCGCCTTCCAGAATCGGTCGGGTTCTTGCCCCGTTTCTTGTTTCGCCAATATCATCAAATCGACACATTCGCGCTTCGCTCGTCGCCGGTCTCTCCCGCCCAGACTCACTGGCCGGTCGTGATCTTTCTACCCGGCTTCGGGGCGCCGCGCGCTTTCTACACCAGCTTGGTCACTCACGTCGCCAGTCATGGCTGGGTCGTCCTCGCGGTCGACCACCCCTATGAGTCGCCGGTTTCCGAGTTGGCCGATGGCTCGCTTTCCGTACCTCGCGAAATCCCTCAGAACTCTGAAACTGACCGCCGCGCCTTTATGGCCACGCGAATGGAGGACCGTGCCGCCGACGCCTCGTTTGTCATTGATCAACTGAGTCGGCCGGGCCGTCTGGGACCCCAGCTCTCCGGTCGCCTTGCCCTCAATCGAATTACCGTAGCGGGCCACTCGCTCGGCGGCGCCGCCGCGGCGGTGACCATGCACCGCGACCCTCGCGTCATTGCGGGGGCCAATATCGACGGGACGATGCACGGCGATATCTCCCACCATCCGTTACACCACCCGTTTCTGGTGATCGAAAGTGATCGGCAAGTCACGGGGCACTCCGTCCAATACGTTGAGTCCACGCAGCGGCTGCTGGCCAAGCTCACCAGTTGTGGCTACCGCCACGAGATCTCGCAGACCAATCACTACGCCTTCACCGATCTGCCGTTGCTGTTCTCTGGCCCCGGGCAATGGCTGGTTTCCCAACTCCTCGGCGGCTCGCGAAACGCCCGGGAGACGCATCGCATAACCGGGGATCTCTTGGTCGACTTCCTTTCCAAAAACGAAAGGGCCTGTTGTCCGCCTCAGAAAGAGGGACAACAGGCCCGGATCGGTTGTGGTTCAGTGACGGACTAGAAGGTCAATCGCAGCCCGAAGCGGAACTTGCGTTCGTCGCTCGCGCTCGTGATGGCCATGAAGTTGTTCGGATTGGTGACGACGCCAGCCGCATTGACGGCCATGTTGCTGACGTTTGCCGCTGGGTTGCCAAACCGGGGCGTGTTGGTGAAGTTGAACGACTCGGCCTTGAACTGCAGAACGAATCGTTCAGACAGTTGGAAGTCCTTGAACATCGCCAGGTCCGCCTTCTGGAAGCCCGGTCCGCGGAGCGAGTTCCGCCCCATGGTGCCGAAACGGAAGGTACCCGTCGGGCGCTGGAAGTTCGGGTCCCGGAACGAGGCGATCGAGTAATACTGCGAGCCGGGTCCAAAGTCCCCAACCTTGACGATCTCCCCAATCTGATCGGCAGTCTGGGACGAACCGGGAGCGTTCAGCGAGGCATCCGAAGCGGTTACCGTAAACGGAGTACCGCTGTAGGCCGAGTAAATACCATTCATGCGCCAGCCGCCGAAGATCTTATCGGCAACACCGGTCATCCCCATGGCCTTGCCCTTGCCAAACGGCAGTTCGTACACCCAGCTCATCACGAACATGTGCGTCCGGTCGTAACCAGCCAAGCCGCGGTTCCGGCCGAAAGCGCTTTCGATGTTGGACAGCGGCAAGCCGGCCCAACCGTCGTCGTCGCTCATGTTGATCGCCTTCGACCAGGTGTAGGCGCCCTTCATCAACAAGCCCTTCGTCAACGACTTGTTCAAAGAGGCCTGCAGCGAATGGTAGTTCGCATTGCCCCAGCCATCCCACATCAGGGCTTCAATCAGCCGGTTCTGCGTCCGGGCGAGCGGTCGGCCCTGCGGACCGGTGCCGATCGGCGCGGCGTTGATGTCGCGGTCCAGGAACTGCCGGACCGTCTGGTTGCCCACGTAGCCGAGGGACACGAGGAACTCGGCCGGCAGACGCCGTTCGAGCGTGTAGTTCCAGCTGTGAATGTAACCACGGTTGATCTGACCACCCCACGGGCTGCGGGGTCCCATGTTCACGGTCGGCGGCAGCGTCACCGTACCGGAGCTGATGTCCGGCAGCGGCACTTCCGGAATGCCTTGGCTCAAAGTGCCAAAGTAGCCGAACTGCGTCGGCGCCACCCACGTGGCCGCGACCGTCGACGGATACAAGCCGCGCAGCGGCCGCGAAAGCACCATCGGGTTGTAGCTGACGCTGTAGCCGGCGCGCATCACGGTGCTGTCATCCAAGCGGAGGGCAAAACCGATTCGCGGTGAGAACAACGTCTTCGACGTGGTCATGCCATTCGACGCGGGAATGTTGCCCACGCCGCCAATCGTCACCAGGTTCGTCGCCGGGTCCCACCGTTCCACTCCGCGGCCTTCGGCGCGGGTCATCAACGGATAGTATTCCCAACGAACGCCGACGTTGACGGTCAGCTTACGATTCACCTGCCAGCGGTCCCGGAAGTAGAGTCCGTGCTGCCATTCGCGAGTGGTCATGTCGAAGTTCTGCACCGACTTGGCGCCGCTGCCCAGAATGTCCAACAGACCGGCCGCATAGGTGTGGGGCGCCCGGGCTACTTGACCCAAAAGCACCACCGCATTGCCCGTCGGCACCAGGTTGCCGCGCGGATTCGCAATCTCCGGCTGCCAGTGGTTCATCGCGTGGCGGATGATGTCCACGCCCCACCGCAGTTCGTGCGCGCCCTGAATCTTCGAGAAGTTCGTTGAGAACGTGTACGAGTTGTCCGCGTAGAAGTTCGGATTCGAACCGGTGCAGTTGCCCCACGCCGTGAAGCCGTTATTCAAGCAAGGCTGGCCGGAGTAGCGGATATCGTCGGCTCGCGAACGTCCGCCGTTCGTGCCGGGAATGCCCCAGATCTCCGAACCCCAGTTCTTGCCGTAGTCCGGTCCCGTGGCTTCGTTCGTAAACTTCGTGTAGCCGAAGATGCCGTCAATCAAGAACGTTGGCGTCGCCGTGTAGTTGTAACCGAACGTCGGGATGTCCACCCGCGTCTTTGCCTGGCCAATCTGGCCCAGACCAGGACCCGTCAACTCACCCAAAGCACCAGCGCCTAGCACGGGAGCCTTCATCAGCGAGTACTTGCCCCAAACGGCCAGCTTCTGGTTCACGTTGTAGTTCGACTTCACGTCGTACTGGTCCCGTGTCAACGCCAGCGTCGCCGACGAGAAGTAGTTGCCGCTCGTATTGAAGGCATCCTGCGCCGGCTGATTCGGCAGCGGCGCCAGCGCCTGCACCTTGGTCCAGATCGGCGAGAACCGCGATGCCGGAATCCGGTTATTCGCAAACGGCGTGCGGTTGGCGCCATTCGGATCGCCGGTCAGCGGATCATAAATATTGCCGAGGGCGGCGTACGCCGAAAAGTCTCCAGCACGCATATCGGCCGGCGGTGTCGCGAAATTCCCGAACTGTGCCGTCCGTTCCGAGGTCCGTTCATAGCTGAAGAAGTAGAACAGCTTGTTCTTGATGATCGGGCCACCCACCGTAAACCCGGGGATGTTCACGATCGACTTCGGCAGTCGCGGCTTATTGATGTTCTGCTGGAAGAAGTAAGGCCGCGCGTACAGATGCTGGTTGTCGTGATACCAGAACGCCGATCCCCGCAACTGGTTCGTGCCGGACTTGGTGGCGACGGTCACCGCCGCGCCGCCGGCCATGCCCTGCTCGGCGTCAAAGGACGACGTCGAAATGTTCACGGTCTCAATCGACTCCACTGGCGGGTTGTACACCGTGTGGTGAGGCAGCCAGATGTATACGTTGATCGCGCCATCGACGCGGGTATTGTTGTTGTTCCGGTTGGTCCCGTTCACGTTGGTCGTCAGCGACCGGCCGGGAGAAGAACCCACCGAATTCTGAAACGCCGCCGGCGTGGCGCCGGGCACGAGATTAATCAGGCTCTGGAAGTTCCGGTAGTTCGGCAGCGGCAGTTCCACCACCGCTTTCGAGGTGATCTCCGACCGCGTATCCGACCGATCCGTCTGCAGCGTCGCCGCCGAGGCGGAAACCGTGATTTTATCGCTCACTTGGCCGACTTCGAGCTTTGCCTCCACGCGGGTGACGCTGTTGATGGTCACCGTGATGCCAGTGCGCGTCAGGCTGCGGAAGCCTGCGGCGGTCACCACCAGATCGTAGTTACCGGCTGCGAGGCTGACGGCGTTGTAGCGGCCCTGTTCATCTGCCTTTACTTCACGGGTGGCGCCGGTGGCCGTGTTGGTCAACGTGACCAGAGCGCCGGGCACCGCCGCTCCAGTCGGATCTTCAACTGCGCCAACGATGGATCCGTACAGGACCTGAGCATTGGCGGGGGGACTCAAGGAAACGGACAGACAAACTGCCGTGACGAAGCACACAAATCGTGACTTCCAATTCATCAAAGGAATCTCCATTCGCTAGAAGCGAGAGTAGGGTTGGATAGCGACGGCTCTTTCCGGTCTCAACACGATGAGGCCGGGGCAGGACGAAGGCAGAAGGAACCGTGCAAACAGGCCTTAAGGATAGCGCAACCGCCTCGCGGTCTGCTGCGTCTAAACTCCTACCCCGCTGCGTCAATCATCATCGCTTTCAACACCGCTTCCACGTCCGCCGCCACCGAAGCGAGCGCCGGGACACCAAAACTCTCCATCAGCGCCGTCGGCAGCAACGTCGCCAAGGTGTAGCTCCCCTCTCGGCCGTAGACCGAGATCCGGCATGGAAGCGCGGTCGATACCGCCGGATGCGCGTCCAGCACCCGCTTGGCTGCCACCGGATTGCACACCTCAAAGATGGAGCACTCCCATCCCAACTCCACCGACTTCTTCCGCATCGTTTCCGCCAGATTATGGACGGTCAAAATCCCGAACTTGTGGGCGGCGGCGGACTCCTCCAGCCGCCGCTGAATCTCAGCAAACGAAAGCTTCGAATCGACAGTAAAGAGCATCCGCCGAGCCTATCACTACGGCAACAGCCACGCACCCGCCGCCCGCCATGGGCTCACTACGTTCGCCAGTGTGCTCGCCGCCGTCCAAATCACTTTCGGGCCGCTGAAGCCGGTCTTGAACGTCATGTTCAGCGTTAACGTCAACGTATCGCCACTCCGGTTCACCACCGACCCGAACGCATTGATCCGGCATTGACTGTTTTCGATGCTCCCCGAACCGGGCAGCGGAATTGACTGCGCCTCCAAACCGTTTCCGTTGTCCGGCACCAGGAACAGCGAATTGCTCGGCGCATTGTAGGCAAAGTAACACGCCCCTGCGCCGTCCAATGCCGTATTCATCAGCCCCCAAACCGTCTGCAGATTCGTGTGACTCCCTTGGGCCCGGTAGTTGAAGGTCAATACCGTGTTGGTGGCCGTGCCCGCCGATGGGTTCGCCGTGCTTGAATTGGGGAACGACGGTGTCGTCACCGGGATGTCGTACACCCCGGCCGTTCTCCATCCGGTATTCAGCTCATCCGTCGTCCGGGCCGCCACATAGATGACTTTGCCTCCGGTGAAACCGGCCCTGAACTGGGTATTCAACGAAAGCGTGATCGAGTTCCCTGAGGTCACCGCCGATGAAAATGCCGCGTTGATCTGGCACTGCGAGTTCGCCACAAAGCCGGAGGTCCCCGCCCCCAGCGTCAGCGGAGCGGACAACCCCGCGTTCGGCCCGGCGTCGTTCACCAGATATAGGACCCTCAACGGTACCGAGTAAGCCACGTAGCACGCTTGGGCCCCGTTGAGCGCCGAGTTAATCAAAAGATTGATGATGCCCAGCCGGTTGAGCCCGTCCGGATGCGAAACCGAAAAGGAGAAGTTCGAGGCCGTCCCCTGACCCGCCAACGGGAAACTGCCGTTGATCACCGGCGGCCCGCCCCGGACGTCCAGATTGATCGATCCCCCGCCCAAACTCGTAAACCCGCCAATGTTTACCGATAGCGTCGCCAAGCCCGTCCCCGGACCCAGCACCAGGTTGCAAGTCGCCACCCCGTCGCCACCGGTCAGCGCCACCCCGTCCGGTCCCGCGCACTGTGCCGTCGGCCCGTTACCCGGCGTGTTCCCCGTGAACGCCCGCAGCGAAACATTCGGAATCGCCTGTCCGGCCTGCGGCCCGGAAACCACCACCACCCTCACCCGCACCGCTTCCGCAATCGTCGAACCCGCCGCCCCGGTCAATAGATTTCCCGCTGGCGCCAGCCGCTCCACCAGCGGCGGTGAAGCTAACCCGCCTCCCAACTGCCCCAAAATCGTAGTGAGCAGAAAATTCACCGTCCGTCCGCTTGCCGACGCCGCAATCGTCTGCTGCGCGTACGAACTGCCCGCCGGCACCCCGGTCGCGATGAACCCTACCGCCGTCCGCCCCTCCGCATCGGTAATGCCCGTGCATGTTCCTCCTGAACAAGTCAGTCCTGTCAGCAGAGTGCCATCCGCCGTGGAAGTATTAAACGTGCCAGACCCCGAGACGAGCGAGAACGTCACCGGCTGCCCCGCCAGAGGCACGCCCGCCGCGTTGCGAAGCACCACCGTCAACGGCTCGGTGATCTGAAACTGCGCTTGCACAATCTGTCCCTGCCCACGGACAATCGTCAACGTGTTTCCCGAACTCGGCGAGCCTGCCGCCGTGCTCAGTTGATAGGTAGCCGCCGGCGCCGCACCCGCCTGCGCCGTCACTTGAAATGCCGTGATCGTCCCTGGCGTTTGCACCGTCGTTTGTGCAAATCCTTCGGCGTCGGTGAACACCGTCGCCGCGCCCACCGGCGCCGCGAGCAGGCTCGACGAGAAGTTCACGGCCACGTTGCTCAGCGGCCGCCCCGTCGCATCTGTCACCCGCGCCATCACCGGCAGGAATGCCGAACCCACTGTAGTCGACTGGATCGAGTTGTACGCCAGAATCGCTGCCGGAGTTCCCGTCGCCGCGGCGGCCCGGAAGTACATCGGTCCTGGCTCGGCGGGAGACATCAATGTGCCGTTCTGTATTCCGGCCGGTGGCGTTACCGTATTGTCCAGCCGATATAGCGACTCGGCCGTCAGCAGATAAAGGTTTCGCGGCGTCGGCGTCTCGAGCGACGTCGTCATCGCGATCACCCGGTCCGGTGTGCCCAGGTTGCCGAACTGCGGCGCGTTGATGTTCAGCGGTTCTACCGCGACTTCATAGAGGTTGCTCGACTGGGTCGAAATTGCGTAGACCCGGTTGTTGCCGGCGACTATCAGCGAGCCCAGGATCACATTGAAGTTGGGAATTGTACCCGAAAGGGTAAAGCCCGGCAGCGCCAGCCGGAAGAGCGAGGCTCCCGTCTGCGGAGTCTCATTAACCGCCAAGGCGTGCAGGCCATCCGGGGTAAAAACCAACCGCCCCGGAAGCCCGTTTATCGCCAACTCCCGTCGAACCGTGAACGTCACCGGGTCGATCTCGTAAATCCGGTTCGGCGCCGTTACGTAGATCAAGCCGTTTAGTCCGGTGGCGATGGAATTCGCCGACGGCAGCAGGAGTGGATTAGGGAGCAGAGTGTTGGTCTCGAGGTTGACCGCCATCACTTGGCCGGAAGAGAGTACAAACGCCCGCTTTGAGTCCCGCGCCACCGCGATGTCGATCGGGTTCGGCGTCGGTAGAGTCGCCACCACCGTATCCGCCGAGGTCTCAATGATGGAGAGCGAGGTCCCCAGGACGAGTAAGCGTTGCCCGTTCGGAGTCAGGGTAGCGGCCACCGCCTGCACCAGACTCAGGTTTTTGATCAAGGTAAACGGAACGGCCGAGTTGACCACCCGCAAGGTATTGCCAGCCGACCGGGCCACCATGTAGAACTTACTCCCGTTCGGATGCACATAGAAGAATTGGGCTCCGGTCGGCGCGTCGATGGTAGGGAAGGGAAGGAACGGATTAATCGTGTACGGATTGACGTTGTTGGTCAGGCCAGACTGGCCTGGAAGCACGAAAAGTTGGGGTTGGGCCGCTGCGGAAACAGCGAGAAGAGGGACCAGCAGAAAAAGACGCAAGGGTAGCTCCGGGGGATAGACGCGAGCGTGACTTCACTCTACCAGATGCGCCACCGGTCAATCTTGTTTCTCCCTTACTGCCAATGGATGTTTGTAAACAAAAGCAACCCGCCAAAGGCCAGTACCGCGAACACCACGGGAGCGGCCAGAGAAAGTAAGAGGGCTCCCAACCAATGCCCTTGGCTCTGGCCAACCCGGAACGACCAAAGCAAAAGTCCCAGGCCCGACGCACCGGCTGTAAACAGGATGGCCTTATGCCGCCACGTCTCGTTCGGCCCCCCGGTGCCAATCAGGTTGGCCAGCCAGAAGAAGAGGATCAGGGGCAGGACCACGGCTGTAACGCCGTAGTAACAGAAGCGCGATCATTTTCTCCCAAAAGTCGCCGATTCTTTGGTCGGGCACCCGGCTGAACTATTTTCGAAGAGCCGGTCGCCGGGGAATCTCGAACCGGCGCCCCGAGGTACTCGCCGCTGCAGGTCATCGAGCGACCGCCACCATTCCCACGCTTTCCCCGTCCGTCGAGATGCTCTCTGCGATCCCCGACCGCGGCCGCCGTATCCACCGGCTCCCATCCACCATCGCGCGTTCTCCGAATCTGCCGTTCGTGTTGCCCAGAGCCCGTTTCAGCCGTCCCCCTGATGGCTCGATTGGCCCGGAAACAGCCGCTCCTCCGGACCCTACCGACTGCGTGGCTCCCGGCGTCGGCGTCAGCCAGCCAGCACTACAACAGTTCAGCGAACCCGAGCCAAAACGGTGCCCGCGGTCTGGCGCTCCGGCCTTCCGCTCCCAGTTCGTATAATTGGCCTCAGGTTGCCAACTCCCCCTCTCTCCATCGCCTGCGCCGCAGATGCCAACTATGCACTCCCCCTCGCGGTCATGCTCCAATCCCTGGGCGACAACCTCCCGATCGCCCGCACCGCCAATGTTTATATCCTCTCCGACGGTCTCTCCCCTGCCTTGCAGGCTCGCGTCCAAGCCTCCGTCCCTCCTCATCTGACGCTGCACTGGCTTACCGCCGGCCCTCTCGACCCCGGCCTGCCCCTCTGGGGCCGCATGTCCTCCACTACCTACCAAAAGCTCCTACTCGCCGACTGGCTTCCCCAGGACCTCCCCCGCGTTCTCTGGCTCGATTGCGACATGCTCATCCTCGCCGACGTCGGCGAACTCTGGGACGCCCCACCCGCTTCCCCAGCCATCGCCCTCGCCGTCGCCGATGAGCGTGTCCCCCTCATCTCCTCCCGCTTCGGGGTCGCCGCGTGGCGCGAACTGGGCCTCCCGGAAGCGGCTCCCCACTTCAACGCCGGTCTCCTCCTCGTCGACCTCGTCGCCTGGCGCGCGCAGAGCGTCCGGGCCCGCAGCCTCGAATACCTGCATCGCTTTCGCGATCGCGTCTACTTCTGGGATCAGGAAGCACTCAACGCTACCCTCTGCGGCCACTGGCTACCCCTTCCCCACCGTTGGAACTGCCATCCGGCCTACGCTCCTGCCGATATCCCGCCCGCCATCCTGCACTTTAGTGGCAACCTGAAGCCGTGGCTCTTTGCCGGAACAACCCCCGCACGTCGCCTTTATCGTCAATACTTGAGTCGCACCGCTTGGGCCGCGGAACCCCTTCCTCGCTCCTGGCGCCATGCGCTGCTCGAACAGTATGAGGACTCCTCCCTTCGCCGCTCCCTGCTCATGCCGCTTGAACAGGTCGGCATGATGGTCCGCCGCTCCCTCTCCCGATCATGATCGAACTTACCTACCTCCTCGTCACCGACACCTACGCCACCGTGCGGCCCGTCATCGATCGCCTGCGCCGTCAAACGATGCCAGCCGCAATCGAAATCGTCCTCGTCGCCCCCACGCGCGAATCGATCCTGGACCTCTTCGCCCACCAATCCGAATTCGGCGCACTGATCCTTCTCGAACATCCCATTGCCGACCTCGGCGCCGCCCGCGCTGTCGGCATCGCCGCCGCCTCGGCGCCCACCGTCTTCATCGGAGAAACCCACTCCTACCCCCACCCCGATCTCGTCGCCCTCCTCCTCGCCGCGCGTGCCCGCGGCTATGCCTGCGCCGCGCCCGGCATGGGCAACGCCAACCCCCGCACCGCCCGCAGTTGGGCCGGGTTCCTTTCGGACTATGGCCGCTGGTCGGCCACCCTCCCCGCTGGCGAAATCCCCCATTTCCCCATTTACAACGCCGCTTTCGACCGCTCCGCCCTCCTCGCCCTCGGGGACCGCCTCGGCCCGGCTCTCTCGCACGGCGATGAACTCCAGCTTCGTCTCGAAGGCGCCGGCCACCGGACCTACTTCGAACCGGCCGCCCGCCTTGATCATGTCAACGTCGCCCCAACCGGCCACTGGGTCTACGAACGATTTCTCTCCGGCCTCCTCATCGCCCACCACCGCTCCCTCCGCTGGGCCCTCCCGCGGCGTTTGTTCTACGCTCTCTGCTCCCCCGCCATCCCGATCGTTCTCATCCTCCGCGTCATCCCCGGCGTCCGCGCCGTCCTTCGTCATCAGTCGGTCCCCGCCGGCACCATCCCTCTCATCTTCCTTGGCTTCTTCATTAAGGGCTTCGGCGAGTTCCTCGGTTACCTCGGTTGGCCCGCCCAAGCGGCCGAGGCCAGCATGCAGGAATACGAAGTCCACAAACTGGCGTATGCCGGTCCCGGGAAGGGAGCATGAGCCGCCAGCTTTCTATCGTGCGCGCCACCGGCACCGCCGCAGCCGGCTTCGATAAACTCACATGCGCTTACAGCGCCGAGGCCGCTTGACGCTCCGCTTCGGCGTCCTCGGCTGCGGCCTCATCGCCTACTGGACCCACCTCCGTCTCATCCCCCGCCTCCGTCACGCCCGCCTCATCGCCGCCGCCGACCCCGATCCCCACGCCCGCGAGCGCGCACGCCAACTCACCGGACTCGACATCTTCGAAGATCCCGCCGTGCTCCTCGCCCGCCCCGATATTGACGCCGTCGTCATCAGCGCCCCCTCGCATCTCCACGCCTCTCTCGCCATCGCCGCCGCCCAAGCCGGCAAACACATCTACCTCGAAAAACCCGTCGCCATCGATCGTCCATCTCTTCACGCCCTTGAAGCCGCCGTCCGCGCCGCCGGTGTCCGCTTCGCCACCGGCTTCAACCGCCGCCACCATCCCCTCTTTCTTCAGGCCCGCCATCTCCTCCACTCCGGCGCCATCGGACCCGTCCGTTCCGTTTTTTCCTCGTTCTGCGAACCCGCCTCCGCTCTGCCCTTATGGAAGCAACAACGATCCACCGGCGGTGGCGTCCTCCTCGATCTCGGCTCCCACCACACGGACCTCCTCCGTTGGTTCCTCAACGCCGAAGTCACCCACTCGGAGTGCCGCCTCGCTTCCCTTGCCAACGAGCACGACGAAGCATGGCTCCAACTCCGCTTCTCGAACGGCGCCGCATCCGCCAGCTTCTTCTCCTTTCGCACCGCGCAAACCGACTTTTTCGAATTCCTCGGCGAGTCCGGCACCCTCCGCGTCGACCGCCATCGCGCCACCCTCACGCCCGGCTCCTTCTCGCCCTCCCTTATCGCCTGGCGAACGCTCCGCCGCATCCGCTCCACCTACGACCCCTCCTATCAATCCGCCCTGCAGGCATTCGTCGACGACCAACCCGGCGCCACTCTCGAAGACGGCGCCCGCAGCCTCGAAATCCTCCTTTCCGCCGAAGCCTCATGCGCGTCCTCCTGATGCTCGATTGGAATCGTGGCCGCGGCGGTGCCGAAGCCCACGCCCTCCGCCTCCGCGACGGCCTGCTTGCCGCGGGTGACGACGTGCGTCTCCTCGTTACCAGCGTCG
>LNFE01000126.1 GCA_001464575.1 Acidobacteria bacterium Ga0077553 | reverse complement strand
ACGGGTGGGGCGGGAATGGCGTTCGACGGCACCCATATGTGGATCTCGCATCTGAATAGTTCGGTGGTGGGCAAGTATCGAGTGAGCGATGGTGGGCACGTGGGCTCGTACGCGGTACCACCGGGGCCAAAGGGGGTCGTGTTCGACGGAACCCACATTTGGGTTGCTTCGGTGGGTGGGGCCGGGCTTGTGTCTAAGCTTCGGGCCGTCGACGGCTCGCTGGTAGGGAGTTATCCCACGCCGACGCCGGGAGCGGTAGGGGGCGGACTGGCATTTGACGGTTCGAATGTGTGGGTTATGGGTGGGGGATTTCCGTTCATCAATAAGATGTAGGGGCTGGTTACGGCACTTTCGTTCCCCGCCGCACGGTCCAGGACGGCGGGGAGCGACTGCGCGGATCGAAGGAGTTGCAGTCTTTTACCGGTCGCTTCCGTTTAGGGTTCCAGGGAGAGCTCGACCGGGAACTGGGTGGCGTCTTGCGTTAGTTCCTGAGTGGGTGCCGACGGCGGCGGGCCACACCGCGCACCGACGCTGGGACTAGGTCCAATCCAATGACGAGTGAGAGCGGGCAGTCACTTTGGCGGGTGATGAGCCGCTGGACGGGGACGGACTGAATGGCGACCTTGCAATGGAAGCGGCCGAAGTAGCAAAACGTCCGGTACCTGTCCCTTGGCCAGCGAGCCGTGCTGGCGCGAAGAGGAGTAACAGGCGGTACACGCTGAGAGCTTATCGGGTTTGGCGCTCGAAGCGGAACTCCTGTTTCTTTTCGCCTGCGGAGATGGTGGCCGTGAGTTTGTCGGGAGCAACGAGTTCGTAAGAGATGACTTTGGGGAAGTCGTTGGCGGGATTTTCGAAGACGGCTTTGCTCGCGGTGGACGACGTCAGCTTGAACTCCGTCGGCGGGCGGCCATTGGGCTGCGCCACGTAGAACGTCTCGCCGCCACGCTCGATGATGCGGAGATACTCGAAGGCCACCATGCGGCCGCCCGCCACGGTGCGGCTGAGACCGAGGAGGGACGTTCCAACCGGCGGCAGCCAAGTCTCTTCAAAGGCCGCCCGGCCCTGTTGGGCGGTCCAGGATCCGGCAAGCCACGCTAACGGCGACTGGGCGGCCAGCGGAAGAGTCAGCAGCATCAGGAAAGCGAGGCGCATGGGGAGTTACTCCTTCTTCGGGTTGGGGGTGGGGAGGCGAGCGCCGACGGATTGGCGCCAAGCGTAGAGTTGGTCGCGGAGAGCCTTGGCCTTCGCGGGGTTCTTTTCGGCAAGGTTGGTCTTCTCGCCGGGATCTTGCGCGAGGTTGTAGAGTTCGACATGGTCGTCTTCGAAGTATTCGAGGAGTTTCCACTCGCGGGTGCGGAGGGCGGAGACGGGGGTTGTTGTCGGGTAGTAGTGGGGATAGTGAAAATGAATCGCTTCGCGGGGGAGGCGGGCGGCGGGGTTCCTGAGCACTGGGAGGAGGTCGAGGCCATCAGTGGCTCCGGTGGGGACGGCGGCCTTGGCCGCGGCGCAGAGGGTGGGGAAGAGGTCGGTCAGGACGACGGGTTCGGCGGAGACCGCGCCGACGGGCGTCACCCCGGGCCAATTAATGATGAGCGGGACGCGGATGCCTCCTTCGTAAAGCGACCCTTTGCCGGAGCGGAGGGGGACGTTGGTCGTGATGCGGGGGCCATTGCCGCTCTGGAGATAGCCACCGTTGTCCGACGTGATGATGAAGATGGTGTTGCGATCGAGACCGCGGATGCGGAGATGGTCGAGCACGCGGCCGACCGATTGATCGAGCGATTCGACCATGGCGGCGTAGGTGGGGTTAGTGTGGTTGACGCCTTTCGTGAGCTTGGCTTCATACTTGGCGACGAGGGCGGGCTTGGCTTCGATGGGGGTGTGCGGGGCGTGGTGGGCGAGGTAGAGAAAGAACGGTTTCTGCCGGGCGTGGAAGGCGTCGATAACGCGGAGCGCTTCCGTGGTGAGCCGGTCGGTGAGGTACTCGCCTTCCGGGCCGGGGGTGAGGCTGGGGACGTAGCGGAACTCCTTCTGGCTGCCGAAGGCGCCGCTGTAGGGATAGAAGTAAGTCGGCGGGGCGCCCCAATGGGTGCCGCCGAGGTTGACCTCGAAGCCTTGCGTCTCCGGGTGGTGGCCGGCGTCGCCGAGGTGCCACTTGCCGATGAGTGCCGTGGAGTAGCCGGCTTGCTGGAGGACTTCGGCGAGCGTGGTCTCCGTATGGGGAAGGTTGGGTTCCGAGGTGGCCGGGAGCAGGCGTTGGTTCGTGGGCGGGGTTAGGGCGCCTTCGCTCCAAATGGTGATGCCGAGGCGGGCGGGATGCTTGCCCGTGAGCAAGGCGGCGCGCGTGGGGGAGCAGACGGGGGCGGGGGAGAGTGCCTGCGTAAAGCGCAGAGACTGGCGGGAGATGCGATCGATGCGGGGTGTCTCGTGCAGGTCAGAGCCGTAGCAGCCGAGGTCGGTGGCCCCGAGATCGTCGGCGAGGATGAGGACGATGTTCGGCGGGGTGAAGGAGGGCTGCGCGAGGGCGGAGCCGGCGAGGAGCGAGAGGAAATGGCGGCGTTGCATTAGAGTCCGAATTGACGCAGATGATGATCGGCGTGCAGGTAGCCCCAGCGGCGCCATTCCCAGGAGGTCATTTGGCCAAAGATGGGATGGACGCCGAAGGTGGGGGCGGGTTGAGCGAAGCGGTGGAGGAGGCTCGCGAGGCGGGCGCGGTCGGCGGCGAAGTCGGTGAGCGGGGCGCCGCGGAGGGCCTGGTCCATCTCGGGGCGGGTGGGGATGTTGTGGGGCCAGGGTCGCTCCAGGCGCAAGGCAAGCCACTTGATGACGGTGCGTTGGAAGAAGCCGGTGGCCGGGGAGGCGGTCTTTTCCGCCATGGCGAGGAGGAAGCTGTCGCTGAGGTGGCAGACCATCTGGTGGGCGGACATACGGCCCCAGAGGGCTTTGGTTTCGGGCGTTAGGCCTTCGAGACGGCGGCAGGTGGTGGCGAGGACCTGGGGGTCGAGGAGGGTATCCATGGACCTCCCCATTCTAAACTGAAGGTCTGATGCACTTTCGAAAACTGGGCGGAACGCAGATTGCGGTGAGCGAGATCGGGTACGGGGCTTGGGGGATTGGGGGGCGGCAGTGGATAGGCGGCGATGACGCGCAATCGTTGGCGGCGCTGCGGCGGGCGTTTGAACTGGGCCTGAATTTTATCGATACGGCCCTCGCCTATAACGAAGGCCACTCCGAGAAGCTGGTGGGCGAAGCGGCGCGGGGGGCGGGCCATGCGGTGACGATTGCGACGAAGATCCCGCCGAAGAATCGCGTGTGGCCGGCGCAGCCGGGGGTGGCGATTGAAGAGGTGTTTCCGTTTGCCTATATCGTCGAGTCGACTGAGGAGAGTCTGCGAAACCTGGGCGTGGAGCAGATTGATTTGCAGCAGTTCCATGTGTGGAACCCGGAGTGGCTGCAGGCGCAGGATTGGCGGCGGGGCATTGAGACGCTGAAGAATTCGGGGAAGGTGAAGCACTTCGGGATTTCGATCAATGATCATCAGCCGGCCTCGGCGTTGTCGTTGATTGAGACGGGGATGATCGACACGGTGCAGGTGATCTTCAACATCTTCGACCCGACGCCGGCGGCGGAGTTGTTCCCGCTGTGCGCTGCGCGGAACATTGGGGTGCTGGCGCGGTGTCCGTTGGATGAAGGCGCGTTGACGGGGGCGATTACCGAGGCGACCGTGTTCGCGGCGGGCGAGTTCCGGGAGATGTATTTCGGGGGCGATCGGAAGCGGCAGGTGGTGGAGCGGGTTGCGGCGCTGCGGGCGGACTTGGCGGATGTGCCGGGGAGCCTGGCGGAGATTGCATTGCGCTGGGTGCTCTCGCATCCGGAGGTGTCGTCCGTCATCCCGGGGATGCGCCAGGTGAAGAACGTGGAGGCGAACATCGCCGCGAGCGAGCGAGGGCCACTGCCGGCGGAGGTGATGGAGCGGCTCAAAGCGCATGCCTGGGCGAAGAATTTCTACTGCGCAGTATGATGTCGTCGATGATCAGTCGACGGGCGATGTTGAGCGGGATGATGGCGGCGCCGGCGTGGGCCGCGGTGGAGCGGCCGAACCTGCTGCTGATTCTGACGGACCAGCAGGGGCACACGGCGTGGTCTGGCTGCGGGAATCCGTACCTGAAGACGCCGGCCATGGACCGGCTGGCCGCGCGGGGGACGACGTTCAGCGAGGCGTACTGTACCTATCCGGTGTGTTCGCCGTCGCGGTCCAGCATCTTCACGGGACGGATGCCCCATGAGACGGGAGTTGAAGTAAACGGGAGGCCGATCGTCGCGGGGATGCCGACGATGGGCGAAGTGTTTTCAGCAGCGGGATACAAGACGGTTTACGCCGGCAAGTGGCATCTACCGAAGTCGTTCGACGGGATGACGGGGTTCGAAAAGCTAGTGGGCGGCAGCGCGCTGGGCCGCGATATGGATGAACCGGTGGCGCGGGAGTGCGCGAAGTGGTTGCGAGGCCCCGCGGCGAAGGAACCGTTCCTGATGGTGGCTTCGCTTATGAACCCGCACGATATCTGTGATTGGATCCGGCAGCATCCGGGGACGCGGAACCATGTGGATGTTGCGAAGTATCCGCCGGCGCCGGGGAATATGGCCGTGGACCCGGAGGAGCCCGAGTGCATGCAGTACCACCGGCGAGAGGGCTATGACCTGATGTCGCAAGGCATTGGCGTGGCGGCGGAGTGGCGGCGCGACGACGTGCGGCAGTATCTCCACGACTACTACCGGATGGTGGAGACCGTGGATGGGCATATCGGCACGGTGCTGCACGCGCTGGAGGCGACGGGGCTGGACCGGAAGACGGTGGTGATTTTTGCCAGCGACCATGGTGAGGGGCAGGGCGGGCACCGGTGGGCGCAGAAGGCGGCTTTCTATGAAGAGAGCGTGCATGTGCCGATGGTGATGGCGGGGCCGGGCGTGGGGCAGGGCGTGACCAACCGGTTGGCTTCGCTGCTGGACATTTTGCCGACGTTCTGTGACTACGCCGGGGTGGCGGCGCCGGCCGATCTGCGCGGGGTGAGTCTGCGAAAGGACGCGGGGCGGGAGTACGTGGTGAGCGAACTGCGCTATCAGGATGCGAGCCGGGATGGGCGGATGGTGCGGAGCCAGCGCTACAAGTACGTCGTGTTTCGGAGCGGAGCCAACCCGGAGCAGTTGTTCGACTTGGAACAGGATCCGGGAGAGGTGGCGAATCTGGCGCGCCGGCCGGAAGCAGCCGCGGAGTTGATGCGCCACCGGCGGATGTTGGCGGATTGGAGCGGCCAGACCAAAGACCAGTTCCGTCCGGCTGGCTAAGCTCGACGGCGGCGGGTGTAACCCAGGGCGAGGAGAGCAGCGCCGCAGAGGGCGAAGGTGGCCGGTTCCGGGACGGCAGTGGGCGTGTTCGAGATGAGTACGCTCGTGCCGGGGACAGAGATTGAGCCGAAATAGACGCTATGATTGTCGCTCTCGAAGCCGGTGCCGGTGGTGCCGGAGTTATCGAAGACGATGCGGTTAAACGTAACTCCCGTGGCGATCAGACTCACATACGCATAAGGTTCGCCCGTGTTCTGCGTCAGGTCATTGGGGTTTCCGTAGAACAGGGAGTTGTTATAAAAGCTGCCGTTCACGGCCTGCACTTGTCCGGTAGTCGGGGAGAGCCGGTTGGTAATGTCGGCCGTGCTGATGCGGGCGAGGAATTGGTCGCCATCGTAGAGGCTCAGGCCATTGTTGCGATCACCGGCAGACCACCAGAAACCGAAGTAGTTATAGCTGGCGTTGAGTTGTAGACTGACCGGGGTGGAGGTGCCACTCTGCGCGCCGAGGGAGACGTAGTTGCTGCCGTTGGCGCCGCCGTACTGGTTCGCGGCGAGGATGGCGAGGGCCGAGTTGGTGTTGAGTTGATAGACGCCGATCGCGGCGTTGAAGCTGGTGGTGCGAATGCCCAGAGCTGGGGAGTTAAACGTCTCGGTAAGGGCGGAGCCGACGAAGGTTGCCTGCTCGCCTGGCGCCGAGATGGACAGGGAGATGGAGGCGCCGGGCAGAAGCGCGACGATTCCTGATAGAAGGAAAACGAGCCGGACGGTTTGCATAGGGAGTTCTGCCTATAGAGTGAGGGTTCCGGAAGTGGGACAACATTGGGAGAACTCCTGGACTGATATGGATGTTTGCCTCAGGGCGTAAACGTTGGTACTAGGCCGGTGGGATATGTTACGCTGCCGGGCGATGCGCATACTGGTTGGATTGTGTGGCTTGGCGCTGTTCGGCGCCGTGGTTTGGACGGTGAAACTGGGCAAGCAGGCCGATGGGCGGACGCTGCTGCCGACCGGCCAATGGGTGATGCCGGCGGGTGTGCCGTTGGAGGTGAACGACCGGCCGCTGGGCATTACGCTGAGCCCGGACGGGAAGCGGATGGCAGTCGTGACGGGGTCGAACTTTGCTCCGCGGGCGCTGCATTTGCTCGATATGGCGCCCAGGAAGGTGGAGCAGACGATAGCGCTGGGCGATAGCTTCGTTGGCGTCGCGTTCTCGGCGGATGGGGAGCGGCTGTTCGTGGGTGGCGGGCAGGATCAGGAGTTGAAGCTGTTCCGGCGGACGGCGGCGGGCTTCGTGGCGGATGGGGCGATCAAGATGGAAGGAGCGCCAAGCGGATTGGCGGTGATCGGGGAGACGGTGCTGGTGGCGCTAAACCAAAAGCATGCGCTGGCGATCGTCGACTTGGGAAAGAAGAGCGTGGAGACGGTGGCGGTGGGCAGCTATCCCTATACCGTGGCGGTGAGCGGCGGGGCCGGGGGCGGGTGACATGACGGACGGGGTGTTCCCGGTGGTGGTGGATTCGCGGACTGGGATCCCGAAGTCGGGGACGGTTTCCGTCGTGGATGTGGCCGGGCGGAAGGTGACGAAGGAGATTGAGACCGGGCTGCATCCGAGCGCGCTGGCGCTGCGGGGCACGCGGCTCTACGTGGCAAATGCGAATAGCGATTCGGTGTCGGTGATTGATACGGACAGTGACCGCGTGGTGCAAACGATTCCCGCGCGGATAACGCCGAAAGCGCCGGTGGGCAGCGCGCCGAATGCGCTGGCGGTGAGCCGGGACGGGAACACTTTATATGTGGCCAATGGCGCGGACAACGCCGTGGCCGTGATTGATACGGGCAGCGGGAAGACGCGCGGGTTTGTACCTACGGGGTGGTACCCGACGGCCGTGGCGCTTTCGGCCGATGAGCGGGAAATTGTAGTCGCGAGCGGCTATGGGATGGGTTCGCTGCCGCCTTCGTATCGGAACAGAAAAGGGCTGATCAGCGTGATTCCACAGCCGTCGACGAAGCAGTTGGCGGAGTGGACAAAGGCCGTGCGGGCGAACGATGCGGGCGAATTGCAGCGGGGCATGAAGGGGAAGATTGCGCCGGTGAAGCATGTGTTCTATGTGATCAAGGAGAACCGGACGTACGACCAGATTTTCGGCGATCTACCGCAGGGCAATGGCGATCCGAAGCTGGTGCACTTCGGCCGGGACGTGACGCCGAACCATCACAAACTGGCGGAGGAGTATGTGCTGCTCGACAACTTCTACACGCCGGCCGACCAATCGGCGCTGGGGCACCGGTGGTGCACGCAGGGCTACGCGAGCGACTGGGTGCACAAGTATGGGAACGGGCGGAACGATCAGAACCCGATGCTGTTCGCGCCGAACGATTTCCTGTGGGACGCGGCCAAGGTGCACGGGGTGAGCGTGCGGAGCTACGGGGAGCGCGGGCTCAACACGATCGCGCCGGCCAAGGCGACCTGGAGCGATATTTACGCGGACTGGAAGAACGGGACGACGAATGTGAAGATTACGCCGCGGGCGCAGATTGTCGGCCTGCGCGATGTCTATTCGCCTAACGTGCCGGCGTATGGATTGACGGTGCCCGATCAGTTGCGGGTGGACCGGTTTCTGGCGGAGTTTGCGGAGTTTGAGAAGAACGACAGCTTGCCGCGTTTGAACGTGATTCTGTTGCCGCAGGACCATACGAGCGGCACCTCGCCGGGCTTCCCCACGCCGCGGGCGATGGTAGCCGACAACGACCTGGCCTTGGGGCGTTTGGTGGAGGCGATTTCAAAGAGCAAGTACTGGAAGGACTCGGTGATCTTCGTCACCGAGGACGATGCGCAGAGTGGCCTGGACCATGTGGACGGGCACCGGACCATCGGCATGGTGATTGGGCCGTGGGTTAAACGGAAGGCCGTGGATTCGACGTTCTACACAACCATCCACATGTACCGGACGATTCAGCATTTGCTGGGGGTGCCGCCGCAGAACCAGTTCGACTTGGCGGCGGAGCCGATGTTCAGCGTGTTCACGGAGAAGCCAGACCTGTCCCCGTATGTCGCCGAGAAGAACCGGGTGCCGCTTGATGAGATGAACCCGCCGCTGCGGGCGCTACGCGGGGCCGCGCGCGAAGGGGCCGAGGCTTCCCTGCGGATGGACTTCAGCGAACCGGACGAGGCGCCGGCGGATGTGCTGGACCGGATCATCTGGCATGCGGTGAAGGGGTGGAACACGCCGTACCCGCGTTCGCGGACACTGTAAGTATGCTTGTGATGCCGATGATGCTTGCTGCCGTGAATTTGCTGGTGACCCCGGAATGGTTGTCCGCCGAGAAGGATGTTGTGATCTTGCATGCCGGGTCGGCGAAGGATTACGCCGAGGGGCATATCGCGGGGGCGCGCCTGGTGACGTTGGCGGATGTGTCAAAGCCAGATTCGAAGCTACGGCTCGAGATGCCGCCGGCGGAGCTGATGCGCGAACGGATGATGCAGTGGGGGATCGGGGACGGGACGCGCGTGGTGATCTACGCGGGGAACGAGTCGGTGCAAACGGCGACGCGGATCTGGTTCACGTTCGAATACCACAGCTTGCCGGCGATGTTGTTGGATGGCGGTCTGGCGGGTTGGAAAGCGAAGGGGTTGCCGGTGACGACGGAGGCTCCGCTGGTGACACCGGCAAAAGCGTTGACCGTGAAGGCGCGGCCGGAACTGATTGTGGACTCGGCCTGGGTGAGCTCTCACCTGCGGGACGAAGCCGTGACAATTGTCGACGCGCGGTTGCCGGAGTTCTACTCGGGCGCGAGCGCCGGGAATATGCCGCGGGCGGGGCACATCCCCGGGGCGAAGAGCATTCCGTTTCCGACGCTGCTCACGGAGGCGAAGGCCTTTCAGCCCGTTAGCACTTTGGGCGAGAAACTGGGCGTGGGGAAGACGCTGGTGACCTACTGCCATATCGGCATGCAGGCCACCGTGCCGTACTTCGCGGCTCGCTTAGCCGGGCGCGACGTGAAGCTCTACGACGGTTCGTTCGAAGAGTGGAGCGCGACCCCGGAGTTGCCCGTCGACAAGCAGTAGCTAGAAATTGAAGCGGAAGCCGAACTGCACGAGCCGTGGAATGCCAGGGAGCAGTCCGCGGCTGCGGTCGACGATGGTGAGACGGTCGGTGAGATTCTTCATGGTGAAGAAGAGGGTCGTGCTGGTCGAGACCGGCACGTTGACGGAGGCGTTCCAGATGGCGTTACCCGGCAGCAGGCCCCGTTGGCCGTCCGGGGTGCCGCCGACCGTGTTGAGGTCGTCGCCGAACTGGCGGCCAGTGTAGACGTTCTCTACAAACACGTTGATGCCCTTCGAGTGCGTATACGCAAGGCTCGACGTCAGCAGGTTCTTCGGGGCGTAGGGCAGCCGGTTGCCCGTGATCCGCACCGTGGTGAAGCCGGGAATGCTGCTGAAGCGATCCGAGGAGTAACGCGCGATGGGCAGCGCCGTCCAAGCGGCGCGGAGCGTGACGTTGTGTTGGCGCGGGAGAAAGCGGGCGAGTTGCCATGCGGTGGAGAATTCGGCCCCTTGGTGCAGGGTGGAGCCGGCGTTGGTCAGCGTGGCGCCCAGGCCACCCGCCACGCTGGCGGGGACGATTTGATTCTCAAAGTCCATCCGGAAGAAAGTGGCTTCGGCGCGGAGATCGCCGGGCAGATTGACGCGGGCGCCCGCCTCATAATTCCAACTCAACTCGGCATCGAGATCGATGGATGCACCGGTGTTGTTGTTGATGATGTCTTCGACGCGGGGCGGTGCGAAGCCACGATGCAGGCCGGAGAAGAAGGTGACGCGGCTGCCGACCGTGTAGGCGGCGCCGATGCCGGGGATCCATTGGTTGAGCCGTGTATTGCCGCGGGCGCCGTTAAGGTGGTTCACACGGCGAAAGTTCACGGACTCGAAGCGCAGGCCCGGCGTGATGGCTAGATTGCCGAATACGAAACGGTTTTGCAGGAAGAACGAAGCGGCTTGGGCGCGTCGGTCATTGTTCTCGACGGTGACACCGTCGCGCGAAGTGGGCAGCGGGCCGTTCTTCTGGTAGCGTTCCTGGATCTCGGAGTGGTAGCGGAAGCCGAGGTCGAGTTCGTTCTGGGCGCCGCCCAACTTGAAAGTCGCTTTCAACTTGGGGTCAACGCCCCACGTCTGATAGTAGCGGAGACGGCCCTCGTTACCGCAGGTCGTGAGGAGATTGGCCATGCCGCCACAGGCGGGGTCGGCGGAGTCGTTCGGGCGCTGGCTGGAGTTGCTCGACTGGCGCCACCAATCCCGCAGGAAGGCAGAGGCGTAGCCGTTGGTGGAGAGGACGAGGTGGTCGGAGAGGGCCAGGGTGTGGGTAATGGCGCCGGCGTAGCGATTGGTGTTGAAGAAGTCGTTGCGGAACACATTGCCGCGCGGATTGGCAATGAACTCGTTTTCGCGAAGCCCGGTGTAGGCGATGTTGGAGTCCTCGGTGTAGGAGTTGAAGCGAAGGCCGAGAGTCTGGCGGGAGGAGATGCTGGTGAGCGTCTTGACGTTGAAGTCGGTGATGCCGTGGCGGACATTCTCCCGGGAGCCTTCGCCCTGTTTGCGGAGCAGGTCGATCAACCAACCGGTGTTCTTGAAGTTGGCGCCGTATCGGGCGTGTCCGTTGAGATAGTCGCGGTTGCCGCCCATCAGCAGGAGAGAGCCGGCGCGCTTGGCGGGGATAGCAGGGGTGACGTAGTTGACGACGCCGCCGACTGTCATGGGGCCGAAAACGATTTGCTCGCCGCCCTTGATGACTTCGATGGTTTCGAAGCGGTCCACGGGGGGATGGTAGTAGGAGGCGTTGTCGCCGTAGGGCGCATAGGAGAGCGGGAGACCGTCCTCGAGGAGCAGGACTTTGGTCGAACGGGTGGGGGAGAGTCCGCGGATACCGATGTTGGGGCGAAGGCCAAAGGCGTCCTCACCGCGGGCATGAACTCCCGTGACCTTTCGTAACGCCTCTTCCGTCGTCATGACGTTGCTCTCGCGGAGAACCTCCGCCGTGAGCACTTCGGCGGAGCCGGGAAGCCGCTGCAGATCGGCGCCCGAGGAGAGAACTCGCCCGCCGGAGACGCGGAGAGTCTCGGCGAGGGGGGCAATGGGAAGAGTGATATCCAGCTGCAACGACGTGGCGGTGACCGTGATGCTTTGTTCGGTGGCGGAGAAGCCCTTGGCGGAGATGAGCAGCCGGTAGTTGCCGGGGGTCAGGGACAGCTCAAAGCGGCCCTGCGGATCGGAAAGAATCGTCGATTCGCGAGCTTCCAGTGCAGAAACGGCCTTGATCTCGGCACCCGCGATCGCTGAGCGGGAGGTATCCTGCACAATGCCGCTGACTGCGGACTGAGCAAGGAGGAGCGGAACAGCGGCGAAGAACAATGCCGTCAGCTGCAAGTTAATTGCATTCACAAAATGAGCGTAGCACAAGGCGACCAATTCGGTCCACAATAAAAGCTATGGGTAAAGTTGATCTGGAGGGCCTTCGGACGCAGGCCGGCAAGCTGGGGCTGGGCCAGATTGAACGGCACATCTTCTTGTGCGCCGACCAAACCAAGCCACTCTGTTGCAGCAAGGAGGAAGGTCTCGCCGCGTGGGACTACCTGAAGCGACGGCTGGCGGAAGAGGGGCTGATGTCGGCGCGGCCGTGCGTTTTCCGCACGAAGGCCAACTGCTTACGGGTTTGCGAGCAGGGGCCGATCGCGGTGGTCTATCCCGAAGGTGTCTGGTATCGCCATGCGACGCCGGAGGTGCTCGAGCGGATTCTGCAGGAGCATTTGATTGGCGGGAGGCCGGTGGCGGAGTTTGTTATTCCAGGAACGCCGGCGGCAGACGCGTAAACGTGATGGCCTGGTAGGGCTCGGTGGCGCCGCGTTCCCAGAGAACGCCGGCGGCGCCATCGGAGAGTACAGCGAGATCAGAATAGGCCGCGAAGCCGCCGTAGAGAACACGTTCCTGAATCCAGGTCTGCCCTTCGTCGAAGCTCGAACGAACGACTAGGTTCTGCCGGTTGTTCAGCGTGGGGCCGGTCCAAAGCAGGCGCTTGCCGTACCGCTCGATGGCGGTGGCGACAGGCGAGACCGCGATGCCCCGGCGTGGACGGAGCCAGGATTTGCCGCCGTCTGGCGACGTCAGGAACCAGCGATGGTCGCCGTTGTTCTGCCGGGCATCCATCAGGATGTTGCCATCGGCCAACTCGACGAGTTGATTCTCATTGGTGAGGGCGGGGACGAGGGCGCCCCGCTTCCAGGTTTGGCCGTGGTCGTCGCTGGCCAAGATGTAGGCGCGCATCAGGCCCAGCGAGCCCGTGAAGCTGCCGATGGTGGCTTGCGCGGAGAATAGGTCCGCCTTCATCGAAGCCGGGATCAGGAGTTGCCCGGACTTGGTTTGAATGGCGCCTCCGGGGCCGAGGAACATGGCGCCCCAGTGGTCGTACTCGCGGCTGTCGCGGGTGAGGTCGCGGGGTGCGGACCAGGTGACGCCGTGGTCGTCGCTCGAGCGGGCCCACATCTGGTTATGCGGTTGGCCGGGCTGCGACTTGTCGGTGCCGTATCCCGGCTGCCAACGATTGTAGAAGATCCAGAGGCGGCCGTTTGAGCGGTCAAGAAGCGGGGTGGGGTTGGAGGCCGACCATTTTTCGCCGGGATCATCGAGCAGTTCGGCCTTCGTCCAGGTGCGGCCCTGGTCGGTTGACCGGGCGACGACCAAGTCGATATCGCCCAGGCCGGGGTCTCCGCGGTTGTCTCGCCGCGCTTCGGCGAAGGCCACCAGATGGCCGTTGGCAGCCGTGACCAGAGCCGGGATGCGATAGGAGTGGTAACCCCCGGCTCCGGCCCGGAAAACGTCGGTGTGAACGAGCGGGGCCTGGGCGAATAAAGGAAGCGTGAGGACACAAAGAGCGGCGAGGCGCATGACTGATGATGATAGCGGATGCGGAATCAGATATAGTCTTGTTCATGAAAGCGGCACTACTGAGCGTATTGAGCGTCGGGTTGATGTGGGGTTTGACGCCCCCAGAGCAGGAACTGAAGGACGAAGCGGGCAAGACGATTGTTCGCTATGCCGTCTCCGCGCCCGCGGGCCTGGCCCCGGCCGGGACCACGGACCCGAATAAACAGGTCGGCCTGTTCCTCTGTTTCCCCGAACATGACCGGCCGACCGGCGATGAGATGTACCCCGTGAAAGCGGCGCTCGATCGCCTCGGCCTGAGCGATCAGTTTGTCGTGATTGGCGCGCATCCGCAGGAGCGGAAGTTCGGAGCGAACGATCATGAGCCGATTCAGAAGCTGCTGGCTTGGGCGAAGAAGACCTATCCCGTGAATCCGCGCCGAGTCTACCTCTATGGCAAGGGTGAAGGTGGCAAGATCTCCGGGCAGATGGCCATGCTGTTCCCGGACCTGTACGCCGCGTCCATCTCCTACAGCTGGACGTGGTGGCTGATGCCTTCGCATGTTAAGCCGTTCAACGCTGAGAAAGAAGGGCCGGGAATCTACATGGTGTTGGGCATGCGCGACCTGTCTCATCACTTGACCAACGTGCGCGACGGCTACAGCCGCGTGCAGGCCAAGGGCTACCCGGTGATCTATCGCGAAGTGGACGACCTGGGCGAGCGCACCTACCACCCGGTGACGAATGACGATGCGATCGCGTGGGCCGTCGCGCAGCGGAACAAGCGGCTGCCGCTATCGGCTGCGGAAAAAGCAATGCTGGCGAAAGGTACGGGCTTGGCCGTCGTGGGCGGCTTGGCCGCGGGCGAGGTGGTGAAGAAGAAGTTGACGCCGGAAGCAATCAAGGCCTGCGCCAAGACCAATTGCGGCGAGGACGCGATTGCCGCCATCGCCAGCCTGCCGGCGACTCCGGAGATCATCCGCGTCCTGGCGATCAACGCCAACTGGCGCAGCCAGGCGGCGCAGGGCGCCTTGATTAAGCTCGCCCTCAATGAAGGTCCGCATCGCGTGAGCGCAGTGGACGGATTGGTGAACGCCATGAAACTGCAGATCAATGGCGTGAAGCAGGATCCGCCGGTTTTCGCGGCGCTGGTCGGCCTTTTGAAGGACCCGGACGAAGAGTTACGGACGATGGCCACCAACGCGCTGGCCACGATTCGCGATCGCGATTTCCGCGGTGACCTGGGCCGCAAGCAGAACAGGGAGCCGGTCGGCGGTTGGGAGAAGTGGCTGGCCGAGATCACGGCAAAGAACGACGGCTTTGGTCCCCTGGGCAATTTCCCCGAGACCTTGGCAGCGGCGGAGAAGGGCGACGTGACCGCGGCGGCGCGGGTTGGCATGCTGTACGTAGTCGGGAACGGTACGGAGCAGAACTTCAAGGAAGCCGAACGCTGGCTGACGAAGGCGGCCGAGGGCGGCCATCGTCTGGCGGCGCGCAACCTTTCGATGATGTACTCCGGTGCGCCGGGTATGGGCGGTAAGGCCGAGTTGGCCAAGAAGTGGCGGGCGTTCGCTGAGGCCACGGAATAGTGTTGCGGCTGATAGGGGCCGTGTTGCTGTGCGGAGGCTTAGCCTCCGCACAACCGGTGGTCTCAGGTGTTCTGAATAACTATAGCTACGTTCCGGCGGCGTTGCCTCACCACGGCATCGCGCAAGGGTCGATTTTTGTGATCTTCGGTACGGGCCTGGCGAACTCGTCGACAGGCTTGCAGAGCGTGCCGCTGCGGGCGACGCTCGAAGGCGTTTCGGCCGCCGTCACCGTCGGCGGGGTCACGCGGGCAGTGATCCTCTACTACGTCACCCCGACGCAGGTGGCGGGCATTCTTCCTTCGACGACGCCGGTGGGCACAGGGACGATCACGGTGACCAACAATGGCCGCACCAGCGCAACAGCGCCGATTCGCGTGGTGCAGAGCGCGTTCGGCACCCTGACGCTGGACGGCTCCGGAAGCGGCGCCGCGGCCGTGTTTGACGCGGCGAACCGGTTGCTAGGACCATCGAACGCAACGCACCCGGGTGATGTGA
The DNA here is from genome assembly GCA_001464575.1 of Acidobacteria bacterium Ga0077553. Lineage (GTDB taxonomy): Bacteria > Acidobacteriota > Terriglobia > Bryobacterales > Bryobacteraceae. The sequence continues at coordinate 25,484 of LNFE01000126.1, read as the reverse complement.
TCGTGCTCTATGGAACAGGCGCCGGGCCATCGGCCGGTGACGAGACGCTGGCACAGACGCAGACGAATCTTTCCAGTGTGCCGATTCTCGTCGAGATTGGCGGGAAGCCGGCGACCGTGCTCTATCATGGCCGCACGGTGTTCCCTGGGTTGGACCAGATTAACGTCGTCGTGCCGGCCAACGCCGGCACGGGATGTGGGGTATCGGTGGCCGTGGCCTCCGGCAGTTTCGTGAGCAACTTCACGACGATCCCCGTGGCAGCTTCGGGCTCGGCCTGTCCGGCGCTGGAAGGCGGTGACGAAGGCATCTCCGTAACGCCGGAAGAGGTGAGCCGCTGGATTGGCGCCGGACAATTTACTACCGGGAGCTTTGGATTAACCCGGCAATCCACCTACTCCGTGGCGGACGGAGCAGGCGGAGCCACTACACGTACCTTGCTTCGGAGCGATATCGCTTCGGCTGGCTACAGCCGCGTAAGCGGCAACCTCGAACGGCTCTTCCGCTCCAACTTTTTCGTGCCGACGTTGGGTTCCTGCTTGGTGACGACCGGGCTGACGAACCCCTTTCCGGACCTCGTTTATCGAGGACTGGACGCCGGCACGCCTCTTTCGATAACAGGACCGGCAGGCAGCCGAAGCGTGGCCCGGCTCACCAGCGCAATGGCCGTCGTCTCGTATTCGGCCGAGATCGGCAATGGAACTTCAGGCAACTATCTCGACGCTGGCCAGTACACGATGAGCGGACCCGGCGGGCCGGATATCGGAAGCTTCAGCGGTTCCATCACCGTGGCGCCGGAGCTCGAATGGACAAACCGCGCTTCGCTCGAGGCGATCACCCGGTCGGCGGGCGTCACCGTTACGTGGACCGGCGGGGAGCCGTCGACGCTCGTAACGATTCAAGGCCAAAGCTTCGTGACGCAAGGCACCCAAGTCACTGGATCTTCGTTCCAGTGCTGGGCGCGAAACACGGACCGGCAGTTCACCATCCCCGCGACCGTACTGTTGACATTGCCTGCGAGCCAGTCGCTCATGGTGGCTCCGGGTACGACCATCCTGCAAAGGGGTTCGCTGGCGCTGGCGACCGTGGGCCGTGGAGTACGGATCCAGGCAACCGGCTTGGACTACGGCACGCTGGGTAGCCAATTCGGCGTGGCACAGAGTACACAATGGAGATAGTTGCGCCGCCTGTCTAAACGAGTGATCACGTACCCGCTGCTGGTCGTAGCGGGCGTGGTGTTGCTCGTCGAAGAGGCGCTCTGGCGGCTCTCCGGGTTGCTGGCCTTGCTGGGCAAGCTTCCCGTATTCCACGCCATCGAAGCGTGGATCCGTCGCGTACCGCCCTGGGGCGCGCTGGCTTTGTTCGGCATTCCCTCCATAGCCTTGGCGCCCATCAAGTTTTTGGCGCTTTACTGGATGGCCGGCGGGCACCCCATGCTGGGCATCGGCACGATCATCACGGCGAAGGTGACGGGCACGGCCGTGGTGGCGCGATTGTTCCAACTGACGCAGCCGCAACTCTTGACGATCGGCTGGTTCCGCTGGGGCTACGAGAAGGTGATGGAGCTGCGGGCCGCGGCCTATGGATTGTGGCGGAACTCCGCTGCCGGTCGCCTGTGGCGGTGGCTCAGGGAACGCAGCCGGGGTTGGGTGCGCCGCCGCTGGGACGCCATCCGCGCTAGGAGTAGAGCTCAGCGACCTCGCGAAAGTTAATGCTCTTCGTTCCGGCGGCGGGGTCCACGTAGAGGAAGTCACGGCCGGACGGGGTGTTCGTAATCCGCTTGGTCCAGTCGATACCGAGGGCGCTGTAGATGGTCGTGCAGACGTCCTCTGGATAGACCGGGCGCTTGGCCGACCATCCGAAATCGGTGATGTGCGCGCCTTCGGCATCGGTCGCGCCGTAGACGCGCCCACCCTTCACCCCCGCTCCGGCGAAGAGAGCGAACATCGTATCGGCGTAGTGCTCGCGCCCGGCGAGCGGAGTCAGTTCGCCCGGCGTACGGCCGAACTCGCCCATGCAAACGACGAGCGTTGAATCCAGCAGCTTCAGGCGGCGGAGGTCGAGCAGAAGCGCGGAGAAGGCGGAGTCGAGATCGGCGCAGGTCTTGTACAGCCCGCCTTTCCCGTCCTTGCCGTAGATGCTGCCGTGGTGGTCCCAGCCGGGTTGCGTCACCAGCAGAAACTTGGCGCCGCCGTCGGCCGCTACCATGTTGCGGGCGATGAGACAGGCATCGCCGAAGGGTGTCGATCCGTAAGCCGCGCGTTCTTCCGGCGTCGTTTGCAGCACGGTGGAGATGGCCGGGTTGGTCATCATCTTGTGCACCGCGCGGCCGAAGCTATCGAACTGCCGCATGCCCTGCGGCGAGCTATCGTCGAGCGCATGGCGCGAGGTGTCCATTTTGTTCAGGAGCTCCCAGCGCCGGTCGAAGCGCGGGCGGTCCTTCGCGTCGAGAACGAAGGGAAGGTTCCGCTCCTTCAGATCGAGAATTAGCGGCGAGCAGTCGGCCGGCAGACAGCCTTCGCCCTGCAGCGGGCCGTACATGGTCGACGGCTCATAGTTCATCGCCACGAAGGGCGGCAGGAAGTCCGTTGAGCGGCGATTCTGGAAAGCCTCATAAGCGATGACGGAGCCGAGCGCGGGCGCTTCCTTGATGCGGGCGGGGCTGACGGCATGGCCGGTCTGCAGATAGTATTGGCCGCGCGAGTGCACCGTCTCCCACGCCGAGGCCGAGCGAACCACCGCCAAGTCACCGAGGCGATCGGCGAGCTTGGGCAGCAGACCATACGGAAACGGATAACCCTGGGGCGTCATGCGCACGTCGCGATTTTCGGGCGCCCACTTGCCCATCTTCACGTCGAACATGTCCATCTGCGAGGGGCCGCCCTGCAGGTTGAGAAAGATGACGGACTTGGCCGAGCCCCGCGGCGTCACCTTGCTTTGGGCATGAACGTTCGAGGGGCGCAGGAACTGGGCCAGCTCAAAGCCGGATACGGTGAGAGCGCCGAGGCGGAGCAGATGGCGGCGGTGCAGTGGCGTCATGACGGGGACCTAGTAGAAGAGAAAATCGAGGCGGTTCAGCAGGACCCAGACGAGGTCCTCCGCACCCTGTTCGCGATACTCGCGGAGAAGCTCGACGCCCATCTCGGACTCTTCCTTCGTGGGAAAGCGCGAGAGGGCCGTGAGGTAGAGATCTTCGACGACAGCGGCGTTCGATGGGGCTGGATCGGCGCGGAGTAGCGTTTCGAGGCGGTTGCCTTTCGCAACCTTCACGCGTTCCCGGATAACCCGATCGTTCATCAAAATAGCGGACTGCACCATGGTCGGCTTGCGGCTGGCTTCAATCGCGTAGCGGTCGCATTGGCCGAAGGCTTGCAGTGCGGTGAACGTCGGCTTGTCCGACTTCTCGACGTCCTGCGGCGACCGGGTCTGCATCACGGTGGCGGCGCGCTTGTCCGCGTAGGTGACCTTATACGCTTGGTTTTGTCCAGCTAGGTGGGCGACGGCGTCCCAAGCCTGTTCCGCGGACAGGCGGCGCGTCATTCGGCGGGCGAAGTACGAATCGTAGGTGGACTTCCAACCGGCCGGTGCCTTGCCGGAGAGCTGATAGGCGCGGGACGAAACGATCCGTTTGAACAGGTGCCGAAGGTCGTAACCATGGTCGCGGAAATCGGCGGCGAGTTCATCGAGCAGTTCCGGGTGCGACGGCTGAATCGTCCATGGCGCGGGCGGCGGGTTCTTCGGGTCCTGCCGGGCCAAGTCGAAATCAAAGGGGCCATCGACGATGCCTTGGCCCATGAGTTCCGCCCAGAAGAGGTTCACCGCGGCGCGGGCGAACTGGGGGTGGCTGGTCAACTGCCGGGCGTAAGCTTGCCGGTAGTTCTCGCCGGGCAGGGGCTGCTCGCCGGTCAGGAGAAAGGTCGGCGTGACGTCGGCCTTCTTGTTCCGCGGGGGGCGCAGGGAGCTACGGGTCGACAGGTCGTATCCCTTGCGAGAGTCGCGGACCTGAAAGTGGGGAAAGCGTCCGTAGGAAGGGTCGATGAAGGTCTTGCCGAAGAAGCTGGCCTGTCGCCACATTTCCGCGCGTTTGCGGCTCGCAAGCCACAGGTTCACTTTCTCAAGATGGTTCGCGCCATCGTGGCACGAGATGCATTCCAGGTTCACCCCGAGGAAGAGCTTGGTGGTATTGATGGCGATTTCGTCGGCCGTGTCTTCATGATTCATCTGGTAGCCGTCGCCTTCAAAGACATGGCTCCGGGCGATGAAGTTGGCTGACCCGGTGGCCCACGTGGAGACGGCGGAGGCGGTGATCAGGTCGCGGACGAACTCATTGTAAGGAACGTTCAGCGTGAGGGATTTGTAGATATGGTCGTGGAAGGTGTTGATGCCTTCCTGCAGCAGTTGGCCGTTGCGGAAGAGGTCATCAAAGAAGTACGTCCAGCGATCGAGAAATGGCGCTTCGCTCACGGAACGCATGCCGCTGACGGGGAGCACGGGGAAGAGCGAGTCGATGACCTTGGCGCGCTTTTGGGGATCGGAGTCGGCCAGGAACTTGCGTGCGGCAGCGGGGTCGGGCAGGCGGCCGGTTAGGTCGAGGTAGACTCGGCGGAGGAACTCGGAGTCGGAGGCCGGCGCGGCGACAGGGATCCTGTCGGCCTGGATCTTGCCGAAGATGTGGCGGTCAATAAGGTTTGGCTCTTCGGCGTGAAGTGCCGCGGCGAGGACGAGGATCAGGGAAAAGCGCATACTCGGCTGCCTAGAGGATATCGAAGCAGCCCGAGGGACGCTAGCGGAGCAGCGACCGGACGGAGGAGAGCAGCATGTCCTCCACCGACGGCGCCACGCGAGAAACGGCGCTGGTTTCGTAGCCGCCCTCGGGGTAGGACCGCGCCGTGCCGATGTACATGGGCCCGTAGTCGCCATACGCGGCGGTAGCGACGAGCTCGTTCCGGCGCTCGGCGGCCGCGGCGAGTTGATACTCGACGAAGAGTTCGCCCGGCATGTGGACGATGGCGAAAGAGCCAATGCGAAGGGAGGTCAAGTCGATGCGGCGGCCGGCCTTCGTCAGCCGGAAGAAAGCGAGATAGCGAGCGTGGTTGGCACGCTGCTTTGGGTCAAGCGAAGCGTTGGCGATAGCGGCCGTGAGTTCGGACTCGGCGAAGCCAGCGCCCTCCCGCAGGGGCAGAGCGACGGACTCCGACAGCCAGCGGACATCGGCGAAGGGAATGGGCTTCTCGGCGGCTTTGGCCGCGGTCATCGCGGTGGCCATCCGCTGGGCGAGCACCGGACGCATATCGGGGGAGCCATCGTTATACCGCCCCGCCCCGATGTTGCCGGCGGCGCCCGTGAAGTGCACCTGGAACGTATCCGTCTGCTGATTGCGCGCGTGGCCAACGAAGTCGGCCGAAACTGCGCCTTTGCCGTAGTAGCTCATCGGGTGCGTGGCGTAGTAGCTAAGGGTGGCCGTGCGGCGGGACCCGGACCAGAAGCTGATCGACCGCATCAGCGGATCAATGACGCCTTCCGGCGCTTGGCACTGCGGTGAGTTGCGGCACGCTGTCATCCGGCCGAAGGCAACCTTGCCATCGGGGCCGAGGATGCGGCGATTGGAGGCGACCTCGACAACGGGCGCCGCGCCCGCGGTGACTTCCGTGATGGCCACCGGCTTCGCCGCGCGGATCGCCTGGGCAACGCGTGCAACCGCCTCACGGTGGAAGGCATCGGGGCCTAACGGAATCCCGGCGGGCAGCAGAGCGAGCGCGGCAGCATCATCGCCAGGGGCGTCATGCTGATGCACAGTGTGGAGCGCGACCCGGTCCGGCGTGGTGCCGGCGGCCTTGGCGAGCGCGGCCCGCCAACGGTCCCGGCTGGTGTTGCCAATGCCAAGCCAATCGACCGCGCAGAGCACGATGGGCCGCTGGCCCGCGGGCAGCAGGACGACGCCGCGGGTTGAGAGCGGATCCGTCACCCTCTCCGCCGGCGGCACGAGGCCGTAGCAGAGCGCCGAACCCAAGGGCGGGGTGACGTCGGCTTGAAAGGTAGTCAGGCGAAGGCCGCGGTTGGCAAGGGCGAGGCTGAGAAAGGTCCGGCGGAACATCCTTACATCATAGGCTTCGACGCCCGGCTTGCCGGGGGCGAGGCGCGAACCGCGCGTTCAAAGGCCCAAGCGCGAATGTTCGAAATCTGCTCCTTCATCGTGCGCGAGAGAGAGACAATGCCGACGGCGGTCGTGATCAGATCCTGAATGTTCACCGCGCGGTCCGCCAGCTTGGCCTTGGTGATGGCGGACACCACGCACTGCTCCACCTCCGCCCCGGACCAGCCGCCGGTGAACTGCGTGAGCTGGGCCAGATCGAGGCCGGCTACCGGAACGCCGCGGCGTTCGAGATGGATCCGGAAGATGTCCAGGCGCTCGTCATCCACGGGCAGGTCGACGAAGAAAACCTCGTCGAAACGGCCTTTGCGCAGGAGCTCCGCCGGGAGAACGTCGATGCGGTTGGCCGTGGCGGCCACGAACAGCCCACGGGTCTTTTCCTGCATCCACGTGAGGAAAAAGCCAAACATGCGGCCAGATTCGCCGCCCACGGTTTGCGTGGAAACAGCGTTTTCAATCTCGTCGAACCAGAGAACGGCGGGGGCCATCTCTTCCATCATGCGGCAGGCTTCGGCGAAGACCACCTCCGGCTTGCCGTGACGGCCCGAGAAGATGGCGTTCATGTCCATCCGGTAGAGCGGCAGCTGAAAGCAACTGGCGATGGCTTTCACCGACAGGCTCTTGCCGCAGCCCGGGATGCCCATTAGCAGGACGCCTTTGGGAACAATCTCCGCGCTCACTTCATCGCGCAACTCGAATAGCCGCTGCCGTTCGAAAAGCCACTTCTTCAGGCCTTCGAGGCCGCCGATTTCGTTCACGTTGGTGGGCGTCGAGAGGAACTCGATCACGCCGCTGCGGTTGACCAGCAGTCGCTTCTCTTCGAGCAGATAGGGCAGGGAAGCGGCCGAAAGCTCGGGCTTGGCGGCGAGTGCGCGGCGGAGAGCGTAGCGGGCTTCGTCGAGAGTCAGGCCTTTCAGTGCCCGGGCAAATTGCGGGAGCAACGCGGCCGGGGCGTCGGGCTGTTCGTCGTGCAGAAAGCTCGCCAGTTCGACTTCGTCGGGCGGCCGCAGTTCGACAAAGACCATGCTCCGTTCGAGCTCTTCGGGAACGGCGCGGACCGGCGACGTGATGACGACGAACTTCTGCCGATCGAAGCAGGCGGACTCCACATCGCGGAGACGGCGGCGGACGGCGGAGGAGTCGCGGAGCGGTTCGTGAAAATCCTTGAGATGGAAGATCGCCGGATGGGGATGGGCGATCAGGAAGTCGAGCGCGGCGCGGGCGTCCGTCGTTCCGGGAACGGGGCTCTCTCCCGCTTGATGAAGGCCATCGGTGAGGCTCCACGTCCAGACCGGCAAGCCGAGCGCGGCCAGCAAGCGGCCGATGCGAAGCTCTTCGGAGGAGCGGACGTAGGCGAGCGGGCGGCCGGATTCGTAGATCTCGCGCAGCGTGCGGGCGGCGCGGCTTTCAGAGACAGAAGGGATCATGCGTTCTTAGGTACAGACGGCGGGAAATGGGGAAAAAGTCGAAGCGCGCACTCGCGGGCGGCCCGTGCGGGGTCGTAGCCGGGGGCTTGCAGCACGTGCGTCGATACTTCAATGACGATCGGCCCCGCATACTGGTATCGGCGCAGCAGCAAGGCATAGGCAGCGTAGTCGATGGAGCCTTCGCCCGGCAGCAGAAACCGGTGCTTCGGCGCCTCACCAGTGGAGTCCTTGACGTGGATCATCGCGGTGTAGGGCAGTGCCGCGGCGAGCGATTCGGCGAGGGACTCGCCCTGCAGTTGGAAGTGGCTGTAGTCGTAGTTGAGCAGGAGAAAGGGGCTGCCGATCTCGCGGATGAGCGCGACGGCATCGGCCGATCGATGCAGCGCGCTACCGATATGCGCCTTGATAGCGACCGGAACTCGGTAGCGATCCGCCAGGCGCGCCCAGGACTTAAGCCGCCCGAGAAACTGAGGCCGGATCTCCGGCCACTCCGCCGGCTTCCCGCCCACGACCGTTTCGACCACCGGCGGCCTCCGGGCGCTGATCGATTTAGCCAGCCGCAAGCTGGTTTCGAGGCGCTCCGGCTCCTCAGGGCCGGTGAGCCGAAGGTCTTCCATGATCGATAGCACCGGAAACGATCGGACCGGCGGCGATCCGGCCATCAGCTCGACGCCGGAGTAACCGAGTTCAGCGCAGAGGGCGAGCGACCGCTCGATCGGCCAGCCGGGGAACCCCTTCAGGCTGATGCCCAACGGCCATGTTTTCGCCGGAGCGAGCGCGGCCATTAGCAACTGCCGGCGGGAGGTCACCGGACTCCGGGCGTATCGACCGCAATGCTCCAGAGAGTGCCACCGGCCGTAATGAAAAGCGTCTTCCGGTCGGCGCCGCCAAAGGCACAATTCGTTACTTCGTCGACGGGAACCGGCAGCATCGTGATCAGCTCGCCTTCCGGCGAAAAAACGTAGACACCGCCCTTGAACTTGTCGGTCTCATGCGGCGGATGCGGCTTGTTCAGCCCGCCGGCCACGAAGATACGGCCCTTGCGATCCATCTTGATCCCGTCCGGTCCGCGGCCGTCCTGCCAGTCGAAGATCATTTTCCGGGACGCGGGGTCCACAGTGCCATCAGCCCGCAAGGCAAAGCGATAGAGCTTGCGAGGGCCGCCCGCCGTGTTGTTATTGTTGTCGGCGACGTACAGCGTGTTGTCATCCGGGGTGACGAAGACTCCGTTCGGCCGGTCGACTTCGTGGGTGATGATGCGGGTGACTTTGCCGGGGGCGTCAATGCGATAGACGCCTTCAACGAGCTTGCCGCCCGAATCGCGCATCTCCATCGAATCGCGGGCGCCGTAGCGGGGATCGGAAAAGTAGATACGGCCTTTCGAATCGATAGTGAGATCGTTGGGCGAGTTGTAGCGATGGCCGTCGTACCGATCGGTGAGGACGGTGATGGTGCCGTCTTTCTCCGTGCGGGTGATCCGGCGGTTGCCGGATTCGCAGACGATCAGCCGGCCCTGCGCATCGAACAGCAGGCCGTTCGACCCGGCGTTGTCGCGGAAGGTCGTCGTCGTGCCGTCGGGCGCGCGGCGCTGGATGCGGTTGCGGCCGCTGTAAAAGAGCGCGTTGTCCGGGCCCCACGTTGGCCCCTCCCCGGCGCCTGCGGAATCCACCTGCACCGGCTTAGCCCCTGGGGCAACGGGCGAGTCGGCGGCCAGCAGGGGGAGGGCGAAGAGAAACAGCAGAGAGGAGCGCATATTAGTCCTTGGTCAACGTGGCGAGAGATTGGCCCGCGGCGTTACGAAGCGTCAGCGTCTTGGCCGAGATGCTGTAGGCCGTGGTTTGTTCCATCGCCTGCAGGAACCGGTTTTCAATATTCATCGCGTCCCCAATGCAGGCCATGCGGGTGACCGCCGCGGCTTTGAAGGAGAGTGATGTACCTGACGAAACGAACCCACTGTTGAACCGGTTGCATCCGGCCAGCCCAGCGGCACTGCCATCCGCCTGGAATTCGATGAACGGCGCACGGGGCAGTGCGACCGCTTGGCCCGCGAGCGTGGCGATCGTCCATTTTCCGGTGAGGCTTCCTGAGGGCGGCGTACTCTTCACGGTGGCGTCAGTACAGCTTTTGAAATTGACGACTCCGGAAGCGAGGGTAGCTTCAGCGCCCTGAACGGTCAGAACGGTAAATCCGTCCGAGTACTGGGCGCCCGACTGCGCAAGCGTCAGTTTGGGCTTGCCGGCGACGACGAGAACCGCCCGCGTGCCTTTCTTCTGGTACATCACTTGAAACGACTCGCCGGACGGGCAAGTGTCAGCTGCGATGAGCGTCAGGCTGCTAAGGACGGCTGCAAGAAAGTATTTCACGGCGGTCTCCAATGCTATCCTAAAGATAACATTGAATTTTATGAATTTTTTTGAGAACTACCGCGCTGATCTGATCGCCACTCTTAACACGCTCGACATTGCTGGCATCGAGAAGGCGGTCGCCATTTTCGCCGATGCTCGCGCCACCGGCAAGACGATCTTTCTGGGTGGAAACGGCGGCAGCGCCGCTTCGGCTTCGCACTTCGTCTGCGACATGGTGAAAGGCGCCAGCTTCGGCCGGACCAGCCGCTTCCGGATCATTTCCCTGAATGAGAACATCGGCACCTTAACCGCTTATTCGAACGACGTGGGCTACGACGTGATCTTCACCGAGCAGCTGAAGAACTTCGCGCAGCCGGGTGACGTGTTCATGGCCATCAGCGGGTCGGGCAACTCCCCCAACGTTGTGAAGGCGATGGAGTACGCCAATGAGATTGGCTGCAAAACCATCGGCCTGTCCGGACGGAACGGCGGGAAACTCGCCGAACTGGCGCAGCTGAATATCCATGTGCCCAATCAGCACATGGGGCGCATTGAGGACGTCCACATGATGACGTGCCACATGATCGCTTACTACTTCATGGAAGCCGCAGCCGAATAGCGATGCATGATTTCCTGGATCAATAGGCTCGCCGAACTCCACGGGCTTCCGGAGTGGTCCGGCGAACCGTTGATCCAGACGCATATCTCGGCGGTTCTGCTGGGGCGGGACCGCGTGCTGAAGCTGAAGAAGCCGGTGAACTTCGGCTTTCTCGATTACACGACGCCGGACAAGCGCCTGGCGGCCTGCCGCGCCGAAGTCGAACTGAATAGCCGCTTGAGCCCGGATGTTTACCTCGGCGTTGAGACATTTGGGGAGGGCGAAACGCTTGACTACGGCGTCCTGATGAAGCGCCTCCGCCGGGAGCGCATGCTCGATGAACTGGTGCGGCGCGATGAGGTGACCGAGGCGATGATCCGGGACATCGCCAAGACGCTCGCCGCCTTTCATGACCATGCGCGCCGCGGTCCCGAGGTCGACCGCTATGGTCAGCTGGCCGCGATCGAAGCGAATTGGCGGGAGAACTTCGAACAGACCGAAGGGCCTACTTGGACTGGCGTGGCCCCGCGGGAACGGGCGCTCATCCGCCCCTGGGTGCAGTACGAGATGGGGCAACACGCGGCGCTGTTTGAAGCCCGGGTGACCGGCGGGCACATCGTCGACGGCCACGGCGACTTGCGGTGCGAAAGCATCAATGTCGCCGAGCGCATCCACATCTTTGACTGCATTGAATTCAACGAGCGCTTCCGCTGCGGGGATACCGCCAGCGAAGTGGCCTTCCTGGCGATGGATCTGGACGCCCGGGGCCGGCCGGACCTGGGTTACTATTTCGTCGAAGAGTATCTGCGGCAGCGTCCCGACGATGGTCTGCTGCAGTTGCAGCCCTTCTATCGTTGCTACCGGGCTTTCGTGCGCGGCAAAGTGGCCGGGTTCCGTTTGGCCGAAGCGGAGTTCAGCGACGAAGAGAAGCAAGCGGCGCGGACCGAGGCCGTGCACTACTTCGATGTCGCCCGGCGCTACGCCGACCGGCTTCGTGACCAGACGGTGATCGTGGTCGCGGGACTGTCGGGATGCGGGAAAACCGCCATCGCTCGCTCCATCGCCGGGGAGCTCGGGCTGCGAGTCATCTCGACCGATGGAGTTCGCCGGGACCTGTACGGCGAGGCCAAAGCGCCCGCCGCTTACGGCGAAGGCGTCTATGGGCGGGAGCAGTCAGAGCAGACGTACCGCACGCTGTTGGAGCGAGCTGGTGCTGCGTTGCGGCATACCGGAGGCGTCGTCGTCGACGGGACGTTCGCGGATGAGGCGCAGCGAATATCCGTAGCGAAGTTGGCCGAGGCGGCGGGAGCCCGGCTTCGGGTCGTGGAATGCTCCTTGGCCCCAGAGCGAGTGCGCGAGCGCCTGGCGCGGCGGGCCGAACGCGGCGATGGATTGTCCGACGCAAACTGGGAGATCTACCTGCTTCAGCGTGCCGCGTATCGCCCTTGGGGCGAAGGCACGCTGCGGCTCGATACCGGCGTAGCGCTATCCGCCGCTGCGCATCAAGCGGCCGACTGGTTGCGGGAGACGGCCGTGGTTGCTTCTGGCGGAGCGGACGCTGTACTGTGAGGGCGTGAAGCTGAAATGTTGTTGGCTTTTGCTCTTGGGCTTGGGAACGGTCTGGGGACAGCGCACGGTCTCTCCGGCCGAATATCAGACGCGGCGGCAGGTCATGGTGAGCGAGCAGCTCCAAGCGCGGGGAGTGAAGGATCCGCGAGTGCTCGCCGCGATGGCGCGCGTACGGCGGGAACTCTTCGTGCCGCCTGACCAGCGGCCGTTCGCCTACGAAGACCGGCCCTTACCGATCGGCTACGGGCAGACGATTTCCCAACCCTACATCGTCGCTTTAATGACCGAGTTGCTGGCGCCGGGAAAGAAGGACCGCGTGCTCGAGGTCGGGACCGGTTCCGGGTATCAGGCCGCGATCCTGGGACGGTTGGCGGGCAGCGTGTACAGCCTGGAGATTGTGCCGGAACTGGCGCGTTCCGCTGCTCTTGTGCTGCGGACCAAGGGCTTTCGCAACGTCCGCGTCCGGGAAGGGGATGGCTACAACGGGTGGCCGGCTTTCGCGCCATACGACAAGATTCTGTTGACGGCAGCCCCACCCGAGATCCCCGAGGAGCTGCTGGCCGAACTGCGGCCGGGCGGCCGTCTGGTCGCGCCCGTGGGGGCGGACGCGCAGAATCTCGTGGTAGTGGACAAGGCCCTCGACGGCAAGACGCAGACGCGAACCGTCATCCCGGTGCGCTTCGTTCCCATGGTGCGCTTCGGCTCCCGCCCGTAGCGCCTACTCGTACCGCAGCGCCTCCGCCGGCAGCACTTTGGTGGCCTGCCGGGCGGGATAGAGCGTGGCCAGGAAGCTCACCAGCAAAGCGCCGCCGGTAACCCACAAAGCATCCACCGGCCGCGGCTCGAACGGCACGTAGCTCAGCGCGTACACCTCGGCATCGAGCGAGATCCACTTGTAGTGTTCGGCCAGATAGCTCAAGCCGTAGCCCAGCACCAGCCCGATCGCCGATCCCACCGCCCCGATCATCAGCCCTTGCAGAATGAAGATCCGCCGAATCTGGTCCCACCGCGCGCCCATCGAGATGAGCACGGCGATGTCCCGATTCTTCTCCATCACCATCATGATCAGGCTGATCAGAATGTTCAGAGCGGCGATCAACTGAATCAGTGAAATGGTGATCACCGTCACGACCCGGTCCATCTTCAAAGCGGAGAGGATCTGCTTGTTCTGCTCCTGCCAATGCGTGCCGCCGACCTTGTTGCCGCCCATCTTCTCCGCCTGCCGGGCGATCTCCGGCGCCAGGGCCACATCATCGAGCTTCATCTCAATCGCGTTCACCACGTCCGGTTGCCCCATCACCATCTGGACATCCTTCAGCCGCGCAAAGCCCCACGTGTTGTCGAGATCAAAAAAGCCGCTTTCAAAAATCCCCACCACGCGGAACTTGTGATAACTCGGCCGCGGCCCCAGAGGGGTCAGGTCCCCATTGGGACTGATCACCGTGACGATGGAATCGAGCAGCATCCCGGAGCGGCTCGCCAGCCGGGCCCCGAGCAGGACGCCCGGATAACCGGTATCCTGCTGCAGCCGATCCAGGCTGCCCTGCTTCAAATACTTCGCAATCTCGCCCCATTCGCCGCCGCTGCCGGGGGCCAACCCCTTCAGCACGCCGCCCTGCCCCTGCAGCGGACCGCTATAGAGCACTTGGCCGTACAGCACCGGCGACACGCTGGTGACATGCGGAATGGTCCGCAAATTCTGCGCCATCGCCGGCCACTCCTCAAACCCGATGCCCGGCTCTTTCTCCAGCAGCGCGGCATGGGCCGTGGCGCCGAGCAAAGTCCGCTGCAGTGTGTTGCGGAATCCGTTCGTAATGGCGAGGGCAATGATCAACGCCATCACCCCCGCCGCCACGCCGAGAATCGAAATCCCTGTGATGACGGAGATCACCGCGTGCTTGCGCTTCGCGGTCAGATAGCGACGGGCGACGAAGCGTTCAAAGGCAAAGTTCATTCCGAATCGCGCAGGAGTTGGGCGATGCCGATCTCCCCTTCGGGCCGCAGGAGCGGGAAGAGAATCACGTCGCGGATGGAACGGGAGTCGGTGAGAATCATCGTCAGGCGATCAATGCCGATTCCCTCGCCACCCGTTGGCGGCATGCCGTAGCAAAGGGCGCGGACATAGTCCTCGTCCATCTGGTGGGCTTCGTCGTCGCCACGCGCGGCCATGGCGAGCTGCAGTTCAAACCGTTTGCGTTGCTCGTTCGGATCGTTCAACTCGGTGTAGGCGTTGCCGATCTCCATACCGGCGCAGAAGATTTCGAAGCGCTCGACGAAGCTGGGTTCGTCCGGCTTGTTCTTCGAGAGCGGCGACACCTCCACCGGGTAGTCGTAGATCATCGTCGGCTGAAACAGATGCTCTTCGCAAACGCGCTCGAACAGGTCGAGCAGCATCTCGCCGGATGTCGACTTCGACGAGTGGCGCACGAGCCACGCCGGGTCCGTCAAATCGGCAATCGACGGCTTGTCTTCACCGCGCCAATATTCGATCACGGCCTCGCGCATCGTGTACCGGCGAATCGATCCGAAATCCAGCTCCTGCCCCTGATAGGTAATCGTCGTGCCGCCGGTGACGTCGATCGCCACTTGGCGCAGCAACTCCTCGGTCAGGTCCATCAGGCCGCGATAGTCGGTGTAGGCCTGGTAGAACTCGAGCATCGTGAACTCGGGATTGTGCTTGATCGAAATCCCTTCGTTGCGAAAGTTCCGGTTGATCTCGTACACCCGGTCCATCCCGCCAACGATCAGCCGCTTCAAGTAGAGCTCCGGAGCAATGCGGAGATACAGATCCAAATCGAGCGTGTTGTGATGGGTGACGAACGGCCGCGCGGCGGCGCCGCCATAGAGCGGCTGCAGCATCGGCGTTTCCACTTCAACGAAGCCGCGGGCATCCAGCTGCCGGCGCAGCGACTGCGTCACTTTGGCGCGGGTGACGAAGGTGGCCCGGACGTCCGTATTCGCGATCAGATCCAGATAGCGCTGACGCGTCCGGGTTTCGACGTCCTCGAGTCCGTGGTACTTCTCCGGCATCGGCAGCAGGGTCTTCGAGAGGAAGGTCAGCCCCGTCGCATGGATCGAAAACTCGCCCGTGCGCGTGTGAAACAACGTGCCGTCGACGCCGAGGATGTCGCCGATATCGAGCAGCTGGTAAAGCTTGAAGTCGTTCTCGGACAGGAAGTCGATTTTGATGTAGACCTGAAGCTTGCGGCCACCCTGTTCCAGATGAAGAAACCCGGCCTTGCCTTTCCCGCGCAGCGAATTGATCCGGCCACAAACGCGGACGGCAATCGGGTTGGCTTCCAGTTCTTCGGCCGGCTTGGCGCCGTGCTCCTCCCAAAGTTGGGGCACGGTGTGCGAGGCGTCAAAGCGCGAGCCGTAGGGACGCTGGCCCAGGCTGCTGATCTCGTGGGTACGTTGGAGCCGCTGCTTCAGCAGCTCATGTTCGAGCGACAATATCGAACTCCTTCAAAAACTCCCATTATACCGGGGAGCCGGGTTCCTATCGCCAAATCAGGACTTCGCGCAACTGATCCCGCGCCAGAAAAAACTTCCTCGGTCCGAAATTCCGGAAGATGCGATCGATCGTCCGATTGTTGAAGTGCTGCGCCGGTTGCCGCCGGTCCCGCTCGGTCAGGAAAAGCTGGTTCCGCGCCTGGATCTGATAAGAGAACACCGGCACCTCTTCCGCGCGCTCGTCGGCGTGGAAAATGGCGAACATCGGCGCGCCCGGACGGGTAATGGTATGGATCTGTTCAAGCACCGGCCCGAGCAGCTCCGGACGGAGATACTGCAGCGAATCCCAAAGCAGCACGGCGTCGAACTCACCCTCGTTGTGATCGAGGGTGTGTTCAACGAAGATCGCCACGCGATCCTCTTCCAGTTGGCGATCCAAATACCCGGGGCCATTCCCAAACGCCAACTCGAGCGCCCGGTAAAACGGATCCGGCCGGGGAATCTGCTGCTGTTCGAACAGATATTCGGTGGTCGCCGGAGCGCCGCACAAGTCGAGAATCTTCAGTCGATCCTGCCCGCCCAGCTCGAGAAAGAACTGGTCTAGCCCGTTCGACAGACGGGTTAACTGAATTGGGGCCGAAGGCTGGACAGGAGGCGGCTTATACGCCGGAAGTCTCGGCGGTTCGTCGTCGGGCTGAAATAAATTCCGCAGCTTGTCCAGCACGGCCATTATTTTTTGACTTCAGAGGGGGTGAGGGTTTGTTGCGTAGGGGAGGCGGCCGCCGCTTTCTCCTTGGTTTCGGCCGCGGGCGCCGCGGCGGCGGGCTTCGGTTCCGGGCGCAAGCTGGCCACCGAGCCGTTGATCGTTCCTTCTTCTTCGCAAACGAACTTCACCGTGCGAACATCGCCAAGCAGTTTGGCGCCGTTCCGGATTTCGACCTTCTCGCTGCCTTCGACATTGCCGGTCACCTGGCCCTGGATGATGATATGGCGGCCCTTGATCGTCGCCGCCACCCGGCCATTCGGGCCGATCGTAATCCGGTGTTCCTGCGCCTCCACGGTGCCGTCCACCTGCCCATCCACAATCAAGTCTTCCCGGGCGATGATCTGGCCTTTGATGTAAACGGCCTTGCCAATCGTCGCCACCCCACGGGGTGCCTCCGGTTCATAGGAGCGAACTGCCGGAGCTGTTGACATCGGAATACCCTCCTTTACCGGTTCGGGAACAGGCGTGGAGGTCCCTCTCAACGGCTGTTCCTCTTCGCGATCTCGACGTTTCCACATAATGTTTCCTCGTTGCCAATTGTGGCAAAACTAATCCCTCATGCTAAACCGGATTGTCCCGGAAGGCAATGAAATCCCTTACATTGCGCCAGGGAGAACTCGTAGGGTGATCCGCGACCCGGTTGCGTTTCCTCGATAAACCCGCTGCGTCGCCTTGACAAAGTCGGACGCCAACGCCTTGGGAATCTCCATGAATTTCTGCGGATTGCGATCCGTCAACGGAAACCACGAACTCTGCACCTGCACGAGCAGCCGATGTCCCTTCCGAAACGTATGGTAGACGTCCGGCATGGCGAACTCAATGCGATCCGGTTGGTTCGGCACAAACGGCACCGGGGTCTCGAAAGACTTGCGAAACTTACCCCGGAACGGCTCGCCGCGTACCAGCTGTTGATAACTGCCCATCTTGGTCGGGTTCTTTTCGATCAGCGTGGGATAGTCGCCGGGGTAGACGTCAATCAGCTTCACGACGAAATCCGAGTCCGTCCCGGTGGTCGAAACCAGCAGGGAGACGTCGATCGGCCCGGCGATGGTGAGGTCTTCCTTCAGCGGCTCCGTTTCGTAGGTCAGCACATGCTGGTCCTCCGTCATATAGTCGCGGGCCATCCCCAGCACGGTGTAGCCCAGATAGGGCACCGGCTTGTTCGGGTCCGCCAGGTACTCGTCGAAGCCCGCCGTGGTCTCCGCCTGCCACGCCAGCCGGCTCCCGGACGCCAGGTAGAGCGGCTTCGCCTGCGCCTCCGCCGGAGGCCACGTTTCAAACTGCCGCCACTCGTTGCGCCCGGTGCCGAATACCCATGCGCGCGGAAACTTCGCTTCCGCCTTCGGCTTCAGGTGCTGTTGGAAGAACGGAAACTCGATGAACTCCCGGTAGAACGCGGCCGTCTTCGAGCCAAAGTGCAGGTTGCCGACAATGTCGCCGTCGCCTCGCGACCAGCTGCCGTGCGTCCACGGACCCATCACCAGCATATTGGTCTTCGGCGCGGCGTTCTTCTCCATGAAGGCATGGGTCCGCAGCGGCCCTTGCGCATCTTCGGCGTCGAACCAGCCGCCCACCGTCATCACGGCCGGCTTGATGCCTTTCAAATGCCGCCAAATGCCGCGGGCTTTCCAGTACTCATTCAGCGTCGTGTTCTCGGTGTTCTCCTTCCAGTACGGATGGGCGTTTTGAAAGTACTTCTCGGCCGCGTTGCCCAGGCCGCCCATGCGGAGGTAGAAGTCGTAGCCGTCAGGTGTCTTGAACTGAAACGGCACGCTCGGCGCCGGCGGAGCGGGGTTGCCCTTGCGTTCCACAAACGACTGGTAAAAGCCGAAGTTCGCGGCGAGCATGAACGCGCCGTTGTGATAGGAGTCATCGCCCAGGTAGTAATCGGTAACCGGCGCCTGCGGAGAGGCGGCCACCAGCGCCGGATGCGCGTCGATCATGCCGGCGGAGACATAGAAGCCGGGGTATGATATGCCCCACATGCCCACCTTGCCGTTGTTATTCCGTACGTTCTTCACGAGCCAGTCGATGGTGTCGTAAGTGTCGGTCGACTCGTCGGTATCCTTCGGCCCTTTGTTCGGCTTATGCGGCCGGACCTCGGCCCAGGTTCCTTCGGAGAGATAGCGGCCGCGAACATCCTGATAGGCAACGATATAGCCTTCTTTCTGAAAGTGATCCGACGGCCCGAGCGAGGGGCGGTACTGGTCGACTCCATAGGGGCCCACCGAGTACGGCGTGCGCTGCAGCAGGATCGGATACGGCCCTTTCGCCGTGTCCTTCGGGACATAAACAGCGGTAAAGAGCTTGATGCCGTCCCGCATGGGGATCTCGAATTCAAACTTGGTGTACTTTTCGCGGACCGCGGCGGCGCCAGTGGGCGCGGCGGCGGGAGGTTGGGCGGATAAGAAGGTGGCGCAGACGAACAGAGCAAGGAGATGGCGCATGATTTATCGTATATGAATGCAACGCCGTGACCTGTTCAAGAATATGACTCAGGCTGGCGCCCTTGTAGCCGCTGCTTTTCAGAACGATGCTCTCCTGCGTGCGCAGTCCGCGACGCAGACCACGTTTGGCCGGCCCGCCGACTCCGTCGCGGTGGACGAAGATTTCTGGCTGAACATCCGACACGCTTTCACCGTGGACCGGAACCTGATTAACCTGAACAACGGCGGCGTCTCGCCGTCGCCGAAGATCGTCATGGAGACCGAGAAGCGCTATCTCGAAATCTCCAACATGGGCCCGTCCCATTTCATGTGGGGCGTGCTGGGCCCGGAGATTGAAACCGTCCGCCGCCGCCTGGCGAAATCTTTCGGTTGCGACACCGAGGAGATGGCGATCACGCGCAACGCCTCCGAGGCGCTCGAGATCGTCCAGATGGGCATGGACCTGAAGGCTGGCGACGAGGTGCTGACGACCAATCAGGACTACCCCCGCATGATCACGACGTGGGAGCAGCGGGTCCGGCGCGAAGGCATTGTGCTGAAGCAGATTCCGTTCCCGGTGCCGCCGCCGTCGCTCGACGATTTGGCTGACCGGATTGAGAAGGGCATCACGGCCAAGACCAAGGTGATTCATATCTGCCACATTACGAACCGTTCCGGGCAGATTTTCCCCGTCCGGAAGATTTGCCAGATGGCGCGCGCCCGCGGCATTGAAACGGTGGTTGACGGGGCGCATGCCTTCGCGCAGTTCCCGTTCACGCGGGATGAGCTCGATTGCGACTACTACGGCACCAGCCTGCATAAGTGGGTGCTGGCGCCCGTGGGAACCGGCTTCCTGTATGTGCGGAAAGAGAAGATCGGGAAGATCTGGCCATTGATGGCGGCCGGCAAGCACATGGACAACAACATCCGGAAGTTCGAGGAGATCGGGACCCACCCCGCCTCGCAGCGGAATGCGATTACGGAGGCGTTGACGTTCCACGAGTCGATTGGCGTCGAGCGGAAGGCGGCACGCTTTCGCTATCTGCGGAAACGCTGGTCGGCGCGTCTCCGCGACTTGCCCGGCGTGAAGCTACTCACGAGCGATGACCCCGAGATGAGCTGCGGCATCGGCCTGATTTCGGTGGATGGCTTCAAGGCGGCTGACTTGGCCAAGCATCTGCTCGAGAAACACCGGATTCTGGTCGTGCCCACCGGGGCCAAGGGCGAGTACGAAGGGCTCCGGGTGACGCCGAACGTCTACACGACTCTTGAGGAGGTCGATACCTTCGCCGAGATTATGGAGAAGATCATCAAGCGTGGCAAACTCGCCTAAATGGCCCGCCTCTTTGTTGTAATGGCCCGCGAGGCTCCCGTTGCGGTAATCCTGCGGCGGGGGCCCACCAAGCTGTGGCGCGTGGTTCGTTGGGAGACCGGCCAGGATCAATTCCAGAGAGGACAGTGGTTCCGAGGCAGCTTCTATCCAGAGCGTTGTGACCTGTCGCCGGACGGGCGCCTGTTCCTATATTTCGCGGGCAAGTCCAGGGTTCGCGAATTCGATTCGGCCTACGGTGGAACGTGGACGGCGGTGAGCTATGCGCCCTATCTGACCGCCTTAGCACTGTGGCCTATGGGCGACTGCTGGGGCGGCGGCGGTGCCTTTCTTGATAACCAGACCGTAGTCGTGGATACATCCTGCTTTAGGCCCGGCCTGACCCATCACCCCCTCCATCCGCCCGGCCCTCTCCAAGTCCTGGAGCGGAGCGCCCTGCACTTTCGCGACCCGCGCAAGACCGCGAAACCCGCTTGGCAGCAAGGCTGGATCGACCTGCCCGACGAAAGCGCGATCAAACGCCGCGCCGACCGTGTCCTGCGCCGCCATCCCAGACGCCGCGGCTACACCCTCGAGCGCGCGACCGGCGAGGAACTCCTGCCGATCCCCGCGAACTGGGCCGACTGGGACCATCAGGGCCGCCTCGCCGCCACCTTCGGCGGTCGCCTGCAGGTCCTCCAAGAGGATCAGACATGGACCGAACTGCTCAACCTGGACGACGATCAGTTTGAGCCCATCGAAGCCCCCGACTGGGCCAAGCGCTGGGAGCTACAGCAACCGCCGCGTTAGCATGAGAGAACCTCATGCACCTGGCCGTCGACGCCTCCCCGCTCCTCCTCCGCAGCGCCGGCGTAAAAAACTACCTCTACCACTGGATCGTCGCCCTCCGCCAAACCGGCGCCGGCCATCGCATATCCCCCTTCCCCTTCCTCGACCAAATCGGCGACCTCACCCACGAGCAATCCACCCTCACCCCCTGGCAAACCGTCCCGCGCATCGCCCTCCTCCTCGGCTCCAACTACGGCCCCGGCTGGCTCATGCGGCTCGCTAACCGCCGCGCCGATGTCTTCCACGCCACCAATCAGGTCCACCATCCCGTCCCCGGCATGGCCCTCACTTCCACCCTCCACGACCTCACCTGCTGGCTCATGCCAGAGCTCCACACCCCCGCCAACGTCGAAGCCGACAAGCGCTTCGCCGCCCAAATCGCCGCCAAGGCCGACGGCCTCATCGCGGTCAGCGAAAACACCCGCCAGGACGCCATCCGCCTCCTCGGCCTCCACCCCGATAAAGTCGTCACCATCCACTCCGGCGTCGACGACCGCTTCTTCCGCGCCACCACCGCCGAGGCCGACGCCGTCCGCGCCCGCCTCGGCCTCACCAAACCCTTCGTCCTCAATTTAGGCACCGTCGAGCCCCGCAAGAACCTCGATACCCTCCTCGACGCCTGGGCCCAGCTCCGCCGCGACGACTACGACCTCGTTCTCGCCGGCCCCATGGGCTGGGCAGCCGGCGCCACCGCCCAGCGCATCCAGTCCGGCCCGCCCGGCGTCCGCTACCTGGGCTACGTCGCCGAACGCGATCTGCCCGCCCTCACCAAGGCCGCCGCCGTTTTCGCCTATCCCTCTTTGTATGAAGGGTTTGGCTTCCCCGTGGCCCAAGCGATGGCCTGCGGCGTCCCGGTGCTGACTGCGAACACCTCCTGCCTCCCCGAAATCACCGCCGAAGGCGCCCTCCACGTCGACCCCCGTAGCGTCGCCGAACTCGCCAGTGCCCTCTCCCAACTCGGTGCGGCCGGGCAAAAACGAGCGCGGGACCACTTCCAGTGGGGGGATTGCGCCAAAAAAAGTTGGGACTTTTTTCGCCGGTACCAGCGGTCCTAGTGGCGCGAAGAGCCCCGCATCTGGGCGTATCTGGCTCCGAACCCCAAGGAATAGCGAAAATTCGGCGGCTAGACCAAAAGTACCTCCTTTCGCCGGCGCAAATGGGGGGATTTCCCCCCGCATCAAATTTATGAGAAGTCCACCCCCGGTCTCTACCGCGCTCGCGCCAGATTGGTTACAAAGGTACATCCCCTCAGGGACATCTTCAGGAGCATGGACCGAATGCAACCTTCTTTTCAGGAGCAGTGTTGGAGTGAAGGCATTACTTGCCGCTCGTGCGTGGAACACGCCGCCAGTGACCGCCGAACAAGCAGGCCGAACCTTTCGCCGGATGTACTCTCATCCCGACTGTCTCATCAACGAACACGACTTTCAGTGGGCCTACCTCGAAGCCGATGGCCAAGTCGCCCCGATGACCAGCAAAAAGATCGTACCGCTCGTCCAAATCCAGGCCGCGTAGAAAACTTGAAACCGATCTCCTCTGCCCTTCGTTACATGCATAGAGGAGATTGTCATGGATACAACGACAGCTACGCTTCCTGAAACCCTGGGTTCCGTCCACTTGACGAGAAAAGAGTCCGAGTTGCTGATGATTTTGCGTCAGCATGCGGGCAACTGCCTATCCCGGGATTTCCTGCTCCAAACGATTTGGGGCTATACGGGCGGCGTTCGGACCCGCACCTTGGATGTGCACGTGCAGCGTTTGCGCAGGAAAGTAAAACTATTCAATTTGGGCGGCGAAATTCAAACCGTCCTCCGCCACGGCTACTGCTGGGTTCCCCTAACCGCTTAATTCCGCTCTTATCCCTCCCGCAACCGGGGGGCTGCCTCATTTCTGGCTGCCCCCTCACGCAAAGCCCTCTCTAACAACATCGAGCGCGTTTGTACTTCCGGCCAAAATGTTCGGCCTGAAAGCGGCGGTACTCCTGCGCCGAATGCGAACACCCGTGGTGCGCCAAGTGGCGCGCATAGGCGTTCTCGTCGGATAACTCGCGGATAATCGCCAGCAAATTTCGCCACAGCCGCCCCAGCATCAGACCTCCTCCGCCCGCAACTGCGAGGCGACGAAGGGGGTCTCCATGCTGTTGGCGGGCCGGCTGCCGCGTAAGATCCCTATCCATTGCCGGCCCGAGTCCACCAGAATCGTCGTCACCAGCACTAAAAACAGTCCGCAAAGTGCCGCATCCAGCTGATTGTTAAACACAATCGTCGGATTCGTCGCCTTCTCCGCCGCGGCCAGGAAACCAATGCGGGGCGAGGGCGAAAAGATCTTTTCCCACGCCGCCGTAAACGTCACGGTGATCAGCCAGCACATCGGCAGCAGCGTGATCCACATGTACTTCGCCCGGTGCATCTTCACGAGCACCGTCGTGCACACGCACAGCGCAATGATGGCCAGCAATTGGTTGGCGATGCCAAACAGCGGCCACAGGCTATTGATGCCGCCCAGCGGATCGCGCACGCCCTGGATCAGAAAATAGCCCCAGCTCAGCACAATCGCTGCGCTCGACCCGATCACGCTCGGCATCCAACTCGTCCGCCCCAACGGCGCGTAGATCTGTCCCAGCAGGTCCTGCAGCATGAACCGGCCCACGCGCGTCCCCGCGTCGATCACCGTCAGAATAAACAGCGCCTCGAACATAATCGCGAAGTGGTACCAGAAACCGAGCAGCGCCTCGCCGCCCCCGCCCTTTGAGAAGATGTGCGCCATGCCCAGGGCCAGCGAAGGCGCGCCGCCGGTCCGGTAGAACAGGCTCTCCTCGCCCACGGATTTCGCCAACTGCGCCATCGTCTCCGCCGTCACCGGGAAGCCCCAGCCGGTGATCGTTGAAACCGCCGCCTCCGCCGTAGCGCCCACAACGCCCGCCGGCGAATTGATGGCGAAGTATACGCCCGGGTCCAGCACGCAGGCCGCAATCATTGCCATAATCCCGACGAAGCCTTCGAGTAGCATGCTGCCATAGCCCACCGGCAGAATATGGCTCTCTTTCGCGATCATCTTCGGCGTCGTGCCGGAACTGATCAGGGAATGGAAGCCGCTAATCGCCCCGCAGGCAATCGTAATGAAGCAGAACGGAAACACGCTCCCGGCGAACACCGGCCCCGTGCCGTCGATAAACCGCGATAGGGCCGGCATCTGCATCTGCGGCTGCACCACCAGAATGCCCACCGCCAGCAGCATCACCACCCCGAGCTTAACGAACGTGCTGAGGTAGTCGCGCGGCGCCAGCAACAGCCACACCGGCAGTGCGCTCGCCGCAAACCCGTAAGCAATCACGCTCCACGCCAACCCGATGGCTGAAATCGTAAACACCGGTGCCCACGTCGGCGAGGTCGAAACCCACTCGCCCGCGAAGATCGACCCCAGAATCATCAGGAAGCCGATCAGCGACACCTCCAGCACTCGGCCCGGCCGGAAGTACCGCAAGTACAAGCCCATGAAGATGGCAATCGGCATCGTGGCCGCAATCGTGAACGTGCCCCATGGCGAATGGTTCAGCGCGTTCACCACCACCAGCGCCACCACGGCCAGCAGAATAATCATGATCAGCAGCACGGTGATCAACGCTGTCATGCCGCCGACTTTGCCAATCTCTTCCCGCGCCATCTGCCCCAGCGATTTCCCATCCCGGCGCACCGAACAGAACAGCACCACAAAATCCTGAATCGCCCCGCCCAGCACGCACCCGGCGATGATCCACAACGTGCCCGGCAGGTAGCCGAACTGCGCCGCCAACGTTGGCCCCACCAGTGGACCCGGCCCCGCAATCGCCGCAAAGTGGTGGCCGAACACGATCCATTTATTCGTCGGCTCAAAATCATGACCGTTCCGCAGCCGCTCGGCCGGCGTGGCGCGCTCGTCATTCAGCGTCATCACCTTTGCCGCAATCCAGCTCGCGTAGAACCGGTAGCCCGTCAGGTACACACAAACGGAGGCCACCACCAGCCACATGGAATTCACGGGTTCATCCCGGTTCAGCGCGATTCCCGCCAGTGCGAATGCCCCCACCACGGCGCAGAGGCCGCCCAGGACATGCCCAGTCAATTTGTTCATCTTGAACAGTGTATCGTTGCGCTGCTCAGAACCGCTTGAGCCGGTCGAGCAACGAGCGCGTATTGCCGCGTCCGGCGTGTAGCACGGTGTGCACCGGCCGCCAATTATCGTTCATCGCGCCAATGTAGAGCGCGTTGTTGCGCTCCGTGCCCATCAGGATGACGGTCAAGTGCCGGTCGGGATAGGTCAGCGCCCGGTACTGCATCTCGGTGGCCGGCTCCTTCCAGCGGTCGTTCTTCGGTTCGCCCAGCTTGCGCACCACCGCGAAGTAATCGTCCTGCGCACTGAAGGCCAGGTCTTCCTGCATCA
The DNA here is from genome assembly GCA_001464575.1 of Acidobacteria bacterium Ga0077553. Taxonomy (GTDB): domain Bacteria; phylum Acidobacteriota; class Terriglobia; order Bryobacterales; family Bryobacteraceae. The sequence continues at coordinate 175 of LNFE01000126.1, read as the reverse complement.
CCGCCTGGTATTCCACGTTGTCGTTCCGCGAGAGTTTCACCCCCACAAACGCCGCCAGCAGGCCGAACACCAGCACCCCACCCACCAGCCAGATAATCTTGCTCTCGCTGCCACTGCTCAGCCTCACCCCGCCCACCATGGCCGGCGTCGGAATGGTCCCGGCGGCCGCGGGCGG
>LNFE01000125.1 GCA_001464575.1 Acidobacteria bacterium Ga0077553 | reverse complement strand
TGCCGATAGCTCACCACCACTCGCGTCATCCTCACCCCTTCATAATACATTGGTGCAAACCCGCGATTGCGCCTTGCCGACCCTCCCGAAACGCCCGGTCACAGCACATAGAAATATTTCCCCCCAATAACCACGGGCCTCCCGCGACTCCCCTGCCCCGGCTCCCCGCGCTCCCCAATCAAATTCAAAGCAGGAAGGAGACCCCTGCTCATGACCCCCGAACAACTCGAAAAGAAACGCGAAACCGCCCGCAAAAACGGAGCCAAGAGCCGCGGACCCGCAACCGCCGCCGGCAAACAATCCTCCAAACAAAACTCCTTGCGTCACGGCCGCCACGTCGACCGCAGTCTCATGCCCCCAAACTACGTCCTGTTAAGCGTCGAAGTCCAGGAAGGCTTCGCCCAGGAACTCAAAGACAATACCCGCCAATTCCAGGTCGCTACCGAAACCCAAGCCAAAGTCGTGCGCCAGCTCACCGCCGAACTCTGGATGTACAACCGCCTCGGCGACATGCTGTGCGCCCTCGACCAAAAGAATTTCGACAAAGCCTTTCGGGAGTTCCCGGACTACGCCAATTACGTCACGTCCGCTGCCGCCGCCCTGAACATGATGGACAGCGAAAAAATCTACCGCAGCATCGAACGGCGTCGCGCCGGACATCTCAAGGCTTGGCAGACCTTCGTCCGCACCATCACCCATCTGCAAAAACACCACAGCGGCGCCCTGCGGGATCCGGAAGTCCGCAATCTGATTCAAGCCGAGGCCCAACTGGAAGCCGAAGCCGAACTCTGGAACGAACCAATCGAGACCAGCCCGCAACCTGTTGAAAGTAAGCAGGATGTGCCGGAACCGACGGAATCGGTAACGCCTGCCGAAATCGTTTCGCCCCGAAAACAGCCAGCCGCCAGCAGCGCTTCGCCCGCCGCGCGGACCGAAAACTCCACCCCAACCGAAAAGCGGCCCCCGGCGGCGGCCACCCGGGGCCTCGAGCCCCGGGCAACCGTCACAAAAAGGCCCAGTAACGCACAATCCAAATAAACTCGCCCCATGGAATCAACGGTTTCGGGACAACCGTACCCGGCCTGCCGTCCGCCCTTCGCTACGTTCGAACTGAGGGAGGAAGCGCGGCTTTGGACAACTGGATCAAGCGACCGGCGAAAAGCAGCCAAAAACCATGGCCTGCTTCTGCTCCGGACGCGCGGACCGCTACCCCCGCGGTGGTGCCGTCCGTCTCCGCTTGGGCCGCCGAAGTCGTCGGGTTCCATGCCGACCCACTCCAAAAGGAGGTCCTCGATTGCCCCGCCAAGCGGGTCATCCTCAATGCCTGCCGCCAGTTCGGCAAAAGCCAAATGGCCGCCACGCGAATCGCTCATTACGCCATCCACTACCCGGATTCGAACATCGTCATCGCCTCACCCGGCAAACGCCAGTCCGGGGAGCTCTTCTTGAAGGTGAAGAATCTCCTGGCCAAACTGGGAGTCCACACGAAATCAGACGGCATCAACGAACATTCACTCGTCCTGCCCAACGGCAGCCGCATCGTCGGCCTGCCCCATTCCCCCGATACCGTGCGCGGATTTTCGGGCACTTCCCTGTTGGTCATCGACGAGGCCAGCTATGCCTCCCCGGAACTCTACGTAGCCATCATGCCGTTTCTCGCCACGTCGAACGGAACCATGTGGGTCATGTCCACCCCCAAAGGACAAACCGGGATGTTCTACGAACTCTGGCACAACGAACGGCTGACCCGTTGGCAGCGGTTCCGCCTCACGGCCGATCAGTGCCCCCGAATTCCCGCCGAATTCCTCGAAGAAATGAAAATCATCCATCCTGCCCGCTATTGGGAAGAGTTTATGTGCGAATTCCGGGCCGCCGCCACCCAGGTTTTCGATCGCGAAATTCTCACCCGTTGTCACGACGATGCCTATGAACCCTTCTTTGGGAATGGTGTATGACGCTCCTCTATCCAAAATTCATCTTCGGTCTCGATCTCGGCCAAAGCCGGGACCACACCGCCCTCACCGCGGTCGACCTCGTTTACACCGATCACGGGCTCGATCCCGTCACCATGGAGCGAAAACGCTGGCCCAAACTCCGGCTCCTCTTCGCCGCGCGCCTCCCGCTTGGTACGGACTACGTCTTGGTACCATCCCACGTCAAGCGCCTCATCGCCGAAGTCCAACGCCGCCAGCCCTTCGGTTCCGGCTCGAAAGTCGATCTCGACCTCTTCATCGACGCCGCCGGCCCGGGACGGCCCGTCGTCGATCTCCTCCGCGCCGGCCACCAGTCCGTCGTCCACCCCGACGGCAAGCTCACCATCCCTCGCCGCGAGCTCATCGCCAATCTCCGCATGGTCTTCGAAGCCGGCAACCTGCGCATCCATCCGGGGTTGCAGGAGTGGCCCTCCCTGCGCGAAGAGCTGCTCAGCATCAGTCTAAACGGCGGCCAAGCCACCCACGACGACCTCGCTATCGCCCTCGCCTTGGCCGTTTGGCCCGCCACCCGGGACTTCCCCAAACTGCTCGAAACCAACCCGTATTAATTGCTTCTAGCGTTTTACTTTCAACGAATTAACGTGGTACGCTGGGGATCTAACATGCGTACCGTCGACCTGATCACCCGCAAAAGAGACGGCGAGGAACTCGCTTCCGAAGAGCTCGCCTACCTCGTGGAAGGGTACATGCGCGGAGAGATCCCGGACTATCAAATGTCCGCGTTCCTCATGGCCACCTTCTATTCGAGCATGACCGAGAAGGAAGTGGGGATCCTCACCGAACTGCTCCTTAAGAGCGGAGGTACCGTCGATTTCTCCGATATTCCCGGCCTGAAAGTGGATAAGCACTCCACCGGCGGAGTCGGCGATAAAACCAGCCTCATCGCGGCTCCCATCGCCGCTGCGGCCGGCGTTATCGTCCCGATGATCTCGGGCCGCGCCCTCGGCCACACCGGCGGCACGCTCGATAAACTCGAGTCCATCCCCGGCTTCCGGACCAATCTCACCATCGACGAATTCAAGGCTCAGGTCGCCAAACACAAGCTCGCCTTCATCGGCCAAACCGCCGAGATCGCCCCGGCCGACGGCGCGCTGTACGCTCTCCGCGATGCCTCCGGCACCGTCGAGTCCATCCCGCTCATCGCCAGCTCCATCATGTCGAAAAAACTGGCCGTCGGTCTCGACGCCCTCGTTCTCGACGTCAAGGTCGGCTCCGGCGCCTTCATGAAGAAGCAGGTCGATGCCCGTCGCCTCGCCCAGTTGATGGTCGCCATCGGCCGCCGTCACGGCAAGCGCGTTCAGGCCCTCATCACCGACATGAACCAGCCGCTTGGCTACGCCATCGGCAACGCCCTCGAAATCATGGAGGTTTCGCAGACCCTCCAGAACGCCGGCCCCATCGATCTCACCCGGCTCTCCATCGAACTTGCCGCCCGGATGATCCACCTCGGCAAGGTCGTCCCCACCATCGACGAAGCCCGCGAGATCGCACAGCGCCGCCTCGTCGACGGCTCCGCCTACAAGAAGCTCAAAGAGGTCATCAAGGCCCAGGGCGGCGACCCCAACGTGCTCGATAAGTTCGAACTCCTCCCGAACGCCACCGGCGCCCGCGACATCGTCACCACCCGTGGCGGCTACGTCTCCGCCGTCGATGCCCAAGTCATCGGTGCCACCTCCACCCTCATCGGTGCGGGCCGCAACACCAAGGACGATGTCATCGATCACGCCGTCGGCGTCATCCTCGAAGTCAAAGTCGGCCAGAAGATCGATCCTGGCACCATCCTCTGCCGCCTCTACTACCGCGACGAAACCAACGTCGAAGAGGCTGCTGACCTGGTCGAAGATGCCTTCCGCATCTCGGCCTCCGTGCCCGACGAACGCGAAAACATCCTCGAAGTCGTCAGCTAATCCCCATGGGCGTCGTCGGGCTGGTCGTCATCCTCGCGGTGGCCTGGTTCTTCTCGACGAACCGTCGCGCCATTCGCCCCTCCCTCCTGGCGTGGGGCCTTGGCCTCCAGCTCCTCTTCGCTCTGCTTGTTCTCAAAACGCCCCTTCGCGGGGCGTTTGAAACCGCCAGCCGCGCCGTCGAAGCGCTCCTCCGCTACGCCGAAGAAGGTTCCTCCTTCCTCTTCGGACCACTTGGAAAATCCACAGGACCCTACGGGGTCCTGTTCGCGTTTCAGGTCCTCCCCATCGTCATCTTCATCGCCGCCCTCTTCGGCATCCTCTACTATCTCGGCATCATGCAGGTCGTCATCAAGGCCATGGCCCTGCTCATGCGCCGCGTCATGGGCGCGAGCGGCGCGGAGTCCACCTGCGTCGCTGCCAGCATCTTCATGGGGCAAACCGAAGCCCCGCTCACTATCCGCCCCTTCCTCGCCGGCCTTACCCAAAGCGAACTCTTCACCATCATGACCTCCGGCATGGCCCACGTCTCCGGCGCCGTCATGGCCGCCTACGTCATGTTCGCTAAAGTCGAAATCGGCCACCTGCTCACCGCCGTCATCATGACCGCCCCCGCCACCATTCTCCTCGCCAAAATGTTCATCCCCGAGACCGAGGAGCCCGAGACCCTCGGCGGCATCAAGATCGAGATCGAAAAGAACGGCGTCAACGTCATCGACGCCGCCGCCCGCGGCGCCGGCGACGGCCTCCAACTCGCGCTCAACATCGGCGCCATGCTCATCGCCTTCGTCTCCCTCATCGCCCTCGTCAACGGCCTCTTCGGCTGGGGACATTCGATGGTCGCCTGGTTCCCCGCCACCATGCAGGAACTCTTCGGCTGGATCTTCGCCCCCGTCGCCTATCTCCTCGGCGTCACCTGGCAGGACGCTCCCCACGTAGGCAAACTCCTCGGCACCCGCCTCGTTCTCAATGAATTCGTGGCCTTCATCGATCTCGGCAAACTCCCCGAACAGGGCGTCATCCTCGATCCCCGTTCGAAGGTCATCGCCACCTACGCCCTCTGCGGCTTCGCCAACATCTCGTCGATCGCCATTCAGGTCGGCGGCATCGGCGCTCTCGTCCCTTCCCGCAAATCCGACCTCGCCCGCCTCGGCCTCCGCGCCGTCGCCGCCGGCACCCTCGCCAATTTCATGTCCGCCTGCATCGCCGGGTTACTTGTATGATCAACGTCGAAGCCGCTGTCCTCGAACTCAAACACCAGCTCCCGCTCCTCCCCGAAATCGGCATCGTCCTCGGCAGCGGTCTCGGAGCCTTCGCGGATACCGTCGACGACGCGACCGTCATCCCTTATAGCGAAATCCCGCACTGGCCCGCCTCCACCGCTGTTGGCCACGCCGGCAAACTCGTAGTCGGACGCATCGCCGGGCAACTCGTCGCCGTCCTCGCCGGTCGCGCCCATCTCTACGAAGGCTATACCCCGCAGCAAGCCACCTTCGGCGTGCGCGTCCTCGGCTCTCTCGGCGTACGTTCCATGGTCTTCACCAACGCCGCCGGCGGCATCAACCCGGACTACCAACCCGGCGATCTCGTTCTAATCACCGATCACATCAACCTGCAGGGCTCCAATCCCCTCGTCGGCCCGAATCACGACGCGTGGGGCGAACGGTTCCCCGGCATGACGTTCGCCTACACTCCTGCCTATCGCGAAATGGCGCAGCGCCGGGCCGCCGAACTCGGCTTTGTCTTGCCCACCGGCGTGTACGCCGGTCTGCTTGGCCCCAGTTACGAAACCCCCGCCGAAATCCGCTACCTCCGCGCCATCGGCGCCGACCTCGTTGGTATGTCCACCGTCGCCGAGGTCATCGTCGCCGCCCACATGCGCATGAAGGTCCTCGCCATCTCCTGCGTCACCAATATGGCCGCCGGCATGTTGAACCAGGAGCTCAATCACGAAGAGGTACTCGAAACCGGTCGCCAGCAAGCCGATCGTTTCCAAAAGCTCCTCCGCGCCATCGTCGCCAATCTCCATGACTAAGCTCGCCCAACTCGCGATCACCGCGCGGGAGAAGGCCTTCGCACCGTACTCGGGCTTCTTCGTCGGCGCCGCTGTCGAAACGCTCGATGGCGCCATCTACACCGGTTGCAACATCGAGAACGCAAGCTACGGCCTCACTGTCTGCGCCGAACGTGTCGCCATCTGGAAAGCCATGAGCGAAGGCGTCAAGCCGGGCGAGTTCCGCGCCATCGCCGTCGCTGCTGATACCAATCGCCCCACGCCACCCTGTGGCGCGTGCCGCCAAATCTTAGCCGAGTTCGCCCCGCAAGCCACCGTCACTCTCGTCAATCTGCAGGGCATCACGCGCGAGTTCACCGTGGCAGAACTCCTGCCGGAGTCGTTCAATGATTCGTTTCTTAGCTAGCCTCTGCTTCGTCTCGGCCTTATCCGCCGCCGATCTCGTCATCACCGCCCGCTATGTCGTCACCATGGATGCCAGCCGTCGCGTCATCGAAAACGGCGCCGTTGCCATCGAGAAAGACCGTATCGTCGCCATCGGCCCCGCGTCCGAGATCCTCAAAGCCCACCGCGCCAAGCAACGCATCAATCGCCCCGACGCCATCCTCGCGCCCGGCCTGATCAACACCCACACCCACGCGCCCATGACGCTGCTCCGCGGCATCGCCGACGATCTCCGCCTGCAGGAGTGGCTGGAGCGCTACATCTTCCCCGCCGAAGCCAAGAATGTCAGCCCCGAATTCGTTCGTGTCGGCACCGACCTCGCCGTGCTCGAAATGCTCCTCTCCGGCACCACCACCTACACCGACATGTACTACTTCGAAGAGGTGATCGCCGAAGCCACGCGCAAGGCTGGCATGCGGGCCGTTCTCGGGCAAACCATCATCGGCTTCCCCGTACCCGACGCCAAGACGCCCGCCGACGCTCTCAAGCGCGCCGAGTCCTTCCTCAAGCAGTTCGCCGGCGATCCGCTCATCACCGCCGCTGTCGCCCCCCACGCTATTTACACGAACTCCGACGAAACTCTCCAAGCCTCCCGTGCCCTCGCCAACAAGTACGGCGCCCCGCTCGTCATCCACCTCTCGGAGACGAAGAAGGAGAACGACGACACTCAAAAGCAGCGCGGCCTCAGCCCAACCCAAGCCCTCGAAAAGCTCGGCGTGCTCACCGGCCGCACCGTCGCCGCCCACGGTGTCTGGCTCGACGACAACGACATCGCCACCCTCGCCAAACGCGGCGTCGGCGTCGCCCACTGTCCCAGCAGCAACATGAAATTGGCGAGCGGCATCGCGCCCGTGCTGAAGCTTCTCCGCATGGATGTCGCCTTAGGTTTAGGTCCCGACGGACCCGCCGGTTCCAACAACGATCTCAATCTCTTCGAAGAGATGGACCTCGCCGGCAAGCTCGCCAAGGTCACCGCCAACGATCCGACAGCTCTTCCGGCCGCAAAGCTGTTCGCGATGGCGACCATCGACGGCGCGCGAGTGCTCGGTATGCAGAAAGAGATCGGATCCCCTCAGCGAAGCTCAAGCCGTCCCGCTCTTTAATGTCTACTCGGCGATGGTCTACGCGCTGAAAGGTGCCGACGTGCAAGACGTCGTCATCAATGGTCGCGTCGTTGTACGGCAGCGCGTCCCGCAAACGCTGGACCGAGCCCGCGTGTTAGCCGCCGCGCGCGCCTACGCCCAGCGCATCACGAAGTCACTGAACTAGCGCCGCGTCCAAACCGCCCGGAAGCGCCGCGTCCCCACTTTCACCGGATCATCAATATCCTCGAACGCTGCCAATGCCAACCCAGTGAGTCCGTTCACCAATTCGGCCTTCGTCAACCGCCACGGTAACCCGCCCGGGTCATCCGCTTCGTCCCGTCCTCGGCAGACCACCAGCAGTTCTCCCTTTACGGCCGCCTCCAACTTCGCGTAAGCCTGGGCGCGTACCTCCGGAGGCATCGCTTGTAGCGTGTAGATCTCCACGACCAAATCGAAGCCTTCGCCCCACTCAGCTTCCAGAAGATTCGCCTGGACGTACCGCACGGAGGAGCCAACCCACCGCTTCTGGCACCATTCAATTGCCGTCGCGGACAGATCGAACGCCGTCACCGCCGCACCGCGGCGAGCCAGATACTCCGCATCATCCCCCAAACCGCAACCCACAACCAACACCCGCTCTCCCGCTCGTGGCCGTGCCTCGCGCTCGCACCAAACCACCAGATTCGGATTGGGCATTCCGTCTCCCCACGGAATCACCCCCATTTCACCGTTCGCCTGCCGGTAAATCTCCTCAAACCAATCGAGCGGGCGCTCGGGATCGTACAGGTCGCGTCCTTCAATCATTGCGGCACCGCCACCAACTCAATCGCCAGCGAGGCGTCCATACTCGGCAGACCCTCGAACACCAACGCCGTACTCGCTGGCGGTTTCGCGGGATCAAAGAACTCAAAGCGAACCTTCCGCGCCGTCTCCAAAATTCGATTGGAAATCGGATACAAGTTCGAAAACACCACCTGCTTCATCCCCGACTTCTGCGCGTCCAAAACCTTCGTCATCCGCTGAAACGCCAATCGCACATCGTTCTCTTCAAAGTTGAACGCCACTTGCGTCCCCGTCAGAACCAGTCGTGGAGCGTTCACCAAAACAAACTTCGAAAACCGCGGAGAAGGCTCCATATCCGTTGGATTCATGAAAACCACCGGTTCGGCCGGATCCTTCGCCAACCGCACTACACCCTCGCACTCTGCCAGCGCCACGCCATGTCCTCGCTGCGCTTGAAACGCCGTAAACACCGCCGAAGGAAACGCCGTCGCCACCCGCGTCCGCACTTCGTTGATCTGCGTCAACGACGACAACATACACGTCACCCGCATGACATCACTCTTGTAGCTCCCCGCAATCTGCGCCGCTTTCGCAAGATCCGTCAAAGCGCGATCGAGCATCGGCAGCACCTGATCGGGCTCTTCTTTCCCGTAACCGCCCATGCCGGACAGCAAGCCGAGTCCATGCGGATTCACCGGCTTCTTGGCGACAACGACGGCTTCCATCACCACCTGCGCCCCTTCGGCCGGCAGCAGACCCACTTGGATGGTCGACAACGCCGGAATCGGCAAATGCTTTTCGCTGAACTCCTCGCTCACAATCGCCTGCACTCGCCGCAAG
>LNFE01000124.1 GCA_001464575.1 Acidobacteria bacterium Ga0077553 | reverse complement strand
CGGGAGAAGTAGTCGGTGGCGATCAACATGGATCTGCGAGAAGGGTGATGGGGTCGCCGGGGTAGAGTCGGCCGGGTTGGAGGACTTTGACGTAGAAGCCGGCGAGGCCCCAACGGGGGGAGACCGGGCGGCCGGCTTTGACGTCGGGGTCGTAGACAGCCTTTTGAATCGTAGGGCCGTAGGGCGCGAGGGTGCGACAGGGCTCGCGCATTTTGGTGATTTCGATTTCGACTTCACTGCCGAGGCGGTAGCGCTGGCCGAGGCGGACCTGGCGGCGGTCGAGGCCAACGGTGGTGACGTTTTCGCCGAGGGCGCCGGGGTAGACGGGGAAGCCGGCGGCCTTGAGTTCGTCGAGGCCTTCGCTGGTGATGAGCAGGAGGGCTTGGTTGGGACCGCCGTGGTATTTGCGATTTTTCTGGACGTCCCCGGCGATGCCGAGGGGGGTTACGTCGGCTTCGAGGATGGGCAGTTTCGGGACGCCGCCGCGGGAGATTGCGAGTTGGAGGACGGTGGGCAAGTTAGATGTCGTAGTAGAGTTCGAACTCGTAGGGATGGGGCCGGAGGCGGACGGCCTCGGCTTCGTGGCGGCGCTTGTACGCAATATACGTCTCAATCAACTCTTCGGTGAAGACGTCGCCTTTCAGGAGGAAGTTGTGGTCGTCTTCGAGGCAGTTGAGCGCCTCTTCAAGAGACGCGGGCATGGAGGCGACGGACTTCATCTCTTCGGGCGAGAGGTCGTAGATGTCTTTGTCGAGGGGTTCGCCGGGTTCGATTTTGTGGAGGATGCCGTCGATGCCGGCCATGAGCATGGCGGCGAAGCCGAGGTAGGGGTTGCAGGCGGGGTCCGGCGGACGGAACTCGACGCGCTTTGATTTGGGGCTGGCCGAATACATGGGAATGCGGCAGCAGGCGGAGCGGTTGCGGCGGCTGTAGGCGAGATTGACGGGGGCTTCGTAGCCGGGGACGAGCCGCTTATAAGAGTTCGTGGTGGGGGCGATGATGGCGGAGAGGGCGCGGGCGTGTTTGAGCAGGCCGCCGATGTACCAGAGGGCCATTTGGCTGAGGCCGGCGTAGCCGTCGCCGGCGAAGAGGGGCTTGCCGTCTTTCCAGAGCGACTGGTGGCAGTGCATGCCGGAGCCGGCGTCGCCGTAGATAGGCTTCGGCATGAAGGTGACCGTTTTGCCATATTGGTGGGCGACGTTCCGGACGACGTATTTGTACGTCATCATGTTGTCGGCCGATTTGACTAGGGTGTCGTAGCGCTGGTCGATTTCGCACTGGCCGCCGGAGGCGACTTCGTGGTGGTGGCATTCAATGATGAGGCCGCAGGACTCCATGACTTCGACCATTTCGGCGCGGAGGTCCTGGTAGTGATCCGTGGGGGGGACGGGGAAGTAGCCTTCTTTATAGCGGGGGCGGTAGCCGTGGTTGTTCGATTCGCGGCCGGTGTTCCAGCGGCCCTCCTCGGCGTCGATGTAGTAGTAGCCGGAGTTGGGGGTGCTGTCGAAGCGGATGTTATCGAAGACGAAGAACTCGCCTTCGGCGCCGACGAAGCAGGTGTCGGCGAGACCGGTGGAGCGGAGGTAGGCTTCGGATTTTTGGGCGATGTAGCGGGGGTCGCGTTCGTAGGATTGGCGGGTGATGGGGTCTTTGACCATGCCGGTCATGACGAGGGTGGGGACCTCGTAGAAGGGGTCCATCATGGCGGTATTGGGATCGGGGATGAGGATCATGTCCGATTCGTTGATGGCGGCCCAGCCGCGGATGGAGGAGCCGTCGATGCCGAAGCCTTCTTCAAAGGCGTCCTCGGTGAGCATCGCGATAGGGTAGGAGATGTGGTGCTGCAGGCCGGGGATATCAGTAAAACGCATATCCAGTTGCTTGGCGCCGCTTTCCTGGGCGAAATCGGGGGATGGAATTGGCGCCGCGGCGACAGTACACGGTAAGCGAACTGACGGGTGAGATTGCGGGGATCCTGTCCACCGAGTTTACAAACATTTGGGTGAGCGGGGAAGTTTCGGGGCTGAAGGTGGCCACGAGCGGGCACGCTTACTTTACGTTGAAAGACGCGGGGGCGCAGATCCGGTGCGCGTGTTGGAAAGGGAGTTATCGGCTGTTACGGTTCAAGCCGAACGACGGGCTGGCGGTGCTGGCGCGGGGGCGGGTGGAGGTGTATGAGCCGCGGGGCGAATATCAACTGATTGTGGAGTTGATTGAGCCGGTGGGGCAGGGGGCGTTGCAACTGGCGTTTGAACAGTTGAAGAAGCGGTTGGAGGCGGAGGGGTTGTTTTCGGCGCTGCGGAAGCGGGCGTTGCCGAAGTTGCCGCAGC
>LNFE01000123.1 GCA_001464575.1 Acidobacteria bacterium Ga0077553 | reverse complement strand
ACTTCTTGAATTGCACGGTGACAACGGGGGCGGTGGCGCCGCCGGTGGAGGTGGCGGTGAGGGTGGGAAACGGGAACTCGCCGCCGGCGAGGAAGCTGGCTTCCTTGCCTTCGAGGGCGATGAGATTCGGCTCGGCCAGGACTTGGAGCAGGTTCCGCGCCTGCATGGCGCGAATGGTGGCGCCGAGGTTGAGATCGGGCCGGAACACGAAGAGATTCAGCAGGTCGGAGAAGTTCAGAGTGGAGTTGGCGAACTCCTGATCCTGGAACTGCAACTGGCTGAAGCGGGGCGTGGCGAACTGCTGCGTGGTGCCGAGGCCGAGCATTTTCGAGTTGCGCGAGACGAAGTTGAAACCAATCTCCTGCAGTGCGGAACGATCGACGGAGGCGAATTTGACTTCGAGCAGGATCTGGCGCGGATCAGCCGGAGGCGGTACGGAGAGGAGGTTGACGACCTTCTTGCTGTAGGTGGAGGCAATGGCCTCGGCGCGCTTTGACTCTTCGATGGACTTCACCGCCCCCGAGAGCACCAACGTTTCGATGTTGCCCTGCACGCTCACCGCGCTATCGCCCACGGCTTGCTGGACGGCTTGGCGGACCAGGTCGTACTGCTGCGGGTCGCCGACCACGTTGATCTCATAGCGTTTGGGTAACGCCCGGTCTTCCCAGATGACGATGGTGGCCTTGCCGATGCCCTTGGCGTTCACCATCACTTCACGGGGGGAGACGACGACCACGTCGGCGATCTTGGGTTCGGAGGCAGCAACGGTTTTGATGTCGCCATCAAATTGCAGCAGTTCGCCACGACCTACGGTGAGCGTAAGTTCTTTGGGTGGTCCAGCCTGTCCCCATGCCAAGGAACACAACAAGAGCAGCGAAGGTAGAAGAGAGAGGGGCTTCAGAAGCATGAGTTGGCGGGCTATTCCTGAAAGGACTCTTGTACGTGCTTATCCCCGCGAAAGACGTCGACCGTGAACTTCGGCTTCGCGGGTTCTTTCTTCTCGGGCGGCCGGGGGACGGCGGCGGGCTTGTTCGGATCCGGATCTTCGCCGATCAGTTTGGCCCAGGCTTGGTCATCGCGCAGATTCGGGACCGATCGCAGGCGGTTCTGCGCCTGCATCTTCAGGCGTTGCGAACGGTAGGCGCCACCGGGGTCGATGGATTCAGCGGTGACTGACGGAGGCTCCGGCGCGTCGGATTTCGACTCATCCTTGGGATTGCGCAGAGCCAGCGAGACGCGGCCCTGGTTCTTGGCCAGTTCGAGGACGCGGGCCTGTTCCGGGGTGACCAATAAAGTCACCGCCCGGTTCTGACCGGTGTTGACGGGGGCCGGGGCGGCGCCGCCAGCAGCCGGGGTGGCGGGTGCGGCGCCAGCGGGCTCGACCACGCGGCCAACCGATAGGACGACCACATCTTCGAGAACCGTTGTGGTGACCGCTTCGAGCATGGAGCCGGGCTTGGTGAACAGGACATCCACATGGGAGCGCGCTTGAATGAGTCCGCTGGCGCTGGAGGCATCATTGACGGAGACGCTGACGGCCCGTTTGCCGGGTTCGATCATGGATGCCACGCCGTCCGCACCGGAGACGCTCGAGAGGCGGCTGGCGAGCACCGGTTCGTTCAGGCCCATGGGATACAGCAGGGTACGATCGACGGCCATGGTGATCTTCTTGAAATGAATCTTTTGGAGGCGTGTGCCAGCGGGAAGATTCGCGCTGGATGCCAGCACCTGCACAAGCTTTTCGCTCTTCGGCGCCACGGTGGCGGAATAGAGAAACCATGTGAGCAGAGCTGCAGCTAGTGCAGCACCGCCGAAGATCATCAGAAGCTTCTGCCGGTCCATTCTCTATCCTTCAATTGGCACGCATCAGGGAAAAAGTATTAACACAGCATACCTCTAGAAGTTCCGTTCGAGGACTACAGAAACTTCATCCCGGTAGCGCTCTCGCCAGCCTTGGGCCGTGAGAGCTTCGACGAGCGAGTAGCGAACGGGAAGCAGGGCGTGCGTGAAGCCATACTTGGCCAAAATCTGACGATAGCCGGGGCGCACTTCGACGAGCTTCACGTACTCCTTCATGAACTCGGCGCCATAGTAGTCGCTGCGACCGTCGAAGTAGACTTGGCGGCCCTGATAGATCAGGTACCCGCCATAGCTGTCCGGCGCCAGCAACCGCGCTGCCGGAGGTACATGGGCGAGGGCCGCCACGGGGAACTGCGTTGTCGGGAACTCGGCGGGGGAGCCAAGGGCGGCCAGACCGAACACGGCTGCCAACAGCGCGGCGAGGGCCATGCCATGGACCTGCCGATCCCAGTCCCGGAGACGGGCAAAGTAGGCGAACTGCACCGGCCAGCGAGGCGCGAGGGCCATCGAAAGCACCGCATTGGCCATGGGTAACCCGGCCAACGCCAACACGGGAAGGCCCCTGGCCGATCGTAAACCGAGCACGACGAGACCCAGCATCCATAGGGCATGCGGCCAGCGGCCTGCTTGCACGGCGCAGACCGCGCCGGCCATCACGATCATCAGAGCCAACATCACCTGGGCGGCGCCTTCGGTATGGAAGTTGAACGTCTGGAATTCAGCGACACGGTCGAGCAGTTCATTGTTTCGCAGGTAGGTCCAGATGTGCGCGTGAACCCGCCAGCCATACGGATTCAACAGCGTAGCGGCCGAGACGGCAACGGTCCACAACCAGCAGCGCCGGTCTTCGAAACCGTAGCAAACCAGCAGCGCCGGCAGCAGGATAAAACTGCCATGCACATTCGCCCAGACTACAGCCAGCGGAAGGAGCCAGGGGTAGCGGGCGCGCTCAACGCAGTTCAGGGCCAGCAGCAAACAAACCCACCCAAACACATGAGGACGGGCCAGCCAGTGGAGTTGTACCGTCGTCAACAGAGGCGCGGCGAACAGCGCCGCTAAGCCAAACGATCCGCCGTAGACCCACTGGAGCCGGGCCCAAAGCCACGAAGTCAGCGCGATCAAACCGAGATAGAGCAGGACGACGCCGCGTAGCCCAGCGCGCTGGTGAGCCCAACCCATGGCCACATCGGCGCCCCACTCCCAGGCGAACCACTCTTCGCCAGGCTTGCTGAAAGACCAGGGGTCGACTTGAGGCACCTTGCCCGTCGCCAAGATCTGCTCGCCATTGCGAATATGCCAACCGGCGTCCGAGTCGCGGAAGAGTTGCGTGGGGGCCTGATACAGGACTAACGCATAGAACAAAGTCACCGCGACTAGGACCAGGCTAAAATCCGGCAGAAGCCAACGGACCATCGGCGATGGTGGACGCGGCTCCATTGGGACAGAGATCTACTGACCGGTTGCGCCGATCGAGGTCAGGCCCTGGGTGATGGAGGAGTACAGGCTGACGATAGCGGTCGAGAGCTGGTTGACGGTGGTAATGAGCGCCAGACCCACAGCCGCGACGATCAGCGCGTACTCAACAAGGTCCTGGCCGTCTTCTTCTTTCCAAAGCCGAAGCAAAATCTGTTTCATCATGAGAACTCCTATCCGTCTCAACGGGCAGCTTCCGCCGTCCCTGTCTTTTGTCGCACGTCCGGGGTGCCGAACGCTACTTTAAATCCGTGGCCAACTTTTTGCCACACGCTGGGCCGGGGTTGCGGCATGGCGATGGGCATGCCATCGTCGCCGGCCACCAGCCGCAGGTTTTCGAGAATTTGGGGGAGATCGCGGCGGTACTCCAAAGCGATCTCCAGTTCCTTCCGGGCACCCGCGACGTCGCCCTTTTCATAGAGCGCGGCGGCGACGTTGTTGTGCGCGATGGCGAGGTCCGCTGCCCGCTGAAACTGGGCGACGGCGTCAACCGGGGGCGCGCTGGGGCTCATTTGCACGAGGGTGCGCCCTAAGTTGTTGCGCGCGGTGGCGGAGCCGCTATTCAGTTCGAGCGCGCGCCGGAAGGCGGCGGCGGCTTCGGGATATTTTTCCTGCAGAAGCAGGTTGTAGCCGAGGTTATTGTGCAGATAGTCCCGGCGCGGATCGAGAGTCAGCGCCCGCCGATGCATTGCTTCGCCTTCGGAGAGACGGTCCGCTTCGTCGAGCAGGATGCCGGCCCAAGCCAAGGTTTCTGCCCCCGGTTTCGGTTGCTGCGCCACGATTGTGGTCAGAACCTCGGCGGCCTGCCGCGGCGACCCGGCTTTCCGCAAGCTCTTCGCCAACCTTTCGACGGCCGCCGGTGATTCCGGAAACCGTTCGACGGCGATCCGGCAGTGTTCCAATTCAAGTTCGGGATAGCCCATGGCGCCGTACTCGGCGGCGAGTTCCAGGCGGGCGGTGACGTTGCGCGGCTCGGCGGCCAGCCGCTCTCGCAGGCGCCGCACGCGGATGTTGCCGTCGCCGGCATTCACGGCGTTGACGACTTGCTGCTGCATCATTGGCGGCAAGGCCGGCCGCTGCAGGCGAGCCGCCTGACGATGCTGCCCGCAGCCCACGGCGGTCAGGGCGGCGACCGTCAGTAGCAGCAGCCTCATTCTTCCACCTGGCGCTTCTCGAGTTCCAACTCATCACCGACCACTGTGCCCGTCTGCGCGGCCATGCCAGCCGGGAGTTCCAGGACTGAATGCGCCGTGAGGCAGAATGAAATCCGGCTCTTTTTCATGTTGTCCCGAATTTTCAGCACCTTTCGTTTTTTGCTCAGGTAGAGAACGTCGATCGGAAACTTCATGGCAAACGTATGGACGCCCTCGCAGGGAACGATCCAGAGCCCCTCGCCGGGCCGGAGTTCGGACCGGGGCAGAAGGCCCGTTCGCCGCTTGGCGCTGGTATCAGCGATGTCGGCCTCGGAAGCGACAATAGTTCCCCGGGTCAAGTTCTTCACTGACAGTTTGACGGTCACGATGCGATGATCCTCTTCAACCCAGCTGCCGGGAAGATGTTGCGCCGGCCGCGGAAACTTTTGCGATGCTAATGGGTTAGACTAGCGAACTCGCTTATGATCCTGCAATCGGCCCTCGCCCGCTGTTCCGCCTTGTTCGTACTGGCAGCCTCCTTGTTGACGGCGCAGAACACGGGCGCAACCTTCGGCACGGTTTACAGCTTGGGCGGTACTCCATCCGATGTGGTTCTCGACGAGATCCGGGGAAAGCTTTATCTCATCAACTCCGCGGCCAATCGAGTCGACGTCTTCTCGACCACCGAAAAGCGGGTAGTTAATCGGATTGCTGTGGGCCAGTTTCCACTGGCCGCCGCGTTGTCGCCCGACAACAACTATCTGTACGTTACGAACACCCAAAGCGCATCTCTTTCCGTGATCGACCTGGGCACGGAGAGCGTAGTGAATTCTGTCTCCCTGCCAGCGCGGCCCGAGGGAGTGGCGGTCGGATTCGATGGGCGCGCTTTAGTGACAACGCAGGGTACCGGCACCAACAACGCGCTGAACACGCTGTTGTTGTACGACCGGACGCAGCAATCGGGCCAACAGGTCTACTCGGTTCCGTTTCCGCCCGCCATCACGACTCCCAATCCGCTGCCCGCGGTATTCGCCGGGCGTCCGGCGACGGCATTTCCCGGCCGTCTGCTGCCCACCCCTGGAGGCAGCTTTCTGATCGGCATGGTGGCGATCAACCAGACGACCAACGCAGCCCAGACTACCCTGTTCGTCTATGAGGTGGCGTCCGGCACAGTGGTAAAAAGCCGCACGGTCACGGGGCAGTCGACCATCCTTTCGATGGCGCCCGACGGCAGCCGCTTCATGGCGGGCTCCACGCTCTACGATACGGCGACGTTGGCGGTGATCGGCCAGATGAGCACGGCGAATCTGCCGTTCTTTGTGGGTGCGGGTTTCAATCCGGGATTCAACATCCAACGGAACCTCGGCGGTAGCGCCTTCAACCGGGAAGGCGAGACGATTTACAGTTCCTTCAACACGGCAGCAACGACCGCTCGCCCGGTGGGGAACGTTTTATACGTGACGAATGCCACCAACCTGGGCGTCCGGCTGGGACTGAAACTGCGCGAGTCCATCCTGGGGCAGATGGTGGCAAGCGGCAGCGGCGACGACCTTTGGGCGTTGAGCGAGTCAGGCCTCTTGTATCTGCCGGTGTCGACGATCTACGACTACCCGATTCTCAATCCAGAGACCACGCAAGTTTTCCTCGCCAACGATGAGTGCAACAAAGGAGCGGCGCGCGCCACCGTCCGCATGACCAATCTCGGCAAGGGCCGATTGAGCTATAGCATTCCGAACACGACGACGGCCTTGATCATGCAGGTATCAAGCGGCCTGGCGCCTTCGACGATCACGTTAACCATGGATTCCGGGCGCAGCGGCGTAGTCCGGCAACCGGGCACCAATCTGTTTACCGCGGCGGCGGGCGGCGGCGGAACAGCGCTGAACGTGAACGTCGCCTCGAACGATGCCATCAATTTCCCCAACACCATCCGGGTTTACATGAACTATCGCGTCCGCGACCAGCGCGGAGTGATCTATCCGATTCCGGTGGCTCTGAACAACAACGAAGGGCTTTGGGACATGGTGCTCGACGAGCCGCGGGGGCGTTTGTACATTTCAAACGCCGGTTTCAATCGCATCGAGGTTTTCGATATCCAGCGGCAAAAGCTCGTGGAACCGATCGAGGTCGGCCAATTGCCCCATTCGATGGCCATGACGCCCGACGGCAGCACCCTGTACGTCGGCGATTCGGGCGGGGAGTCGATTACGGTCATCGATCTCGACACGCAGCGGCCTTTCGGAAAGATTGAGTTCCCGCCAATTCCCCGCGTGGGTGCCCAGGCGGCCGTGCGGCCGCTGGCTTTGGCGTATGGGCTCTCGGGCCTGCAGTTCATGATGTCCAATGGGAGCTTCTGGCGGGTCATCGGCAACCAGGCAACTCCCCGCCAAGCGAACAACATCACTCCAGTAACGGTGACCGGCCCGATTTCGATGGTCGCCACGCCTGGTGGCGAGGCGATTCTGACGATGGCCGGCAACTCCAACGCCTATCTCTATAACGCTCTCGCCGACACGTACACCGCCAGCCGGCAGCTTTACGATCAGGCGCCGGTCAGCTATTTCGGCCCCCTGGCGGGATCGAAGGACGGCGCGTACTTTCTGGCGAACGGGCTGATTCTGAGCCCGTCGCTGGCGATTATTGGCGGCAGTGAACGCCCGGGCGTCACGCAGTTTGGTCCGCCTCCGGCTCCTGGGCAGCCACCAACGCAGACGATTGTTTCGAATGGCCAGCGCAATGTTGCGAGCGTTTATCCACTGGATAGCAAGCGGTTCCTGCGCATGACGACGCCAGTGCGGCAGAATTTGACTAGCGTGACGCGCGACGACGCGCGGCCGACGCTTGAGTTAGTGAACATTGAGACCGGTGCGGAGACAGTGATTGCCGTAGCGCCGGAGAATCCGTCGTTCAGCGTGTTTGGGGCTGCTCGCGTGAATGTGCCCCCGCGTCAGCTGGCGGTGGATAGCCAGGGCAATGCCTACAGCATCGGTGTTAGCGGCTTGAGCGTGATTCCTGTGTACGAGAACGGCACGGCGCCGCGGCCGGTGGTCGCGACGGGTACGCGGGGCGTAGTCAATTCCACCGATGGGACCCAGAACTTCCGGCCGGGCTCGTTCATCACGATCACCGGAACGCGTCTGGCAACGCCGGCGGTGGCCGATACGTTGCCCGCGCCGACCGTGCTGGGCGGTTCTTGCGTGGTGATTAACGAATTGCCGCTGCCGTTGATTCAGACGGCGGACGGCCAGATTTCGGCGCAGATTCCAGAGACGCAGCAGCCGGGGCCGGCCGTGCTGCAGGTGCGGAGCTTGAGCCGGGCTGAGCAGAGCGATCCGATTGTGATTACGATTCGCCGGTAGCGCGCTAAACCGATGCAGTGGGAACCTACCATCTACTTGGTCCTTCTGCTCGTTTTGAGCCTCGGTGTTTACTGGTATGCCACGCGCAGGGGCATCGCCCTACTGCGCTGGCTCTCGGGATATTGTGCTGCCTTCATTGCAGTCTATTGGTCTGCCGGCGCTGGAGCGGGGCCGGCCGAATTCAGTGATCTCTGGCGGTATTTCGAGTTTGGACTCATTCCGTTGGCCTCAGCTACCGTTTGCGGGTATTGCTCTCGGATTGCCTCTCCTTGGCTACGGGTTCCGATAGTGTTCTCCACCGGAATCGTCGCGCTGCTTACTGGACTTTTTCTGCTCGCCCTACTCCTCATGCAATCTTTGGATGTGCGGCGTGAGCTTCCGATCTATTCACCCGACGGACGCCACGCCGCAATAGTTCGATTGGAGGTGACCGACGGGCTTGACCCCGGCTCCGCAACCGTGGCGGTGCGAAGAACTTGGTCTCCGAATGCGATCATTGCCTATGTAGGCTGGGCCTACCTCGCTCAAGCTCCCCGCCAGGTCTCCCCGAAGGTTACTTGGATAGATTCCTCCCGGCTGCTCATCCAACACATAGCCCATCCTCCCGACCGCAGCTATTCTTGTGCATCCAAAGTAGGAGAGATCACCATCCTCTGCGAGTCCGCTCGCAGCCAGTGATAGACTCCCGGCGATGCTGACTCGCCGCCTGTTCGCCCTCGCCTCCTCCGCCGCCGTTCTCCACGCCCAACTCCCCAACCAGCGAGGCCCTGGCCGCAAGATTGACGAGTACGACCCGGCCAACCTCAAGCTCTCCCATCGAATGCCCATCAAGAGCCTGTCTGATGACGACCTGCTCTTTCTCCAACAACTCGGCATCCGCTGGGCGCGCATCGAGTTCGGCTCCGACGCCTCCTTCGACTTCATGAAAGCCACGCAGGAGCGCCTGCGCCGCTACCGCATGGAGATCTTCTCCGGCGTTGACTACACCTACCGCGAACTGGACGTGCAACTCGGGCGCGGCCGCCGCGACGAACTCATCGAAAAATACTGCCGCTTCCTCCGCGACTGCGGGCGCCTGGGCATTCCCGTCTCCGACTACGACTGGCACCCGGCCAACACTTACACGACGGCCATGGTAGATTCGCCCCGCGGCTACCGCGCCCGTGAATTCTCTGAGCCCGACTTCCGGGCCAAGATCGAGAAGCGGGCATTTGATCGCGAGTACTCCGCCGAAGACATCTGGGGTACGTATACCTACTTCATGAAGGCCGTGCTCCCGGTCGCCGAGAAGGCCGGCGTCAAACTTGCCCTTCACCCGGACGACCCGCCGCTGGCGATGATGAACGGCGTGGCCAAGGTGTTCGTCCACGCCGATGGCTACGCCCGCGCCGAGCAGATTGCCGGCAACTCGAAAGCCTGGGGACTCACCTTCTGCGTTGGGACGTGGATGGAGGGCGGCAACCGGATGGGGAAGGACATTTTCGGCATGATCGCCGACTACGGACGGCGCGGAAAGATCCTCGACGTTCATTTCCGCAACGTCTCCGGACCGCTGCCGCGCTTCGTCGAGACGTTTCAGGACGATGGCTATGTGGACATGTATCAGGTGATGAAGGCGCTGCGGGAGGTCCGGTTCAATGGCATCATCGTGCCGGATCATGTGCCGGAGTTCGTTGGCGATGCCGGCATGCGCCGGGCCGGAGTCGCCTATTGCATCGCGTCGATGCGGGCCATGCTGCGGCGGGCGAATGAAGAGGTGGGTTAGCGGCCTACCCATTCACGCGGGGAACATCCGTGGCGGTGAAGTCGTTGCCCTTGAACAGCAGCGGCTCTCCGCTCCACTACGCCAGAGCGTAGGCAGCACAATCGCCAAAGTTCAATCCAGCGTGGTGCCGGCCCTTTCCAAAGCGGCGGAAAGCGACGCGCGCGACGGCGAGTTGGTCCGCATCAAAAGCCACAACCTCCATCCCGGATCGCCGCGCGAACTGATCGAGATCCGCTCCGGCTCGTCCTATAAGATGGCCAGTGTTGCCGAAGCTTCCCTGGTCATTTCGTCGGCGCCCCGATCTCGTCATAGCCAAGAATCTCATCCGCACTCGCCCGCGAGAGCACCGGTCGCCGGGCGCAGCGGAGGGCGATCTCGTTCAACTCGTCCCCGAGTGTTCGCCCAGAACGTACTTGATGAAGCCGCGCGTAGCGCTCCTGAATTGCAGTGCGCACCGTTTCAGTTAAGCTTTCGCCCGTCAAAGCGGAGAGTTTCCGCGCGAGAATCTCCGTCTCTCGGTTATTGATACTGATCGGCATCGAAGTTCTACCTTTCTTTAAGAATCTCGTGACATCGACCGGACTGCTTCTCGTACGGCCCACGCGCCCCCAAATGCTAAACTGAAATCTACCTTGAAAATCGGTTTCGTTAGTCTCGGCTGCCCCAAAAACCTCGTCGACTCGGAGGTGATGATGGGGGATCTTGTCTCGAAAGGACACGAACTCACCCCCCACCCCGAAGACGCCGACGTGATCGTCGTCAATACCTGTTCCTTCATCGACCCGGCGAAGAAGGAATCCATCGACACGATCCTCGAAATGGCGCAGTATAAGGAAACCGGCCGCGCCCAGCGATTGATCGTCGCCGGCTGCCTTGTCGAGCGCCATCGCGCCGATATCGTCGCCAACATGCCCGAAGTCGACGCCGTCATCGGCACGAATGAACTCGCCAATATCGCCGCGCTGTGCGAAGGCTTGGAACCCGCGAAGAACCCGCTTGAGCCGTTCCTGTATCACGAAGGCTCCCCCCGCGTTCGCACGACGCCGAAGCACCACGCTTATATCAAGATCGCCGAAGGCTGCGACCATCCCTGTACCTTCTGTATCATTCCGCAGTTCCGGGGGCAGTTCCGCAGCCGCCGGTTTGAGGGCCTGATCATTGAAGCCCGGCGCCTCTTCGACGATGGCGTCCGCGAAATCAATCTCATTGGCCAGGACGTCACCAGTTACGGCGAAGACCTCGGCCTCAAGAATGGTCTAGCGACGCTGCTCGGCCGCCTGGCGGAGATCGAAACACCTTACGAGAAGTGGGTTCGTTTTCTCTACGCGTATCCCAATCGCGTGACGCCGGTGCTGCTTGAAACCATCGCGGCCCATCCGCATCTCGTCAAGTACATGGACATGCCGCTGCAACATGCCTCCCGCAATGTGCTCAAGCGGATGAAGCGTGGGCAGCATGGAGATGCGTTCCTGAAGCTGCTCGAAAATATCCGCAAAACCATTCCGGGCGTGGCTGTCCGCACTTCGATGATTGTGGGTTTTCCCGGGGAGACGGAGGCCGATTTCGAAGAGCTTTGTCAGTTTGTGCAGGCCGCGCAGTTCGACCGGCTCGGCGTCTTTTCTTACTCGGACGAGGAGACCAGCGAAAGCTATCATCTCGATCAGAAGGTGGACGCGAAGACCATCTACAACCGCAAGCGCCGCCTGATGTCGATTCAGCGCAAGATCAGCAAGAAGGCCAACCAAGCCTTGATTGGCCAAGAGATGAGCGTCCTGGTGGAGGGCCCGTCCTCGGAATCGGATATGCTCTGGCAAGCGCGCCTCTCAACCCAAGCCCCCGAAATCGATGGGGTCTGCTACATCTCCGACCCTGGCGAGGGCGTTCTCGCCGCTGGCCAGATTCGCCGCTTGGTCGTGACCGAACCCCACGACTACGCCCTCGTCGGCAATCTTGTCGACGTCGGCAGCCCGGTCCATTCGGCCCAACACCATTTTCCGATTTTGGCTGCCCACTCCACGCCCAACGCGCTCCCCCATCGATAACCGATCATGAAGTGCCCCATCTGCAAGAAGCCAGTCACCCTGAGCGACCCCTTCATGCCCTTTTGCAGCGAACGCTGCAAACTCGTTGACCTTGGCAACTGGGCCGACGAGAAGTACGTGATCTCGACGCCTCTCAGCCCTAACGAACTCGCCAATCTGGATCTGGATGACGAATCGGATCGCTAGCCTTTTGGCTACCTGGTTCGGATGCGGCCTAATCCCGAAAGGTCCGGGCACGGCCGGCGCGCTGGGGGGACTGCTGGTTGCGTACCTCGTTCCGGTATCACCGTGGATCCTGACGGCGATCTTCCTGATCCCCGGCATCTGGGCCGCGGATGTGCACGCCCGGGTTACGGGCCGGAAAGATCCGCAGGACGTGGTGATTGACGAGGTGCTGGGCCAGTGGATTACCCTGGCCGCCGCAGTGCATACGACCACCTGGCAAGCGTGGCTCCTGGCGTTCGTGCTCTTCCGCTTGTTCGATATTGCTAAGCCCTGGCCCATCCGCCGCGTCGAAAAACTTCCCGGCGGCTATGGCATCATCTTCGACGATTTGCTCGCCGGCGTCTTCGGCGCGGTTGTCATGAGGGTGGCCGGGTGGAACAATCTGTATTAGGCCTTCCATACCAACTATGCCCCCCCGTAAAGTGTCCGATCCCGCCCCGCAGATCTCTCAAGTATCGCCGGAAGCCGCTATTCCCGGCGGAGAACTGCGCATTCGCGGCAAGGGGTTCGCCCATGCCTCGCGGCCACGCGTCATGCTCGGCGAAAGCTTTGCCCCCATCGTGGTGGGCTCCGATTCGCTCGTGATCGCTCGGGTGCCGGAGAACGGTCAGTTCACCCTGGTTCTGCGATATCGGCATCCCGTTGGCCGAAGGCCTGCACCCGGTGACGAGCCCGGCCGTCGACAGCTTTGGCCAGATTTTCACCACGTTTTCCGGTTCACGCGGTCAGCGGACCCCGGTCAGCGTCTACCGGATCGACTCGAACGAAGGCGCCCAGCCGTTCCTCTCCGACATCATGAATGCGACGGCTCTGGCCTTTGATGCGGACGGCATCCTTTATGTCTCCTCGCGCCACGAGGGCATCGTTTATGAGGTGTCTCCCCGCGGGGAGATGGCGGTATACGTCGAAGGAATGGGGGTGGCCACCGGCCTGGCTTTCGACGAAGAAGAAAACCTTTACGTCGGCGACCGCTCCGGTACTATCTTCAAGATTTCGCGCGACCGGCAGATTTATGTTTTCGCCACCATCGAACCGTCCATTGCGGCCTACCATCTGGCGTTCGGCCCAGAAGGCTATCTGTACGTGACCGGTCCCACCACGTCGAGCTACGACTGCGTCCACCGCATCTCGCGCGATGGCGAGGTAGAGGTGTTTTACCGGGGCTTGGGCCGTCCGCAGGGGTTGGCGTTCGACATGGAAGGCAATCTGTACGTCGCTGCTTCGCACGGCGGACGGCGGGGGATCGTTCGGATCAACCCGGATCGGGAGCCGAGTCTGTTCGTCAGCGGTCCCGGCATGGTTGGCCTTGCCTTCACGCCGTCCGGCGCCATGGCCATCTCCACCACCAACACGATTTACCGGCTGGACGTCGGCATCCCCGGCCGGCCAATCTCTTAACTCCTATGAACGCCGAAATTATCGCCGTGGGCAGCGAACTGCTCACCCCCGGAAAAGTCGATACCAACTCGCTCTATCTCACGCAGCACCTGAATGACCTGGGCATCGAAGTTGTGGCCAAGTGCATTATCGGGGATGAT
Organism: Acidobacteria bacterium Ga0077553; assembly: GCA_001464575.1. Classification (GTDB taxonomy): domain Bacteria; phylum Acidobacteriota; class Terriglobia; order Bryobacterales; family Bryobacteraceae. The sequence goes on along the minus strand of LNFE01000123.1, from coordinate 48,609 downwards.
CGCGTGCGGTTGACGAACGAGATCCGCAGCAGCTCCTCCCGTTCGGAACTCGTGATTCTCACCGGGGGATTGGGGCCCACCGAAGACGATGTCACCCGCGATGCGTGCGCTGCGGCGCTCGGCCGGGAGCAGTCCTTTGACCCGGCGATCTGGGAGGCGATCATCGAGCGTTTTTCGAAATTTGGCCGGACGCCCAGCGAGAATAACCGCCGCCAAGCGAACGTCCTGGCCGGCGCCGAGGTTCTTCCCAACCCGAACGGTACGGCACCCGGCCTTTGGATCGCCGCGGCCGAGGGCCGCTACGTCGCGCTGCTTCCGGGCCCGCCGCGCGAGTTGAAACCGATGGTGCAGGAGCAAATCCTGCCGCGGCTTCGTCAGTTGATTCCACCGTCCGTGATTCGCACGCGCTGGTATCGCGTGACGGGAATGGGCGAAAGCGATCTCGATTCGCTGATCGCCCCGATCTACACGCAGTACACGAACCCCGTCACCACCATCCTCGCCGCACCGGGCGACGTGCACATTCACTTCCGCGCCCGGACGGATGAGGAAGCCGAAGCCGAGCAGTTGCTGGCCGCCGTGGCCGACCCCATCGTCGAACTACTTGGGGATCGGATTTACAGTTCCGACGGCGCCACCCTCGAAGCTACCGTCGGCCGCCTGCTGCGGGAGCAGAACGCTACCTTGGCTACGGCGGAGAGCATCACCGCCGGGCTGCTGGGTGGCCGCGTCACCGAGACCTCTGGCAGCAGCGCCTACTATTTGGGCGGCTTTCAAACCTATACCGACGCGATGAAAACGAAGCTTCTCGGCGTCGATCCCGCCGTGCTCAGCGCCCATACCGCTGTCTCCGAGCCGGTAGCCATTGCCATGGCCCAAGGGGCGCGGGACCTTACCGGCGCCACATACGCGCTCTCGTTGACCGGCTACGCCGAAGGAGAACAGTCCGGCCTCTGCTACGCCGGGCTAGCCACCCCCCGGCATGTCCACTGCCGGCAGTTGAAGCTGTTTGGGGACCGTCACCGCGTTCGCAGTCTGGCGGTAATCCAAGCCCTCGACTGGCTCCGCAAGACGTTGTTGGCCGGATAGCTACCCCGGTTCGTTACTGTTTGTCGTAGTGATAGTTGTAAGTGGCCGTCTTGCCGTCCGGCAGCGTCAGCTTCCCGATCAACATCAGGTTTTTTCATCGGCGCTCAGTCGGTCTAAACAGGACCGCGGGTATCCTACGCTTGTTCCGCGGGCAGCGCGAGGCCGTGAATTACGATGGAGGAGAGATGCGGGAAAACTATCGAATTGCGGATCAATTGCGGCGGGCCGTCTACGGCGAAGCGTGGCATGGCGATGCCGTTTTCGAACTACTCTCCGGGATGACGACGGAACAGGCCGCCACGCGGCCCGCAGGCGGAGGTCATTCGATTGCGGAGCTGACGCTGCACATCGCGGCGTGGATGGAAGCGGCTGACCGGCGTCTACACGGCGATCCTGCGCTGCTGCTGGGCGATGACGATTGGCCGCCTCCGCAAGACTGGTCCGCTGCTCGCGAGCGGCTCCGGGCGGCCTGCGAGGTTCTACTGACCTCGATAGAAAAGGCGGACCTGGATGCGGCCGTACCGGGCAAGGCGTATGACGTCTACTTTCTGCTGCACGGGGTGATTCAGCACACGCTGTACCACGCGGGGCAGATCGCCGTCCTCAAACGGATGACGTGAGCTTCCAGCGATCAAACAGAACGTCTTCCTGATAGGGCGCTAGGAACGTGAGCGCGCGCGACCAAGCCAAACGGCGGAGAATGCCTGGCCGGGACAACTCGGCCCAGGTGAGGTCGTCGAGCGAAAGCAGGCGCTGCTCCAAATGCTCGATGCGCTGGAGATTCCGCAGATGGAACAGCAGCCGGTTTCGTTCAAACACGCGGGCCACCTCCCGCTCGCTGTAGAAACGTCCGATGGTCTGACGATGGCTGTGCACGGCCTCGGACGTAGGGCAGAAGAGGCATTGATATCCGTAGCGCCAGGCCAACGCACCCCACTCCACGTCTTCCCAATAGAACGGCGCATAGGCCTGGCTGCGTCGCGTCATCTTCTGCAAGAGTGCTCGCCGGAAAAGTCCCGAGCCGCCACCCACGTAGAAGCAGCCGCGGGGTTCGCGCAGGGCCGACGGGTCGCGCTCCACGAGTTCGACAGCATCGCCGGGCGGCAGGCGAAGGTCAGTCCAATTGGTTTCCCGCAGACTCCGGTCTTCCATACGGATTCGCGACCCGATTGCAAAGGTATTGCTCCGGCGCAGCGGCAGCAGCGGGGTCAGCGCGTGTTCATCCAAACGCATGTCGCTATTGAGCAGATAGACCCAGGGATGCCGCGCCAGGCGCAGCCCGCGCTCGATGGCGGCGGCGAAATTTAAGGGCTGCTCCATGATCAACCACCGGACGCCCGAAACCTGGCGCGGCCATTCGACATGGGCTGGCGAGCCGCTGAGCACTACGATGACTTCGCTCGGCTCGGCCAGGTGGCGGCGGGCCGCCTGGGCCGCCTCCAGCGCCGGACCGAGCAGGTCCGGGGTGTCGCGGGCCGGGATGACGATCGACACCCCAAACTCCTGATTCGCCGAATCGAGCGGGCGGCGCCATCGCGTAGCGATCCGCAGCTTCGCGGCGCCCTCGGCCCGCCGGAGCGCGGAGAACAAGCGGCTGACTCCCTGGCGACGCGGCATGTCGTATTCCAAGGAGAATTCGCTCAGGCCAAAGCCGAGTTGCCGGATATCGGAACCGGTGCCCCGTTCGGCCGGGGCATAGCGATGGGTTGTTTCAAAGCGCAGCGTGTCGGCTTTGGCCAGCTTAATGGCAAAGGGCAGCAGTTCCCTGCCCTCATTCGTGATGGTGACGGCTTCGGCTTGGCCGGACACAATCGATAGGGTGTTGGCCGATTGTCCCTCGGGCGCGGGAGGCAGGATGCCGGCCAGATGGATGGCGGACACGCCGGCGAGGCTGCCCACGGCCAACCCTGCGCTGGCCGTGGCCCAATGAACCGGATCGCCGTGCGGCGGATGCCAGCCGCGCACCAGAATTCGAGCGGGCGTGCCAGCCGGAATGGTTCGCCGCCAAGGACAGGCGCGGCAGCCGGGATGTCCGCCGTCGGCGTACTGCCGGCGAAACTCCTGATAGCGCGGCCCGTGCCAGATTGCTGCCAGTGACTGTTCCCGCAGATCGCCTACCTCCGTCCGGTCCTGCACTTCGCAGATCACGACCCGTCCATCGGCGAGGACATGGATGGTGTCCCAGGGGTTTTGCTCGCAGGTGGTGATACCGCGCAGCGACGGCGGAGCCGGCTCTTCCGGCCGGGCAACTTGAATGGTCACGCCAGGGTGGTGGCTCTCCACGGTCCTGGCTTGGGCGAGCACCCGCTCGGCGAACTCCTGCCGCAGATGGCCGGCGTCATCGAGTTCGCCCCAAAACGAACCCGGCGCTACCCCGCGCCGAATCACCGGGTGGATCGAGATGTGCGGAATGCCCGTTCGCGCGGCATAGGCCGCCACGTTCGCGAGCTCGGCGACATTGGACTCCATCGCCACAAACGCGAAGTCCACGGATGGATGGTTTACCCCGCGGATGGCTTGGTAGTGTGCCAAATGTTCCAACCGCTCGGTGATCTCCGTGATGTCGCCGCGGCCGTAGATCTGCCGAAACTGGCTCGACTGCATGGTGTGAATCGACACCGAAAGGCGATGAAGCCCGGCATCGACCAGCGCCTCCACCGCGCTCATCGGCGCGGAGCCCAACGCCGATACGATTTCCGTCGTCGCCCCGGTCCCGCGGGCCAGGCGGATCGCCGCGGCCAGTTGGGGGTAGTGAAGCGATTCGCCGGAGTAGTTCAACCGGATCACTTCCGGCCGGTCCAATTGCCCGATCAACGATTCATACAGCGCGAAGTCCATATGTTGGCCGAAGCCCCGTTCGCTTTTGCGCGAGCAGAAGATGCAGTCGTAAGGGCAGCGGGAGGTCAGCTCGACCCAGAGCGACTGGGGAGTTGGAGCGGCCAAATCCATACCCACCAGAATAGCGGCGTCCCTGTGATCCAATGGGAGGAATGCGACGGCGAACCTTGCTCGGTCAACTCTTGACGGCTCCACTGTTGGCGGAAGATTGGCCCCAATTCCGCGGTCCTGGCGGCCAGGGCCATTCGTCAGAGAAAAGCCTGCCTACGAATTGGAGCGAGACGAAAAACGTCCGTTGGAAAGTGCCCATTCCGGGCTCCGGCTGGTCGAGCCCAGCTATTGTTGATGGGCGGTTGTATCTCACTACGGCTACGGAGAAGAACGCCTCGCTGCGCCTGCTGGGAATCGATACCGGTTCCGGCAAGATTACTCTCGACACGGAAGTTTTTCGCGTCAAGGATGTGGGGCCGGGCATCCACGCCAAGAACAGCTTCGCCTCGCCAACCGTGATCGTGCAGGGAGACCGCCTGTTCGTCCACTTCGGTTTCTACGGCACGGCGTGCCTGAACACGAAGGGAGAGATCCTTTGGAAACAGGTCTTGAAGTATGAACCGCAGCACGGGCCGGGCGGCTCGCCGGCTTTGTTCGAAGACCTTCTCATCATTAGTTGCGATGGCTTCGACGCCCAGTTCGTCGTTGCCCTCGATGCCGCCACCGGCAAGATCCGTTGGAAGACGCCGCGGGGCAAGGGCAACCAGGCGTATACGACACCGCTGGTGATCTCGGTGGATGGCCAGCCCCAAGTGATTAGCCCTGGGGCTCACCATGCCTATGCTTACGACGCGCGAACCGGTAAGGAGCTTTGGTACATCGAGTATGGCGACGGCTTTTCGAACGTGCCCCGTCCGGTTTATGCCCATGGCTTGGTCTACATCTGCTCCGGGTTCTTCCAGCCGGTGCTTTTCGCGGTCCGGCCGGGCGGCCGCGGCAACGTCACCAAATCAGAGGTGGCGTGGTCCTTCCCTCGCACTGTGCCGCTGACGCCTTCGCCGATCGTGGTCGGCGATGAGCTGTATATGGTGAGCGACAACGGAGTCGCTACTTGCCTGGACGCGAAGTCGGGCAAGCTGGCTTGGCAACACCGCATCGGCGGCAACCATTCGGCGTCGCCGATCTTCGCGGGGGGCAAGATCTACTTCCTCAGCGAGGAGGGCGAATGCACGGTGGTGGCCCCGGGAACCACCTATCAGGAAATCGGTAAGAGCGAAGTGGGCGAGCGGACCCTCGCCTCGCTGGCTGTCTCCGGCGGAGCGATCTACCTCCGGGGCGACCGCCACCTGTTTCGAATTGAAGGCTAGCGACTCATGAGAAACGTTTTCGCACTCGGTCTATTTGCCATGATGGCGTCGGCGCAGCCGGACCTCCCGCCGGGATCGTTGAATCAACCCGACCGTTTGGAGAAGTTTCGTGATCTCGGTTTCGGCCTGTTCATTCACTGGAGCGTGGACTCGCAGACCGGAGTGGTGATTTCCCACTCGCTGGCTGGCGCCGATACAGCCTACACGGACCGTTTCTACAATGACCTGCCGAAGACCTTTAACCCCCGTAAGTTCTACCCGCAGGACTGGGCCGCGCTCGCCAAACTGGCGGGCATTCGGTACGTCGTCTTCACGGCGAAACACCACTCCGGCTTCGCCATGTGGAATACGAAAACGACGGACTTCGGCGTAATGCAGACTCCCTTCAAACGGGACATTACCAAGGAGGTTCTGGAGGCGTTTTCGGCGCAGGGAATTCGGCCCGGCCTGTACTTTTCGCCGGACGACTTCTGGTGGCTCCGGAAGAACAAGATTGATATTCAGCGCAACATCCCGGCGGTGCAGCCGCGGAACAACCCGGGGCTAATGGCGCTCGATCTAGCGCAGGTGCGCGAGTTGATGACCCAATATGGCCCCATTGATTACGTGTTTCTCGACGGAGAGCCGCATCAATTGCGGGAGCTCGCTTGGCAGTTACAGCCGCAGACCGTGGTCACGCGCGGCGCGATCCAGACGCCGGAGCTCTATGTCCCCGGCGTGCCGATTGAAGGCGCTTGGGAAGCGTGCTTCACGATGGGGACGGCCTGGCAGTATCAACCGCAGAATGAAAGCTACAAGTCCGGAGGGCGGGTGATCGACATTCTGGTCGAGACGCGCGCGAAGGGTGGCAACCTGCTGCTCAACGTCGGCCCGAAGCCCGATGGGGAACTGCCGATCGAACAGGAAGAGCGACTGCGGGAACTGGCGCTGTGGATGCAAGTGAACCAGGAGAGTATCTATGGCGTGCGGCCGTGGGTGATCACCAACGAACAGAACATCTGGTTCACCAAAGCGAAGAGCGAGGACACGCTTTACGCGATCGTGAAGCAGGATACGCCCTGGGTACGGGGGCAGTGGCGGGATTTCGTTTTGCAGAGCGTCACCGCGACGGCGGAGACGAAGGTGACAGTGCTCGGACAAAACGGGCGCGTGCTGGAGTACCGGCCGGAGGTGAACCCCGCGCCCACCTTCCGGCAGGAGCCGGACGGGCTGCACATCCGGGCTATGTTCACGCACCGCCTGCAAGATAACAGCAAGTGGCCGAACCCGATCGTGCTCAAGATCACGAACGCCAAGCCAGCGTTCCTCCCGCCGCGCGTCGAGACAGGCGGCAGCCGGTGGAGTGGCACATCCGCGACGCTCACCGGGAAGCTGATCGACATGGGAAAGGCTGGACAGTTGGAGGCCGGCTTCGATTACCGGAGCATTGTGGGGCTGGACGCCAGCGACCGGTCGATCCCCTGGCAGCCGGGCCCATCCCGGACGATCACCGCGGCCGGAGAGTTCACGCTGCCGGTGACGGGATTGAATCCGAACGGGGGGTATGAGTTCCGGGCGTGGGTGAAGCATCCGCTGTTGACGATTTATGGCGCGGAACGCCGGATGGAAGAGCGGTGAGTGAGGAGGTGACGCTGCTGCTGCGGCGTTGGAGCGGAGGAGACGCCTCCGCGCTGGAGGCGTTGGCGCCGTTGGTGTATGCCGAATTGCGCCGGCTGGCGCACCGGCAATTGGCGAGGGAACGGGACGACCACACTCTGCAGAGCACCGCGCTGGTGAACGAAGCGTTTCTGCGCCTCATCCGCGGGCCAGAGGTGGAGTGGCAGGACCGCGCCCACTTCTACGCAGTGAGCAGCCAGATGATTCGGCGGATTCTGGTGGACCACGCCCGCCAGAGGCACGCCGGCAAGCGCGGCGCGGGCGCAGCGATGGTGGAGTTGAACGAAGAGCTCATGCCAGGAGCGCCACGGGCCGTGGAGTTAATCGCGCTTGACGACGCCCTGTCGGGGTTAGCGAAGCTGGACCCCGTGCAGAGCCAAGTGGTGGAGATGCGCTTCTTCGGTGGGCTCTCGACCGAGGAGATCGCGTGCGCGCTGGGGATTGCGCCCCGCACGGTAGGCAGGTACTGGGCGTCGGCCCGCCTGTGGCTGCTGCGCGAAATGAGCCGCGTAGAAAAAAAGTAATATCAGGGTGGCCAATTTGCGGGAGCCTTCGCGCTAGGCAGAGTGAGCAGGCCAAGCGCGATCATGCAACCAGCAACAACTTCCGCAACGCAACAGATCCTGTTACCATCTGGCTCTATGGGTCCGGCGCCTGACGCGCGGCAATGGAAGCGGGTTCGCGAGATTTTGGAAGCCGCTCTCGAACTTCCCGCTGACCAGCGGTCCGCCTATGTGCGCGCAGAGGCGGGAGGCGACGGGGAGATCCTCGACGAAGTACACTCGCTGCTCGAGCGGGTAGACGCGACGGCTACGTTTATCGATCACTCTCCAGCGGGAGCCACGGGGACGGCCTCGATTTCGCGGGAACTGCAGGCTGGCCATCAGCTGGGCCACTACGAAATTGTGGAGCGGATCGGGGCGGGCGGCATGGGCGTGGTGTACCTGGCGCGGGACGGGCGGCTGGACCGCTTGGCCGCGTTGAAGGTGCTCAACGCGCGGCACGAGTCCGACGACGAGCGGCGCCGGTTTGCCCGCGAGGCCCGTGCGGCGTCCGCGCTGACGCATCCGAATATCATCACGATTTATGAGTTCGGACATGCGGGAGAGATTGACTACATTGCCATGGAATACATCCGGGGGCGAACCCTGGCGGAGTTGTTGAAACAGGATCCGCCGCCGCTGGCCGAACTCCTGGAGATCGCCCGGCAAACGGCGCTGGCGCTGGCAAGCGCTCACGCCGCGGGAATCGTCCATCGGGACTTGAAGCCGGCCAACATCATGATCACCGAAGGAGGTGCCATTAAGGTCCTGGACTTTGGCATCGCGAAGGTCACCTCGACCACCGGCGAGCAATCGACGGAGCAAAATCTGATTCTGGGGACGCCGACCTACATGGCCCCGGAAGTCGCCATCGGCCAGCCGGCTGATCGACGGGCGGATATCTTCGCCCTTGGCGTGATCCTTTACGAGATGACGGCGAAGCGGCGTCCGTTCCAGGGCAAGAACGCCATGACGACGCTTTCGCAGGTAATGAACCAGCATCCGCCGCGGGTAGAAACGATCAACCCGGCCGCTCCCCGGCAACTGGGCGACCTGATCGAACGGTGCCTGGTGAAGGACCGTAACGCCCGGTTGGGCTCGATGGAGGAGATTGCCGAACAGCTCGACGAGATCGTCGCTCCGGCGCCGCGCATGAGCCGAAGGTGGCTTCTGGCTGGCGGGTCGGCGGTCGCAGCTGGAGCGTTGACTTATGGGGTTTCGCATTGGATGACGGCCAGCCGCGAGCCATTGCTGCGCTTCGAGATCGAAGCACAGAAGAACCCGGCGCTGCTTCCCTATCGGGCCGTGGTGACGGACACCTTTCAGGCCGGTTGGAAATTTCGTTTGCGGCTGAGCGCGGCCCGGCCGGGCTACTTCTACGCCCTCACGGAGACAACTGCAGAAGTCGCCGTTGTCTATCCGCTATCAGGGCAGCAGGCCGAGCCGGTGGCTGCGACGTTAACGGGCTGGTATGTGTTCGACCAGAATCCGGGAATCGAACGAATCTGGGTAGTTTGGGCAGAAAAGCCACAAGACTTTCTTGCGGAACCGGGACGCGCGGAGGGCGTGCGCGAAGCCAGGGTCCGTCAACTGTTAAAACAATTGCCTGCCGGGGTTTCCGGTATGGCGGGCCAGCTACTACAACTGCGCCACCAGTAGGTGAGCGAGGAGACTGTCGTTATGCCTTCATTGCCTTATCCCAATCCGAGCGCGGAACTGCGCCTGTCGATCGCCCCGCCGCGGGGGCAGGGCCGCCCCGTGAGCCAGGGGATTCCCTTTCTAGGCCGCCTTTTTCTGGGGACGAACGCCTCTGCCGCGAACATTCTCCAGATCGGCCTCGATACCGGCCCTTCGGGTACGGCGACGGTCAGCTACTCCTCGTCGCGCGCCCGAGTCGGCCAGATCGCCGGCTTCAGCATCACCCTGAGCAAGCCCGGACTGCCGGACCAGCAGTGGGTGTTCGGCGGGATCACGCTGGTGTTCTTCCGGCAGCGTCTGTTCGTGTTTAGCTCCTCACTGACCATCGACGGCGTGAGCTATGTCTGCTCCGGGGTTGCCGGACCGGTAGAACCGGGCTTCAGTTCGCTTCTGACGGTGAAGCAGGCCAACGCAACGATCGGCACGCTGCTCTTCCCGATTTGGGGAACTTCGGGGATCACCTTTAACCCGTCCGGCAACCGTCCCGCCATTGCGGTCACCGCCACCGCGTCAGGGATTCAATGGGTCTTTAACAACCAGACCTACACCGGCTTTCCAACCATCTTCGACATCGATACATCGCCCGGCGTCGCCGCGATCACCGGGGGGTATCAGGGGCTTTCCGTGGGGAACCCCGGCGATGAGAACGATTGGGAAGCGTCCGAGCGGGGGCCGATCGAGGAGACGGCAGTCGAAACCATGTACCAGGAGCCGGCCCAACTTCCGTTTCCCTGGAGCCAGTTCCGCCTGCTGGTTTCGCCCACACCGAGTGACCAGGTCTCGGTAAGCAGTGGCGTGAATCTATGGGGCACTATCGCGTTCGCCAGTCCCAACGGGGTCTCCACCGTAACGCTGCAAAGCAATTCGGGCAATTTCGTCACGGTGCCGGTGACTTACGGGTCCACGCGCCCCGACTATGGCATCGTGGGTCCGTTTAAGGCGCAAGTTGATGGGGCGGACTGGGAGTTCGCCGGGCTAACCATCTTCCGGTGGCGCGACGAGACCTACGTTGTCTCCTACGCGCTGACGATCGCTGGACAGGAGTACAACCTGACCGCGCTGCCGATGCCCGCCAAGCCGTTCGCCGGAACTTTTGCCGTGATTCAAGGCGCCAGGGACATCGGCACGCTGAAGATTCAGAACGCCAAGGGGGGGTACTTCATTTCGACGGGCAGCAGCGCAAAGATACCCGTATCGGCGCGGGAGGAATCGATCTCGTGGGGAAGTCCTCCAGAGATATTCAGCGGCTTCCCGTTCTTTCTGGACGTTGTGATCTCCCGAAAGGGCGTAGAGCCCGCCATCGGCTTCCTCGGGTCGACCGACCAGATCTTTGAAGGCGAGGACGATTGGGAAGCGTCGGCCCGCGGTCCGGAGCCGTTTCCGAAGACCAAGTATCTTTAGGAGCCAGACGATGACACGGCAAACCGGGCGTTTCGCTATTCTCTGCGGTCTGATTGCGGCGACACTGGCCAACGGCCAGGACGATACGCTGCGAGCCGGATGGGAAGCTGAGCGCCCGGTGACCCGGGTAGCTCCCCTGGTCCTTCGCGGGACGATGGCCGCTGGCGACGCCGTCGAAATCGTTGTCACTCAGGCTGGGACGGACGTGGTTGCCAAATTGCAAGATGCCCAAGGCCGGGCCGTGTTTACCATGGACGCCGCCAACGGAGCGTGGGGACCGGAGACGATTGTGTATGTGGCGCCGCAATCGGGCGAGTACCGTTTGGAGGTGACGACGGCGGGGCAAGGCTCTTGCCGGATCCAGGTACTGAAGTGGGGCGGGGCAGGACCGGAAGAGCGCGAACGCGCGGCGGCCTTCGGCCACTTTGCGAAGGCCGAAGCAGCCCGGACAATCCGGACGGCTGCGGCCAGGACGACGGCGCTAACGGAGTACGCAGCCGCTCTGCCGTACTTTGCAGGCCGGGGGGATCGCTATTATCAGGCGATGGTGCATTACGGCATCGGAAGTGTGCGGGCGGCGGCGGCGCAGTTCCGGCCAGCGCTCGAGAGCCTGGGACAGGCCGGACAACTGTTTGCCGTGCTCGGAGACGATCGGCGCCTGGCGACCATCCGGAACTTTGAAGGCGGTATGTGGGACGTGCTTTCGGAGGCCACTAAGGCACGCGAGTTCTATCAGCAGGCCCTGGCGCTGTACCGGGCGAAGAGTGACCGGGGAGGCGAAGCGCTCGTACTCAACAACCTCGGCATTCTCGAAGGGAACCTGGGGAATTGGCAGGCGGCGTTGTCGAACTACCAAGTAGGGCTGCCCCTCGTTCGGGCAACCGGGGACCGCCGGCGGGAGAGCCTGCTGCTGCACAATGTCGCCATGGCGCACCTTGGCCTGGGCGATACCGCCGAGGCCCAGTCGCTGCTGAACAGTGCCTTGGCCATGAGAAAGGCGGTGGGGGATAAGCGGGGAGAAGCCGATACGGAAGGGGCGCTGGGGTATACGCAACTGCTGCTGAATCGCCCGGCTGAAGCCCTTGTTCATATCGCTCGGTCTGACGCCATCGACCAGGAGGCCGGGGATAAGCTGTCGCTGTCGAAGTCCAGCCGCAATCATGGAGAGGCGTCGCGCCGGCTGGGGAGATTGAATGAAGCGGAAACCGTGCTCGAAAGAGGGCTGGCCTTGGCGCGGGAGATTCAACAGCGGCGGCAGGAAGCGGCAGTAAGCGAGTTGATGGCGGTAGTGAAGCTCGACAAAGACGAAGCGAGCCTTGCCCTACCGCTAGCGCAAGCGGCCGTGGCGAGCTTTCGGGAGATGGGTGATCGCGCGGGCGAAGCGCGGGCGATGGCGACGTTGGCCCGCGCGCTGGCGTCGCTTGGCCAATTGGCCCTGGCGCGGGAGGAGATCGAAAAATCGCTGACCTTAGCGGAGGCCATTCGACGGGAGGCAACGGTACAGGAACTCCGAACGCTGTATTTGGCGAGGCGGCAAAACGACTACGAGTTCGCCATCGGGCTCTTGATGCGCATGGGCCAGGAAGGGGCGGCGTTCACGATGTCCGAACGGGCGCGGGCGCGAGGCTTGCTGGACATGTTGGCCGAGTCCGGAGCAGGCATCCGGATGGACGCGGCGCCGGAATTGCTAGCGAAGGAGCGTGAACTGAACGAGCGCCTGAACGCGCTCGGCGCGCGGCTTTTGCCCGTCTACGGGCGCACGGAGGCGCAGCCACTGCTGGCCCAGATTCGGGAAGTGGAGAACGAGCGGCGTGGCCTGGAAGAGACCCTCCGGAAGACGAGCCCCTGGTATGTTGCTGTGACGCAGCCCGCGCCTATGGGCATCGAAAGGGTGCAGCGCGACTTGCTTGATGCGGGCACAGTGCTGCTGGAGTACGCGCTGGGCGATGAAAGAAGCTTCGTGTGGGCCGTGACGCAAAGCGGCTTCCGTGGCTTTCCGCTGCCAGGCCGCAAAGTCCTGGAAGCCCAGGCGGGTGCGCTGTTGCAGACGTTGGCAACCCAAAATGCCGCGGCAACAGCCCAAGCGGCCCAGGCCTTAAGCGACTCGATTTTGGCTCCCGCCGCGGAGATGCTGGGCGGCGAGCGTTTGGTGGTGGTGGCGGATGGGGCGCTGCAACGGGTGCCTTTCGCCATGCTGCCGCGGCCCGGCGGCAACGATCCCTTGGTGGTGACGATGGAGACCGTCAACCTGCCATCGGCTTCGGCGTTGGCGCTCTTGCGGGACAAAAGCAGGGATCGCCGGGAGCCCACTCTATCCTTGGCGATGTTTGCAGATCCGGTGTTCACGGGCGCCCCGGCGCCTGCGAGGATGCTGGAGCACTTATCCGGAGGTACGGCGGCCATCGACGCGGTTCCTCAATTGCCCTTCACGCGGCGGGAAGCCGAACGGATCGGCAGGTTGATCCCCAAAGGGCAGAGCCTGATCGCCCTGGGAGCCAAGGCGAATCGGGCGGTTGCGCTGTCGCCGGCGTTGGCAGAGTACCGGTATGTGCACTTCGCCACGCACGGCTACATCGACCCGGAACGCCCGGGACTCTCGGCGCTGTTGCTTTCGTTTCGCAATGAAAAAGGCGACGCCGAGGACGGCTTTCTGCGCGTAAACGACATCTATGACTTGAATTTTCGCGCCGATCTCGTGGTGCTCAGCGCCTGCCAGACGGGCTTGGGTAAGGACGTGCGCGGAGAGGGCTTAGTCGGGCTGCCGCGGGCGTTCCTCTACGCGGGTGCGCCACGGGTGGTGGTGAGCCTTTGGAACGTGAATGACCAAGCGACGGCTGACCTGATGGTGATGATGTACCGGCAGATGCTGAAACAGGGCTTGCGCCCGGCGGCAGCGTTGCGGCAGGCGCAGTTGGCGATGAGAAAGCAGAAGCGATGGGCGGCGCCATACTACTGGGCGGCATTCGTACAACAGGGTGAGTGGCGATAGCTCACAAGAATGGGAGAGGGAAACGAAATGAAGCGATGGATTTGGCTCTTGTTATGCTGCCCGCAGGGTTGGGCGCAGTCGCCGAGTCGCGGGATCGTGCCCGAGGAGGTGCTGCAGGCGCGTCCTGCGGCGGCCACGGCGGCGCCAGTGACAAGGCCGAAGTATCATCCGGTGCCGGCGGCGGGCCGTCCTGTGGCGGGCGGACGGCAGGTGGGCGTCACGATCTGGCGGTTGCGTCCGGCGACGGGAAAGGACGCATCGCCGGCGCGGATTCTGGTGCAGGAAGAATCGCAGACCCAGGAATGGATTCCGGAGCGGGTCTCCTCGACAAGCCGGTTGAAGCCGGGCGATAAGGTTCGGCTCTCGATCGAGTCCCCGGAACCAGGCTATCTCTATGTGATTGATCGGGAGCAGTATGCGAATGGGGAACGGGGGGAGCCTTACCTGATTTTTCCAACCACGCGGACGCATGAGGGGAATAACGCCCTGACAGCGGGGCGTCTGATCGATATTCCCGGGCAGGACGATCGGCCGAACTTCTTCTCTTTGCGCCGAAGCCGGACCGACCAAACGGGTGAAGAGTTGACGGTGCTCTTGACCGACAAACCCCTGCCGGAGATCGAGATCGGTCCGAAAGCGTTGCGGTTGAGCGAGGCGCAGGTGGCGGAGTGGGAAAAGAAATGGGAGATGGCCAAGCCCAGTGTGTTTGAGTTGGCCGGGGGCACAGGACAGCTCTGGACGAGGGCCGAGCAGATGGCAGCCGCGGGAAGGACTCGCGTGCTGACGCAGGAGGATCCCGCGCCACAAACGGTGTACCGAGTGGCGGTGAAACCCGGGGAGCCGATTCTGGTGAAACTGCGGCTGCGGTTGTAGGTGCAGTTGGCGGGTGCGGCAGAGAGTCGAAGCGGACACAACGAGGGCTACCCGGCGAATCGGTCTCGCCGTGGAGTTGGGTCAAAGAACGGGTCTAGAGACCGGCAATCGACGCAACTTCTAAAGTATCCCAACGAGGAGCCGCCACACTCCGTCCAAGCCCGAAAAGAAAAGGCCACCGGAAGCAAGGTTCTGATGGTGGGCGCGCAGGGGCTCGAACCCCGGACCTCCTGCGTGTGAAGCAGACTGATTTTCGCAAGTTGTTGATTACAGGACAAATCTTTACGCAAGAAAAGTACTGTTGCGCAACTAAAGTACGTCTCTGGGTGGGCTGTTTTCGCCAGTTCGGGCAGACTCGATGGCAGTACGAAAACGGGGTCAAGGATCCGTCGCTGCTTGATCCAACGACGTGGCTGGTGGATGAGGTGGGACTTGACCGGCCCGGGAACAGCGAGGTTCAGATGGATCTGTTTCTCTCCTACGGCACGAATGTGCCGTTGTACCCGAAGTTCCAAGAATTCTTCCGGAAATACCATCCTCCGTCACTAATCGTGTGGGGGAAGAACGATTTCATCTTTCCTGCAGCGGGCACAGCGCCGTACGCCCGAGACCTTAAGGACGTGGAAACTCACCTGCTGGATACCGGCCA
Source organism: Acidobacteria bacterium Ga0077553 (assembly GCA_001464575.1). Taxonomy (GTDB): domain Bacteria; phylum Acidobacteriota; class Terriglobia; order Bryobacterales; family Bryobacteraceae. The sequence continues at coordinate 33,516 of LNFE01000123.1, read as the reverse complement.
CTTTGCCCTCGAAACCCACTGCGACGAGACCGCCGAACATATGGAACGTTTTCTACTGAGGAGACTGAGCGCCTAACTCGAAACGTATTTCCAGCTTCGGTGCCAGCCTGTCGCAGCGCTAACCGCGATGGGCCGACCGTGCTCGAATCAGCTCCCGCGCAAGTGAGGGGGACTTACTACCTCGACCGGGGAACGCCGCGCTCGCGTACGGGCCCCGGTCGCCACGCAGGTACGAGTTTGATTTCCACCAACCCTTCGTAGAAGTGGGAATACCCGCATCAACGCTGCGGCGGGGGACCCGGCGGAGGTTTCACAAGGAACGGATTGAGTGCCGAGGGAGTGCCTGGGCCATAACACCATCGGGTGATTCGGGTGCTTGGCCGGGTTTGATAGGGTAGAGTTCGTGGCACCATCAGGATCTCCGCGCCACCGTGCGCGCGCGCTAGCTGTACTGTCCCTGGCCTTGCAGGCTTGTTCGCAACCGGCCGCCATCCACTTCCAACAGATTCCGGACTCTGGCCCGGGCGGCGCCGCAAGAATGGAAACAATCTCTGGCCGCGTGACGGGTGCCCAATCCGGCCAGCGAGTTGTTCTTTACGCTAAGAGCGACGTATGGTGGGTGCAGCCGTTCTCGAACAAACCGTTCACTACGATCGAACCGGATTCAACATTTACCACCACGACACATCTGGGTACCGACTACGCCGCGCTCCTGGTGGATCCGGGATTTGTGGTCCCCAAAAAGACCGACGCTCTACCTGCGATGGGTGGCGCAGTGAAGGCGATTGCCATAACGCCGGGCCGGCCGTCGGCGGAGCCCGCACCGATCGTACCCAAGAACATCCAATTCAGCGGGTACGATTGGGAGGTGCTGCAAGTACCGAGCGACAGCGGCGGCGTGATGCATACGAATCGGGCGTCCAACGTTTGGACGGATCGCGACGGATTTCTCCACCTGCGCATCGCTCGCGAAGGCGATGATTGGACCTGCGCCGAAGTTGCATTGACCCGCGGGCTTGGGTACGGACTGTATAAGTTCGTGATGCGGCAAGTACCCCAACTGGAGCCGGGAACCGCTCTGCGCCTCTTTACCTACGATCCCATGGAGGCCAGCCAGAATCACCGGGAAATCGGTATCGAACTGAGCCAGTGGGGCGATCCGGGCGCCAAGAACGCCCAGTTCGCCGTGCAGCCCTATTACGTTCCGGCGAATGTGTTCCGGTTCGACTCGCCAGAGGGCCGCCTGACGAATTCCTTCCGGTGGGAACCGGCCCGAGCCTCGTTCAGGAGCCATCGCGCGACAAACGCCCTCGTTTCCGAGCATGTCTTCACTTCCGGAATCCCTACCCCGGGGGGCGAACGCGTCCACATGAACTTATACACTTTCGGAAAGTCGCGGACGCCCCAGAAGAAAGGCGTCGAGGTGGTCATTGAGAAGTTCGAATATCTTCCCTAGGCGACTTCGACTGATTGCCGCGTGGGTTCTGGTCGTTCTAACGATTCCGGCGGCCCACGCGATAGATCCCCACCGGACGATTTCGCAGTACGTTCGGCAACGCTGGGGCGAGGAGAGTGGCCTTCCCAAGGGACCGGTGTATTCCATAAATCAGACGCCCGATGGGTACCTGTGGATTGGCACCGAGCGGGGACTTTTTCGCTTTGACGGGCTGCGATTCCTTCCGATGCCGTCGGGAGTCCCGGGCTCGCCTATGCTCAGCCACGTGCTGGGACTGACGGTGGACGGCGAAGGCAGCTTGTGGGCGCGCCTCCGCCGTCCGACGCTTCTCCGCTATCGCGGCGGGGTCTTTGAGAATGTGATGAGACAGTTGGGAGTTCCTTCGGTAAACACTACCGCCATGGGGCGAGCAGCTGACGGTTCGCTGCTGCTCTGGGCGTTGCGGGGTGAGGGAAGCGCGATCATTCTACGCGGCGGAAAATTCGAGACGGTTGCGGCGCCGGCGGGATTCTCGCGTTCGCCGGTGCTAGCCCTCGCGCAGACGCCAGACGGGAGTATCTGGGTCGGGACGCGGGACGCCGGGCTGTTTCGGCTCAGAGGGACCGAAACCATCGCGGTCACAAAGGACCTCCCGGACCCGAAGGTCAACGCGATCGTTTCCGCGGGAAAGGGCGAGCTGTGGATTGGCACCGACGCGGGTATCGTCCGCTGGAATGGCGAGAAGCTGACAAAGGCCGGTATTCCTCCCGCGCTGGACGGCGTCCAGGCGTTGTCGCTCGCCGTCGACCGGGACGCGAACCTGTGGGTGGGCACCAATTCAGGAGGATTGATTCGGGCGAACGAGTATGGCGTGGCGTCGTTGGTCGACCCCGAAAGCGAATCGAACAACGCGGTCACGGCGATCTTCGAAGACCGCGAGGGTAACATCTGGAGCGGGAGCGGAGGAGGGCTGGAACGACTGCGCGATAGCACCTTCGTGAGCTACTCGCTGCCCGAGGGCGTGCCATCGGACGGAAGTACTCCTATATTTGGTGGCTCGGATGGCTGCGTTTGGTTCGCGCCGGCGAATGGTGGGCTGTGGTGGTTGAAGGACAACGAACACGGCAGCATCAACGCCGGCGGACTTACCCAAGATCTAATCTACTCGATTGGCGGCGGAGACGGAGAATTGTGGGTGGGCAGACAGAACGGCGGGTTGACGCTGCTTCGTGGGAAAGACCAGAAGATGATTGCACGGACCTTTACCATGGCGGATGGCCTGGCGCAGAATAGCGTCTACTCGGTGCACCGGGCGCGCGATGGCACCGTTTGGGCCGGCACGTTGAGTGGCGGTGTCAGCAAACTGATGAACGGCCGATTCACCAACTACACGGTGGCGGACGGACTGATTTCAAACACCGTCAACGCCATCCTGGAGACATCCTCGGGCGCCGTTTGGCTCGCGAGTCCGATGGGTGTAAGCGCCTTTTCAAAGGGCCGCTGGCGACGCTACGCCTCGGGCGAGGTCAATTGCCTTTTGGAAGATGCGGCCGGAGTCCTTTGGGTCGGCGGCGCAGCCGGTCTTTCGCTCTATACCGGCGAGCGGATTCAACCGTTGGCGAAAGCACCTGCTTCCTTACGCGAAACTGTCCTTGGCATGGCGGAGGACACGGACGGATTCATTTGGGTTACCACGGCAAACCGCGTCATGCGAGTGAACCGAGAGCGGCTCAAACAAGGCGCCCTCTCCGAGGGTGATCTGCGAGAGTACGGCCTGGCCGATGGGCTCCGGGGTACCGAGGGTGTGAAACGGCATCGTTCGGTTGTCACGGACCAGTTCGGCCGCATCTGGTTCTCGCTAAATCGAGGGATCTCCGTCGTCGATCCGGAGCGAATGAAAAGCAATACGACGCCGGCTTTCGCCCACATCCAAGCCATCTCCGCTGACGGAAACCCGGTCGCCATCCAGCCAGCGACCCGGATTGAGGGCGGGCATCGACGCCTTGCGTTCACCTTCACCGGACTCAGCCTTTCCGTGCCGGAGCGCGTGCGGTTCCGGTATCGTTTGGACGGCTTTGATCGTGACTGGAGCGAGCCGGCCACGACGAGAGAAGCCGCTTACACCAACCTGGGCCCAGGCAGTTACAGCTTTCGGGTGATTGCCAGCAACCCGGACGGCGTGTGGAGCGGTGAAGAAGCGGTGGTCCGCTTTGTGGTTGAACCCCTGTTCTGGCAGACGTGGTGGTTCCGCGTTGCTTCACTGCTCGCTCTCGCCTTACTCACGTTGGCGCTTTACCGTTACCGGCTGCACCACGTTACCAAGCAGATGAACGTCCGGTTCGAGGAACGGCTGGCGGAGAGAACCCGCATTGCGCAGGAGTTGCACGACACCTTGCTGCAAGGATTTCTTAGCGCCTCCATGCAGGTGCACGTTGCCGCGGACCAATTAGACAATGGTTCCCAAGCCAAACCCATCCTGTCGCGCGCCCTGCAACTGATGCAGCAGGTTATCGAAGAGGGACGGAACGCGGTACGCGGATTGCGGTCTTCCAACAGCGCTTCCCTCGACTTGGAGCAAGCGTTTTCCCGAGTTCAGCAGGAGTTGGCACTGGCGGGAAATACTAAGGAGCCGGTGGCTTTTCGGGTGATCATCGAGGGAGAACCGCGGCCGCTACAGCCGATGCTGCGGGACGATGTGTACCGAATTGGCCGCGAAGCGTTGATCAACGCCTTCCGCCATTCGCGCGCCCAGAGCGTTGAAATGGAGATTCACTATACCTCGATGGAGCTTCGTGTGGTCGTGCGCGACGATGGCCGGGGTATCGACCCCAAGATCGTCGCGGCCGGGCGCGACGGGCACTGGGGCCTTTCCGGCATGAGTGAACGAGCGAATCGAATTCAATCGCAATTCGCCATCCGTAGCAGCCCGACGTCCGGCACCGAGGTTGAGCTGGCCGTCCCGAGCCGCGTTGCATTTCAAGATCATGGCAAGCCGCGATGGAGATGGAATGGTCCGAGACTGTAGCTGGGTGCCCTAACCCGATGGAGGGGGCGGATCAACCGGCTTTCGAGTTAGTTAAGGGCCCACCCTTCGCGGGATGTGGTCACAGAGCCAACCGCAGTAGGGTTGTCTCATGGATGAACTGCAGTACTACATTCACGACGATACAACTGCATTTCGGTTCGAGCTCATCGCCGAGCTAACAGGCCAAACCCGGATTGACCTGGCTCCGGCTTGGCAGACTTCGTTGTTTGTGACTGGTGGGCTGACCGGTGTTGACCCCTCTCGAGGGGAAGATTGGATCAACCGGGGTGGTCGTAGATCCCTTCGGCACCGGCTGCTGCTCCGGCTGACACTGTTCTTCCTGTTCCTATCGCCCGCCTGCGCCGCCAGCTTCTCCCCAGCTACCATTGACGCCTGGGAGCAGTACATTCAAGCCGCCCGTATTGGCATGCAGGCCCGCGCATCCGCAGTTCGCTGCTTCCTCTGGGCGGAAGAGACGGCGGAGCGGCTCGCTAGCGTCCGGGCTGGCGAAACTCTGATCTCGCCGGCGGGGACGAGATCTCCGAAGAAGAGTGAATCCGGCCTGATTCACCACTGGATCGGAGCCGTGTTTATCCCGGGGGCAGCGTTGAAACAGGTGGTGCCGGTACTGCGCGACTACAAGCGGTACGAAGACTACTATCGACCGGCGGTGCTTCAGTCCGAGGCTCTCGGCCTCAGCGAATCGGAGGACCAGTTCACGATGCTGCTGTCGAACCCGTCGCTTTTCCGCAAGAGTGCCCTTGCGAGTCAATACAAGTCGGTGTGGATTCCTGTGGACCATCGCCGGCTGTACAGCGTGACACAGACCACACAAATTCAGGAGATCGCAGGCTTCGAGACCAGCGACCCGCGCGCTCTGCCCGTCGACACAGGTACCGGGTTGATCTGGCGGATCTTCAGCGTGACCCGCCTCGAAGAACGTCGGGACGGCGTGTTCATCGAGGTGGAAGCAATCGTGCTCAGCCGCGACATTCCAGCCACTCTGGGCTGGCTGATCGAGCCGATCGTGCGGAGGACTGCCCGGTCCGCTCTCAACCTATCTCTTCAGCAAACCCGCGACGCGATAAGGGCGTCGATGTCCGGATCGGCCAGCCGATAGCGCTGGGCATTCGCTCGCTCGGCGACATTTCGGGTGAGAGCGAAACGAGCGTTTGGAGTCTGTGCCAGTGGGCTGCGCGACCGCCGTGTCCGGTCTCGCGGGACTTACCTTGGGCTAGCAAATCGCGATTTTCCCCCAGATTTGGGGCCAAGTCCGCGATAATGGTTGCGGCGTGGCCGCGAAGAGCATCGGGGCATCCCCGGAATTGGCGTGATCTTCGACCGCAAGGAGTAGACCAGCCCTCTCAAGGCTGTGCAGTAAGCAGAGGAACCGAGAATAATGAACGAGTCCCCCCCTATCCGAGTGTTGAGCGTCGACGATCATCCTCTGCTGCGCGAAGGGATCGCGGCGATCATCAATAGTCAGCCGGACATGGTGCTAGTGGCGCAGGCGGCCGACGGCGCAGAAGCTTTGCAGAGTTTCAAAGATCACCGTCCCGACATTACGCTGATGGATTTGCGTCTGCCTGACATTAGCGGGATCGATGTTTTGATCTCGATCCGCGCGGAGTATCCGGCCGCCCGAGTGATCATGCTGACCACGTTTGAAGGCGACGTGGAGATCCAGAGAGCGCTCGAGGCCGGCGCGCGAGGGTACGTTCTTAAGAGCATGCCCCCCAAGGAGCTTGTCGAGGTGATCCGGCAGGTACACGCCGGAAAGAAGCGAATTGCACCGGAAGTGGCCGCCCAGTTGGCCGAACACTTGAGCGACGACGCGCTGACAGCAAGAGAGATCGACGTGCTTCGCCATGTTGCGGGTGGCAACCGGAATCGGGACATCGCCGAGCGGCTGTTCATTTCCGAGGAAACCGTCAAGGTTCACCTGAAACACGTGATGGAGAAACTCGGCGCGAGTGACCGGACCCAGGCGGTAGCGATCGGGGTGAGGCGCGGAATTATTCAGCTTTAGCTAACTCGAAAGTGGTAGTTTTTTGCAGCTGCGTTTGGGGATTCGGGTCTGTCGAAAACCCGTTACGCTGCTAATAGTTGTCGCTGTCCACCAGCGGCCCGGGTGAAGGAGATAAAAACTGCGCCGGCTTTTTTCCACGTTTCCGGGTGGACGGCATGGCATTGGACTGCTGCTCCTGCGAGCGGCGGTGGCAATCGTCGCCATCATTCAAGGATGTCAATACCTTTCAGATGTCGATCGCGGTATGACCGTCATGCACTTCATTGGCGTCGCCATGATCCTGAGTGGGTCGTCGCTGCTGTTGGGCTTCTTGACGCCGCTGGCGAGCACGTTGGTGGGAATCGGGGCCGCAGGCACATCCCTGCTTTGGATTCCGCCACCTATGACGAACCTCTTCGAGGCGCCGATCTCGACAGTCATGACGGCAGTTATGGCCGCCTCGATCGTTATGATGGGCCCGGGCGCCGTATCCTTGGATGCTCATCTCTTCGGCCGGCGGGAGATCATCATCCCGCGACTACCACCAACGAGTTAAGCATTTACACTCCGATCTCGTGATGTGTTGGCTCCATCCATCCGGCAGACTTGTCGCATGGCTACACTCGTTGAGAATCCGTCCCGCATGGCTGTGTCGAACTGGGGGGCTCCGTCTGGAATCCGCATCATGACCGTGGATGCATGCTCGCTGGTGCGCGAGGGACTCGCGGCGGTCATTCATAGTGCGACCGGAATGGAAGTAGTGGCCGAAGCCGCGACAGGCGTACAGGCCCTGGAGCTGTATCGGCGTTGGCGGCCGGATGTGGTGACCCTCGATTTGCTGCTGCCCGACATGCCGGGAGAAAAGGTGGCGGCGCGGATCTTGGCGGAGTTTCCAAGAGCGCGGGCAGTCGTGATCACGGGAGTGCGCGGCGACATGCACATGCTCCGGGCGATGGAGGCCGGAGTTAAGGGCGTCGTGTTGAAAGGGATGCCCCACAGCGCTTTGATCGAGACGATTCGGCAAGTGCATGCAGGGAAGAAGGTGGTGCCGTGCCAGGTCGCAGCCGACTTGGCAGAGCATTTCGGCGACGACGCGCTTACCCCGCGTGAAGTGCAGGTGCTGCGCCTTGTTGCGCGGGGGAACCGGAACAAGCAAGTGGCGGCCGAGTTAGCCATCGCCGATGAAACGGTGCGGATGCACATGAAGAATATTCTCAGTAAACTAGTGGCAAATGACCGGACGCATGCGGTAACCATTGCGCTCACGCGAGGCATTTTCCACCTGTAGTCATGAGCAACCTTTTGCCTTCCATCGAAGCGCTCCCGGACCGCTCCGTGCGGCTCGGCGCACTGGAGGTGCACCGTGTTTTGCCGGTGCGCGGACGACGAATGATTGGGCCGTGGTGCTTTTTTGACCGCTTTGGGCCGTTGCAATTCGAGGCCGAAAAGCCCATGGACGTTGGACCGCATCCTCATATCGGGCTGCAGACCGTGACTTGGCTGCTGTCGGGGGAGATCGTCCACAACGACAGCTTGGGCAGCGAATGCCTCGTAAAGCCGGGGCAGTTGAGCTTGATGACGGCGGGACGCGGCATCGCGCATACGGAGGAGACTCCGACGCGGAACTCCGGATGGCTGGATGGCGTGCAGTTCTGGGTCGCACTTCCAGACTCGAGTCGGTGGCTGCCGCCGCAGTATCAGTGCACCCCAGCACTTCCCAGCCAGCGCTACCGTGGTGGTGAGGCTACGGCGATCCTGGGTGCCTTCGGCGAGGCGGTATCGCCCGGCCATCAGTTCAGCCCCGGAGTTGGCGTGGAGATCCGGGTGGAGCCGCGGAGCGGGCTGGAGTTACCGCTCGACCCTTCGTTTGAATACGGAGCGATGCTGGTGGATGGCGATGTTACTGTTTTCGATGTTCCAGCTGAGCGCAACACGCTGTACTACCTCGGCGCAAGCCGCGGCGAACTCGGGTTGAGGAGCACAAACGGGGCGAGGCTGCTGTTGATTGGGGGACCGCCGTTCGGGGAACAAATTCTGATGTGGTGGAACTTTGTGGCTCGGACGCCGGAAGAGATTCTGGCCGCGCGACAGGCGTGGGAGAATCGCGAACTGGCGGCCGACGTTCCCCGGTATCAGGGACCGCGGCTGGAGGCTCCGCCATTTATCGGGCGCCCGATTGGGTAGTAGCCGGACGTTACCCGATTTAGGTATTTTGGGCCTGGCGGGTTTTGGGGAGTCGCCCGGGGGCCATTTCGCCCTTATTCTGCAATCGTGCTGGAGTTAACGGTTGCCGATGAACTGGTAGGGCCCCGCAGGTTGCGGCTGGCTTTACTGCTGGCCGGGGCGGCGGCACCCGGCGAGCTGGATTGGCGGCGCGTGGAAGTGCATGGCGGGATGGTGACGCAAGAAGTGCGCGGCAGCGTTGGCGATTCCACGGAAGACGATAGAAGAAAAATCGTGGGTTACCGCCAAAGGCTAGTGCTAGTGCTGCCGGGAAGGTGCGGACGCCAGCACTCCGCCATTGCTACCCGCCCGCCGCAGGGCCGACGCTTTCGCGTGCCTCCATGCAAACGTGATGCGCTTGGCGCTGCATCCGGCTGCGAACCGGCGCCGTTTGCGGACCAGCACCACCTCAGCGCAGAGCCGATGGGGGAGGGTGTTCAGTGCGGCGCGGTGCTACCCGTAGCTTCTCGGCATCCCATGCCGGGGGGCGCATGGCGTCGATGAACGCGGCACTGGACAGCGTGGCACCGGAGCAGCTGAGGGGCATGGAGCTCTTTGAAGGCGAGTGCCCAGTGACTATCGCCTGGATCGCCAGCCGGATGGTTGCGCACACATTCGCCTCTGGGGAGCAAATGGTGAAAGAGGGAGACCCTGCGCAGAGCTTCCTGGTGGTGCTCGAAGGAGAAATCCACTTTCAGCGGTATGAGTTCCATGAGCTCATCATCGTGCCGGCTGGACAGGCCACCGGCGTCCTGCCGTTTTCTCTGATGAAGACGTGGGCGGGGCGCGGTTGGGCGGCAGTCGACTCCCGGGTGGCGGCAATGGATGCGAGCCACCTCCGGGAACTGGTGTACCGCGCGCCACTATTGGCGCAGAGGCTGGTTTCGGCCATGACGGAGCGGACGCGGCTCTTCACCCGCATGCAGGAAAGCTCGAACCGCTTGGTCGCCCTGGGAAAGCTTTCGGCCGGGTTGGCTCATGAACTCAACAATCCCGCATCGGCCGCAGTTCGCTCTGCCAGCCGGCTGCGAGGGGTGCTGGCACGGCGATTTAAGGGCGCGGTGGCGCTTCGGGGTCAGGTGCTCTCGCCCGAGGCAAGGGACCTCCTCTCTGAACTCGGCGAATTGATCGTCACCCGGGCGCAATGCCAGCAGCCCATGGATTCCTTGGAGAAAGCCGACCGCGAATCCGAACTGGCCGAATGGCTCGAACGCGTGGGCCTCAGCGATGAGCTCGCTGGTGGACTTGCTGATGCCGGACTAACGCTGGACGAGGTGGGCCCGTTGGCCGCGCTGCTCCCGGCCGAGGAGATCGAAATCGGTCTTGGCATTCTGCAGGCCGATCACGAGATCCTGTGTCTAGCCCACGAACTGGAGGATGCCTCGATACGGATCTCCAGCCTTGTCGAAGCAGTGAAGGCTTACTCCTACATGGACCAAAATCCGATCGCGGATGTGGATGTGGAGCAGGGCGTGCAAGTGACGCTTCGCATGTTCCAACATCGAATCCATCGGGGCATCACAGTCTGCCAGAGTCTCAGCGGGAACCTTCCCCGCGTTCGCGCCAATGGCAGTGCGTTAAACCAGATCTGGACTAATCTCATCGACAACGCTTTGGACGCCCTGGAGAGTCTGCCGAAGGGTGCCGAGCGGGTTCTGTCGATACGGACGCAAGCAGAACCTGGCGCAGTCCGGGTGGAGATTGGCGACACCGGCAGGGGCATTCCCGCAGAGGTCCAGGCACGGATCTTCGATCCCTTTTTTACCACCAAAGCCGTGGGCGAGGGCGCTGGTTTGGGATTGGCGGTCGTTCAACGGATCGTCCGCAGCCACAAGGCCTCGATGAGCGTGAAGTCCCGGCCTGGGCGCACGGTGTTTTGTGTCCACCTTCCCCACCGGTAGGGAATGGCCTGGGCCCGGATAGCCGCAACGAGATGAGGCTGGCCGGACTACCACTATCGAGGGACGCGAATCCCCACACTGTCGGGGTAAGGAAAGATTAGCCGATCTCGTGATGAATGGTCCGGGGAGGTCGGTCATAGTTTGGAGAGGAACAGGTTTTGCAATGAGCATGATCACCACCAAAGATGGAACGCAGATCTATTACAAAGACTGGGGCACCGGGGCTCCGGTAGTCTTCAGCCACGGCTGGCCGCTGACGGCGGACAGTTGGGAGTCGCAGATGCTCTTCCTGGCGGAGAAGGGTTATCGATGTATCGCGCACGACCGGCGCGGCCATGGACGGTCCAGCCAGCCGTGGGGCGGAAATGAGATGAACACGTACGCGGACGACTTGGCCGAGTTGATGAACCACCTCGACTTGCAGGGGGCGACGCTGATCGGCTTTTCGACGGGAGGCGGCGAGGTCGCTCGATACGTCGGACGGTACGGGACCAGTCGACTATCCAAAGCCGCGCTCATCTCCGCGGTGCCGCCGTTGATGTTGAAGACGGAGGCCAATGCGGACGGGCTGCCGATGGAAGTCTTCGATGGCTTGCGGCAAGCCTCCATCGCCAATCGGTCTCAGCTTTACCGGGATCTCGCCAGCGGGCCGTTCTTTGGCTTCAATCGTCCCGGCGCCACGGCTTCTGCAGGGATGATCGAATGGTTCTGGTGGCAGGGGATGCTGGCCGGTCACAAGAACGCCTATGACTGCATCGCGGCCTTTTCCCAGACAGACTTTACTGAGGACCTCAAGAAGTTTGACGTTCCAACGCTGATTCTTCACGGCGATGATGACCAGATCGTCCCGATCCAGGCGGCGGGACTCGCCTCGGCCAAGCTTGTCCGCAACGCAACTTTGAAAGTGTATGCCGGCGCCCCGCATGGCTTGACCGACACCCACAAGGATCAACTTAACGCGGACCTGCTGGCATTTCTGCAGGCGTAGCCGGTCCCCCCTCGAGAGGAACACAATCATGATGCTGGGAATGAGTCTTTTCACGTTTACGCTGGTGCATGTGGTGCTCAGCTTGATTGGTATTGCCGCGGGAGCTGTCGTCGTATTCGGCTTCATCTCGGGTAAGCGGCTTGACGGATGGAACACCCTCTTTCTGGTAACCACGGTGTTGACCAGCGTCACCGGGTTTATGTTTCCCTTTGAACAAGTATTACCGTCGCACATTGTTGGCGCGATTTCCCTTGCGGTGTTGGCAGTCGCGCTGGTGGCGTTGTACCGGTTTCATCTGGCTGGGCCGTGGCGCAGCGTTTACGTGGTGGCGGCGTCCGTCGCACTGTACTTCAATTCCTTTGTGGGCATCGTGCAGGCGTTCCAGAAGATTCCGGTGCTGAAGGCGATGGCGCCGACGCAATCGGAGCCGCCGTTCCTGGTTGCGCAGCTGGCATTGTTGGGCGTGTTCATCCTGCTGGGGACGCGAGCGACGAGGAACTTCCGGCCGGCCGCAACCACATAGCGGGATTGAGGTTCGGGCTTGGCTTGCGCGATTAGAGGACGGCCAAGCCCGGTCCGTTCGACTAGATCGGCACTTGAAGCGGGGCTCGATTGACGGCATAGGCCAACCCTGTGGATGATTGGTAGGTATCCATGATGCGTTCTCCGATGGCTCATTCGGAGTTCCTTCACCCGTACTGGAGAGATACTTATGCGTCCCATGGTAGTCTTGGCAGCGGTCTTGCTTCTCATCCCGGCTTCGGCAGCACCTCCGCCAGATAGGCGGCCAGATCGGCCTAATGTGGTGTTGATCATGACGGATGACGCGGGGTATGCCGATACCGGCGCATACGGCGCTCCGGATATTCGTACACCGCACATAGACAGCCTGGCCCGGGCTGGGGTGAAGCTCACTGATTTCTACGCCAATGGCATGTCCTGCACCCCGACGCGCGCCGGACTGATCTCCGGCCGATATCAGCAGCGTTACGGAATTGAGTTTGTCTTGCCGGCGCCAAATATTGCCGGTTCTGACGCCGGGTTGCCGCCGCTCGAGCATTCGCTCCCGCTATTGCTGAAAAAGAATGGCTACGCGACCGCACTTATCGGCAAGTGGCATCTGGGTTACAAACGCGAGTTTTCGCCGGGTGCCCATGGCTTTGACTTCTTCTTTGGATCGAAGAGCGCCGCAATCGACTATCACACGCACTTCACCACCCGGCCGAGCGAAGGCGCCCAGTTCTCGGGCGCGGAGCCGGACCTTTGGGAGAATGACTCGCCCGTCAGTAAAGAGGGCTATATGACCGATCTCATCACCGACAAGTCGGTTGAGTTCATCGAGCAGAATGCCAAGCAGAGCTTCTTTATCGACGTCGCGTTCAACGCTCCCCACAGCCCGACACAGCGGCCAGAGAAGCCTGCAAGCGGTGCGGCGCCGGGGAGCGCAACTCGGGCCGACTATGCCGCTGTGATGGAAAGCGTGGATCGAGGAGTGGGCAAAATCCTGCAAACGTTGCGAAAGCTCGGCCTTGAGAAGAACACGATCGTGATCTTCACCAACGATAACGGTGGTGTCGGACTGTCAAACAGCACGCCACTCTTTCACCGCAAGTTCTCGGCATGGGAGGGGGGAATCCGTGTGCCCGCGCTGGTCCGTTGGCCTGGCCGCATCCCGGCGGGCACCGTGTCCCGGCAGGTGGGCATCACGATGGATCTGACGGCGTCGATCCTGGCGGCCACCGCGACACCGGTACCTGGCAATGCGCGGCTCGAAGGAATCAATCTTTTCCCGATTCTCGAGCGGAAGGCTCCGCTGGTGGAGCGGACGTTGTTTTGGCGCACGGGCGGGCCGAATCCGGTGAACATGAACCAGAAGGCGGTCCGCAGTGGCGACTGGAAGTTGATTATTGATGGCGCGGTAACTCGAATCCTCCTGTTCAACGTGAAGGCGGATCCGGCGGAGCGGCAGGACTGGTATGGGCGTCGCCCGGAGGTTGTCGAACGATTGCGGCGCTTGCTCACGGAGTGGGAGAACAATGTCAGCGCCGAGGCGAAAGCAAGGACGGCGCCCTCGAAATAGATCGGGGCGCCGCGACCGGCGGGCCGTGCGATTACTTCCGTCTAGGTGGCTGGGTAAACCTTTACTGAACGCAAGCGCAATGGCGCCGTCGGAATCGGACGGCCTCGCAAAGCAACGGGCACCAGGTGAAACTCGTAGGGAGTATTGCTCCGCAAGAGTTCGGAGGCATAAGCCGATAACTCGATCTGCATCGTGACCCGCTCTTCCAAGCCCCCGTTATTGTGGCTCCCAACGGGAAGCAGCGTAAACGTCCCGACATACTCTGGCGCCACGGGATCGAAAGAGATCACCTCGCCCCGCCGAGATACGAACACCCGCACAGAAAGCGGATGCATGGGAAGTTCCACCCGCTCGAATTGCACGAGCACGGGTTTGCGGGGCTCGGTTTTGCCGAGGGTGCGCGGAAAGAACGCCAGGCTGTCGTATTCATAGCCAAGATTCGAGACTGAGAGCAGCTCTCGCACCGGAACCCGAACGGGCTTGCCCTTTTCGTCATGAAAGTCAAACGTGTGATTCAGAAAGCGGGGATCGTCCGGATTCGCTCGGCCGTCCCCCTGCGCCAGCCAAGCCTGCCACAGCCGATCGACGTTCCCATGATGGGTGCAGAATAGGGGATCGAACCCAGCGTTGGGAAAGCTGGCCATGTCCCCTCCGATCCAGTTGTGGGTATTGTTGTGGACCCCTTGCTCGACAATCCCTTCAATCTGTTCATCCTTAATACTCGACTTGGGATGGCCGCCAAAGAACCGGAAACTCTTTGCGCGTAAGCAAGGTCCGACATCGAGGAAGTCAGCGGGCAAGGTGTCGGTGGGCTGCTGGATTCGGGTAAAGTTCGCCAGCGGATTGCCCGCGCCAAAGAAGGTGGGGGGAATCTTGGGCGACCGTGTCCAGTCCCAATAGGGCAAAGCGAGGCGTGGCTCACCGATCACCGCCTGCATCTTCTTTTCGAGAAAGGCAAGATAGCCGCGGTGCCAGGGCAAGAAGAACCAGGAGTAGTGAACCTGGAGATCGAAATCGTGAGTGGCGCAGAATAGGGCGTGCAGTGCCCCGTTCTGGTACCAGCCGAGCGGGTCCAATTGGTTCTTTTGCGACCGCCGTTTCATCTCCCGAACGGCTGCCTGGTACAGCAATAGGGCATCGTCATCCGGCTTCATCTGGCTAGCGTCCCGGCGAACAGCCAGTTTCGATTGCCCCCTTCCTAACTCCGGCGCAGCCATCGCCAGTGCAGAAAGCATCCAGTTACGACGGTTCATGCGGGATCTCCTCAAATGGCGAAGCAGGCACAACCTAAATCCCAGGGCGAATCGCCATCCTGCGGTTGCACGCAAAGGCCGGAGTGGGCGTGGCCGTGCTCGCAAAGCTGCAACGACGCCCGCTTCGGCGCCGGGCTGGTGCGTAATCCGCCGAAGTGTTTTACCGGAGACCAGTCAGGGAGGATGGGCGGCGGCGGCGCGGCGAGACCCTTGAATTCGGCGGCACCAAATACGCCGCGTCCGCCGACCACCGTCCAAACAGACTCCAGCGTGCGGATGTCCTCTTCTGGGACGCTGAAATAGTCCCGCGAAAGCACGGAAAAGTCGGCGAGCTTCCCGGGTGAAAGCTCTCCCTTCGAATCGGCTTCGGCAGAAAACCAGCTGCTGCCCTTGGTCCATAGCCGCAACGCTTCGTCCCGGCTTAGCCGGTTCGACTCTCCGTAGAGTTGGAGCCCCCCGATGGTTCGTCCACTGACGAGCCAGTAGAGCGATACCCAGGGGTTATAGCTGGCGACCCGGGTGGCATCCGTGCCGGCACCCACCGGGACCCCCTGTTTGATCATCTCCCGGATGGGCGGAGATACGCTCCCGGCCTGTTGGCCGTACCGATCCACGAAGTACTCCCCTTGAAAAGCCATACGATGCTGAATGGCGATTCCGCCGCCCATGGCCCGTATCCGCTCAATGTTGCGCGAATCGATGGTTTCGGCATGATCGAAGAACCAGTGGAGCCCCTGCAACGGCACATCCCGGTTCACCCGCTCGTAGACGTTTAGCGCCCGGCTGATGGTCTCGTTGTAAGTAGCGTGCAACCGGAACGGCCAACGATTTTCTGCCAGCAGACGGACCACCGCCTCGAGTTCCTTCTCCATAACGGGAGCCAGATCGGGACGGGGCTCAAGGAAGTCTTCAAAGTCCGCCGCCGAGAACACCAACATTTCTCCCGCGCCGTTGTGCCGTAGAAAGTTATCACCTTGGCGGGGCCGTAGCATTTTCACCCAGGCGCTGAAGTCGCTCAGTTCCTCTTTCGCTTTCTGGGTGAAGAGGTTGTAAGCAATCCGCACCGAGAGCTGCTGGTCCCGATGTAACTGTTCAATTACCTGATAGTCGTCGGGATACCGTTGAAAGCCGCCACCCGCATCCGCACAACTCGTGAGTCCCAGTCGATTCATTTCCCGCAGAAAATGCCGGGTGGAGTTCAATTGCTCTTCGAGCGGCAGCTTTGGGCCTTTGGCTAGGGTGGCGTAGAGGATGTAGGCGTTCGGCTTGGCAATCAGGAGTCCGGTCGGAGCACCGGCGCGATCCCGGGCGATCATTCCGCCGGGAGGGTCCGGGGTGTTCTTGTCATAGCCGACGGCTTGCAGCGCGGCCCGGTTCAACAGGGCGCGATCATAGAGGTGAAGGATAAAGACCGGCGTATCGGGAGCGGCTTGATTTAGCTCTTCCAACGTCGGCAGGCGCCGCTCGGCGAACTGAAACTCATTCCATCCACCCACCACCCGTACCCACTGCCCGGGAGGCGTCCGCCGGGCCTGCTCCTTGAGCATGCGAAGCGCATCCGCCAGTGACGGTACGCCGTCCCAACGCAGTTCCAGCGTATAGTTGAGGCCGCCCCGGATAATGTGTAAGTGAGAGTCATTCAGTCCAGGAATGATCCGGCGCTTCTTGGCATCCACCACCAGGGTTCGGCGGGTGCGAAACGCCATCATCTCCTTGTCCGAGCCCGTGGCGAGAATTTTGTCGCCTTGGCACGCCAGGGCGGTGACCTCGCCGCTCGGCCCCAAGGTCGTGATGCGTGCGTTATGAACAATCAGGTCAGCAGAGGAGGGAGGATTTTGTCCGGCCAGCATACTAAGTCCACCTTGCAGCAGTTCACGGCGATTCATACTTCAAGAATAGGTGGCGTGCCCTTTCTGCTCTATCGGGAAAAGCAGTTGCATCTCCTGATCGTGCCATGCCGGGTCCTGCGCGCCCGACGAGTTGACTAGGGGACTTGCCAACCGCCGCCCAGGGCGCGATAGAGACTCACTACCGCAAGTAACTCATCACGCACCAACTGCGCGAGGGTGAATTGATTCTCAAACAAGGCCCGATCGGAATCGAGGACCTGTAAGTAACTGTCAACGCCCCCTTCGTATCGCAGCTTGGAGAGTCGATTGGCTTGCTCCAAGGAGCGAATCAGGCTCTCCTGTTGCAGGCGCTGCTCCCGGACCCGGCGGTAGGCGATCAGGCTATCGGAGGTCTCCCGCAAGGCCGCTTGAAAGGTGAGTTCGAAGCTAAGCGAGGCTTGGCGCATTTGTGCCTCAGCGGCGACCACGTTTGCCTTCAGCCGTCCCGCGTTGAAAATCGGGACTGTTACGGCCGGTCCCCATTGCCGAAGGCGGGCGGGATCTGTCAGGAAGTCTCCCAGCGCGATGCTCTCAAATCCGAACGATCCGGTGAGGCTGAAGCTGGGAAATCGACTGGCCTGTGCAACCCCTACCTTTGCCGTGGCCGCACGCAATTGCTGCTCCGCTTGCTGCACGTCGGGCCGCCGCTGGAGCAACTCAGAAGGAAGTCCCGCGGGTATTGTGGGTGGGATCCGCTGGGATTCGAGCGTACTTCTCCGTAGAATTGGCTGCGGGTTCTTTCCTAGCAGCAGCGCTAGCGCATTCTCTAATTGCTCTCGCTGCCGCTCTAACTGGGGCAGCCGGGTGGCCGCGGATGCCACGAGTACCTCCGCTTGGCTGACCTCCAGGCCGCTGGCCACGCCGCGTGTGTTTCGGGCCTCGACCAAGCGGAGCGATTGGCGGCGTAAGCCCAAGGTTTGGTCGGCGATTGAATACTCCCGGTCGAGTTCGATCAGTTCGAAGTATGTGGATGCCACTTCAGCAACCAGGTTCTGACGGATCGCAGCCTGGGCCCACTCTTGAGAAAGAAGCTCCGCCCGGGAAGCCTCCGTTGCCCGCGCCAACCTTCCCCAGAAGTCTAACGGCACACCAATATCGAGCGTGCCTCGACCCGTGGCGACTTCGCGGCGAGCCGTGGGCGGCAAGGGAAAGGAACCCAGCCTGGTTTGTTCGCGCTCGGTGACCGTACCGCCGGCGCTTACTTCCGGAAACTGGGAGGCCCGAGTGGAGCGCACCGCGGCGCGGGCGGCCACGATTCGCTCGGCGGCGGCGCGCAAGTTGTAGTTGCCGGTCAATGCCTCGGCAATTAACTCCCGCAGTCTGTCGTCCGCAAAGACTTCGGCCCATTTGAGGTCGCCCAGCGAGGCCGCGGCGACGTCCTGGCGATTGTCTGCGCGATACTGTTGCGGCGTCGGCACTGGGGGGCGTTGGTACTGGGGGCCTACCTTGCAGGAGGAGAGCAGTAGGAACAGGCAACCGGTGATGACCGGTGCCGCCTCGACGATTCTGCGCGGGCTGAGACGCTCACTCAAAGCTTGCATCCATTTGAAGAAAACCGGGACGGTGAAGACGCCGACAATCGTCGCCAGCAACATGCCACCGAAAACCGCGCTGCCCAAGCTGCGGCGGCTCGCGGCCCCGGCGCCGGTGCTGATCATCAGCGGCACGACACCCAGGATGAAGGCGAAGCTGGTCATCAAAATTGGGCGAAAGCGAAGGCGCGCAGCCTCCATGGCGGCGGCGTCAATCGAGAGACCCTCCGCCCGACGGAGGCGTGCGAACTCGACGATCAGGATTGCGTTCTTGGCCGCCAACCCGATCAACATGATCAAACCGATCCGGCAGTAGACATCGTCGGGGATACCCCGGAAGTATTGGGTCGCCACCGCGCCGAGTACGCCGGCCGGTACTCCCAGAATCACAGCGATTGGGATGATCCAACTCTCATATTGGGCCGCCAGAAACAGCACGACCATCAGCAGGGAGAAAGCGAAGACCCCGACCGACGAACCAGCCTTGATCTCCTGGTACGACATGCCGGTCCATTCGATGCCAAAGCCCGGCGGCAGGGTCTTCGAAGCCCTCTCGAGAGCCGCGATCGCTTGCCCGGAGGAGAAGCCCGGAGGCGAACCGCCGAGCACGTCCGTAGCCCGAAACAGGTTGTACCGCCCGATCGACAAGGGCCCGTTGACTGGGGTGGTCCGCACGAGCACACTGATCGGAATCATCTGTCCATCGTTCGAACGGACGTACAGCCGGTTGATGTCCTCCGGTTTGCTGCGGAATTTGGGGTCGGCTTGGGCTACCACACGGTAGGTTCGGCCGAAGAGGTTGAAGTCGTTGACATAGAGCCCGCCCAGGTACGTCTGGAGAGTCAGGAACACATCGCTGATCGGCACATCCATTGTCCGGGCCCGTTCCCGATCGACGTCCAATTGCAATTGGGGCTCATTGGGTTGGAACGTAGTCACCGCTTGGGCAATGGCGGGTTCCGTCCTCGCGGCATCAAGGAACTGCTCTGTCACCCGCGCTAGATTGGCGATGTCCGAGCCGCCCTTGTCCTGCAATTTCAGATTGAATCCGCCGGTATTGCCCAGGCCCTGAATCGGCGGCGGATTGAAAACGAGTATGAAAGCTCCTGGTATGCCGAACAGCTTTTGTTGGAGCGTTTGCACGATGGAAAGCGCATCCTCGCCCGGAGCTTTTCTCAGGTCCCACGGCTTCAGGACCCCAATGAGGGTGGCGACTGACGAAGCGTTGTTACCGGAAACAAAGCTCTGGCCGCCGAGATTGAAGACGTCTTTCACCCCGGCTTGGGCCGAAACGACCGTTTCCACCTGCCGCATGACCTGCTCGGTCCGCTCCAGGCTAGCCGCGTTTGGTAGGGAGATGTCAACGATGAAATAGCCTTCGTCTTCACTCGGCAGGAACGCGCCCGGCGTAATGCGATAGAAGCCATAGATGCTGAAGAAGACCACCACCACGGTCACGCCCACCAGTGCCGTGCGACGAAGAAGCAACCGGACGGTACGGCCGTACCCGCCGAGCGTCTTCTCAAAAAGGCGATTGAACGCGTTGAAGAATCGGTCTAGCGGATTGCGGCTATGGGCGGTCTCCTCTCGGGGCTTCAGTAGCAAGGCGCACAAGGCCGGAGAGAGCGTCAAGGCATTGACGGCGCTGAGCACGACGCTGATAGCGATGGTGAGCGCAAACTGCCGATAAAGCTGCCCGGTGATTCCATCGAGAAAAGCCACAGGAACGAAAACGGCCACGAGGATTAAGGCAATGGCAATCACGGCCCCGGAGACCTCCTCCATGGCCTTGAAGGCAGCTTCCTTTGGTGAGAAGCCTCGTTCAATGTACTGCTCGACGGCCTCCACCACGACGATGGCGTCGTCCACAACGATGCCGATCGCCAGCACCAATCCGAAGAGAGTTAATACATTGATGCTGAAGCCCAATAGGGGGAAGAACATGAAGGCGCCGATCAACGACACCGGCACTGTGATCAACGGGATCAGGGTGGCGCGCCAGCTTTGCAAAAACAGGAAAACGACCAGAATCACGAGCAAAATCGCTTCGACGAGCGTCTGGAGCACCTCGTCAATCGAAGCCCGGATAAACTCAGTCGAATCATAGATCAGGCGATACCGGACATCGTGGGGGAAGCCCGCCTGAAGACGCGCCAGTTCTGCCTTCACGCCGTTTGAAACTTCCACGGCGTTTGATCCGGGCAACTGGTAGATCAGCAGGTTGACCGCGTCTTTTCCGTTGAACCGGGAGAAGACCGAGTAGTCGAAGGCTCCCAACTCCGTCCGCGCGACGTCCTTCACCCGCACCGTGGAGCCGTCGGCATTGGCGCGTAGAATGATGTTGCCGAACTGTTCCGTGTTCGCCAGCCGCCCCGACGTGCGAACCGTGTACTCATACTCCTGCCCCTTGGGCACCGGCGCCTGGCCGATCTTCCCGGCGGCCGCTTGGATGTTTTGTTCCTGGATGGCGCGGGTGACGTCCGCCGCCGTTAGGCTGAGCTTGAAGAGCGCATCGGGGTCGAGCCAAATGCGCATCCCGTACTCTCGCTCGCCAGGGAGTTGCACATCACCAACACCATAGATCCGCGCCAGAGCGTCGCGCACATTGATCTTGGTGTAGTTCGACAGAAAGAGCTGGTCGTACGTGTCGCCCGGCGACTCGACGGCGACGACCATCAGCAGGGAGGTCGACTGTTTGCGCACCGAGATGCCATTGCGCCGAACCTCTTCGGGTAACTGCGGCTCGGCCAAGGCAACCCGGTTTTGCACTTGCACCGCTGCGATATCCAGATCGGTACCAACCTCGAAGGTGGCCGTCAGGGTGAACCGGCTGTCGTTAGTCGCCTTCGAGTCGAAATAGATCATGTTCTCGACACCGTTCAACTGTTGTTCAATGGGCGCGGCGACGGTCTGCTCCACCACCTCCGCGCTGGCGCCGATGTACTGCGCGCTGACGCGAACCGTCGGAGGGGTGATTGGCGGATAGCGGTCAATGGGAAGCCGGAAAATGGTGACGAGCCCGATCAGGGTAATGACTACCGAGAGTACGCTCGCGAGCACCGGCCGATTGATGAAGAGGCGTGAGATCATGGCGGTTACTTGACCTCCGTCAACGCAACGAGTTTGGGCTCAACCTTCGAGCCTGGAATCGCCTTCTGGAGACCTTCGACGACAACACGGTTGCCTTCGGCCAAGCCGGCCTCGATAACCCAGTTCGAACCCACCCGATCGGTCGCCGTTACGGTCCGCTGAGAAACCTTGTTCTGACCGTCAACAAGCAGCACCTGTCGTAACCCTTGGGTTTCCATGACAGCCCGCTGCGGAACCAGGAACACACCCTCCTTAAAGCCTGTGCGCAAACGGATGCGGCTGAACTGTCCGGGCAGCAGCATGCGGTCCGGATTTGGGAACGTGCCGATCAGCTTCAATGTCCCGGTCTGGATATCCACCGCGCGGTCGGCGTACTGGTATTGGCCCGGCTTGTCGTACAACGTGCCATCGGCAAGGACGAGTTGGAGCGGTTCGATCACCTGCCCTTTGCCGGTTGATCGCTGCTTGGCGATCTCGCGTCGGATATAGTCCAAGTAGTCGCGCTCTCCCACTTTGAACTCAACGTAGATGGGGTCCAGCGGAGAGATCCGGGTGAGTGGCGTGGTTGCCGTGGCGGTGGCGAGGCCCCCGGTCTGCACGCTGGTCTCGCCGATACGTCCGAGCAGCGGTGCTTGAATCCGGGTGTAACTGAGATTGAGTTCGGCCAAGGCCAGTGAGGCCTTGGCCGAAGCCAGCGCGGCCATGCCCTGCTCGATCTGGCTCTTTTGGGACAAGCGTTGCTGCTCCAGCGCTGCCTTCCGCGCTCGCACCATGGCGAGATTGACACTCTGATTCGCCACGGCGGCATCAAGATCCTGCTCGGGCAGCGCCTTTTGTTGCACTAGCGGACGGACCCGGTTAACGTCCTGGTCGGCCTTGATTTGGTTGGCCTCCGCTTGCGCGAATTCGCTTTCGGCTCGGATCACCTCGACCCCCTCCCGGGCGAAGCGCAGTTGCGCCTCGGCCCTGACAACTTCCGCGCGCAGGCGGTCCACTTCCGCTTGGTAAGTCGCGGGATCCAAGGAATAGATCAGTTGACCCGGGTTCACAATGTCTCCCGGATTGAAGTGGCGTGCCGTGATGTAGCCGTTTACGCGGGAGTGCACCTGCACCTCCTGCTCGGCGAAGGTGCTGCCAACGAAGTCGCTGTATATCGGTACCGAGGCCGCGGTCACCTGCACCACAGTGACCGCGGCGGGCGGCATTCCCCCCTGCCCCGCTGGTGCGTTTTGGGTTCCGCAACCGGCGGTGAACACCGCCGCAAGTCCCGCGAGAAGGTACATCATCGATGGATAATTCATTCTGACTCCGAAGCGTTTGTGAGTGGGTAGGACAGCGTACGGGCAGGACAGCAGCGATTGGCGAAGAGCAGGCGCGTGCTATCGCTCGCTGCGGGGCGAACTATCAAAAAGGGCTTGGCCGCGCCAGCCTGGGCAGGACGGCGCGCCGTTTCATTGCTTCAGTATGCGGAGGCGCCGCCAACCTGATCTCTTCTGTTCTTGCGATTGCTGTCGGATCACGGTCTTTATGGGGCGCGCCCGATCCAGTGTCGAACTACGGGCGGCTCCGGACCCTCGTGGAACTGGTTCACTACGGTTTGCTGGGCCCGATCAGAAAGGGTGGCTCGTTCGTGTTGCCGCAGGTGCTCCTGCCACGAGTCCACCAGGAACCATTCCGCATAGCGGAACGGTTGTTCAGTGGACTGAAAGACGTACCACTGGGAGGCGCCATCCCGGAGTCTGGCCAAGCGTAGTTTGCCGATGGCTTCGAGGAACGCCAACTCCCGCTCTGGCCGCACCCTGTATTCAATGCTCACGAGCACCGGTGCTCGGGGAGGCACCGGAGCGCTATCCACCGCCGGCCAGGCCCGCGCCGGCGCGAGAGAGGCCGGATGCAAGTCCGGCATGGGCGCAATCCAACGCAACAACGCAGTGCCGGCTAGAAGTGCCGCACTCCAGGCGAGCGCCTGCTCTGGGCCTAGGCGCTGGCCAACCAATCCCCAGAGAAAGGAACCAACGGCCGCGGCGCCTTGCAGACAGATCAGCGAAAGGGAGAGCATCCGCGAAAGGACCCAGGAGGGCGAAACCGATCCCATGGCTACGCCGAAGCTGGAGACGATTCCCACCCACCCCGCACCGGCCAGCACCAGGAGGCCGAGCCAAAGCCAGTAGTGGGTTAGGGTAGCCATCAGCCCCATCGAAAGGGCCATCAGAACAGACATCGCCGCCAGGAAATCGTCCAACGCCAGCCGGGCCCGCAAGGGAATCAGCAGGGTAGCCCCGAGCACCGCCCCTACGCCGAAAGCCGCCCACAGCATGCTGAACTCAGCAGCATTCACATGCAGCAGTTGGCGTGCGGCGCTTGGCAACAGAGCCAACAGCGCGGAGGCGGACATGGCGAACAATATGGTTCGCAACGCGACCCGTTGCACGGCCGGCGAATAGACCGCGTACCGAATGCCGCCCTCGATGGCGCCGGGGAGCGATTCGGGAGCGATGCTGTTCGAAACGGTTTCGCGCTGCCAGCGGTACAGCACCAGCGCTGGCGCCAGAAAGCAGATGCTGGTGAGAAGGAAACCGAATCCTGGAAACAGTTGGCCGAGAAAAACCGCGGCAATTGTCGCTCCCAGGAACCGGGCCAGATTGATGCCCGTTGAGTTGAGGGTGACGCCCCAGGGGATCTGCGGGCCGGTCAGCAAATCCGGCACCGTTCTCATCCAAGCGGGAGAAAGGCAAGCGCTCTGGCAGCCAATGAGAAAAATGAGCCCCAGCAGTAAGGGCGCTGTCAGAACGCGGCTGTAAGCCAGCACGCCCAGCAGCGCTGCCGACAAGCTGAGGCTGAGCAGCAGACCAATCATCCACCGGCGGCGGTCCACGATGTCGGCAACAGCGCCAGCGGGAAGCGCGAGCAACAGAATCGGTAGGCTCAGGGCGGTCTGCAATAAGGCGACCGGCAGCGGCTCTTCGGTGAGCGTGAGCATCAGCCAACTCGCGCTCAGGTCCTGAATCACCTGCCCGCTGCCCATAACGACTCCAGCCACCCAAAACCTACGGAAGGAAGGGTTTTCAAGGGCCGCCCATGCGGTCTGCGAAAACGGAGTTGCCAAGGGTTTACTCCTTCTAGAAACGGATCGTCGTCCAAACAGCGAGGAAATCGATTGGGTTGGGCCGCCCCTGCTGCCGGAGAAACGTTCCCGAGAACAACCTTTGGTATTCCGCCTCGAAGCTGAGGTACCGGTTGGCTTTCCACTCCAGGCCACCCTTGTAGGCGTGCCCAATGAACCGCGCCGTGCTGCCGGCGCCAGGAACTGCGGGATTGCCGGGCACATCATAGAGCCCGTCGGTCCGGCTGTAGCGCCAGAAGAGATCGCAGTCGACGGTGATGGTCCAGGCGCGGTGGAGCTGCATCGAGACGCCTGGATGCAGGTCCATGAGATTGTACGGCCCCAGAACGTCCGCCTGGCTGAAGTAGTTGCCTTTCGGGAACAGGGCGTTGAACGTACCGTGGCGCCGGTCGTTGGGGCTCCGGTCGCCGGAAGTGATGTTGGCCTTCACGCTGAATCTCGGCTGCATCGACGCCTGCTCCAGGGTGTAGCCGGTGTTCGTGCCAATGGTCCATGACCGTATGGATCGATCGAGGAACGTCCCGGTCTGGAAGATCCCTTCGTAGTCCATGTCCCAGTTGTTCTTGCGCCGGTTGTAGCGCACCCCAAACGACTGACGCTGCTCTCGTCCGGTTCCGGAATCAAAACGCGCCCGTTTCCGGTCGAGGCCTAGGTAGTATAGGTCCCAACCGCCCCCCCACCATGCGCGTTCACCCGAAGTAGCGTAGACCCCCCACAGGCTTTGCCGATTGTCTGGCGTATCATCGAGTACGTCCGGCCGGGTGCGCACTGGGCGAAGCGCCAGCAATTCAACCTTCCAACCGGAGACGGGCAAGGCCAGACGGACCCCGTCGAACGACAGCCTAACGTTCGGCGCCTCGCGGATGGAGACAAGACGGGAGGTGCCGAGGGCCACCTCCTGCCGCCCAACCCGCAGCATCACGGGGAACCTGGATTCCCCGGTCCACTCCCCAAAGGCTTGGTGCACATCAAGCTGGTCGCGGTCCGTGGGGCGGGGCCCATCCTGCCTTCCGGTCACCAAGTTGCTTTTCCACTGGGTAAAAAGCCGCAGGCCGCGTCCCGACCGCAGTTCGGCATGGATCATATAGCGCTGCAGATGGAAGCCATCGGTGCCTGGCTTCTCCAATCCCCACTCCTCGTTCCGGAACCATTCGAAGCGCTGTCGAATATCCCCGCCCGTGGTGAGTCGAAGCTTGGAACTTAGCCTTATATTCTTGATCGCTTCGAACTGGCCGGGCTTTGCTTGAAAGCCCTGCCAGTTCTCTTCGTACCGGATGATGCGCAGCGGCGGCAATTTCACGGGTGACCCACTTTGGGCAAACATCACCCCACGCCAGAGGACCATCGTGATCGCCGCAATCCGCCACATTCTATCCCTGCGTCCCGGCTTCGCTCGCGTGCTCGCCCAGCGCCCACTTCGAAAAGCGGACTTGGATCCCGTATGGGGTATGGGCCTTCAGAATTTCCATCACCCCGTCGTAGGTGGCAGAACGGGCCCAATCCTGCTGCAGCTCAAAGACGAACTGCAGTGACGTAATCGGGATTGCTCCCGCTTGCGTGAGCCGGGAAACGGCGCGTTCATGGGCCTCGGCAGAGACGTCGCCACACGCATCGGTGGGGACGTACACCTCATATCCTTCCCGGAGCAAATCAAGCGACGGGAACATAACGCAGGCTTCGGTCCACAAGCCAGCCAGCACGATCTTCTTCCGGCCCAAGGCAGCAATTGCCTCGCGGAAGTGAGGATCTACCCACGAATTGATGCTGGTGCGGTCAATCCCGGGAAGATCGGGAAACAGATCCGTCACCTCGGGCATGAACGGACCCGAAAAGCTATCCTTGGCAACCGTTGAGATCACAACGGGCAGCCCAAAAAGCTTCGCGCTCTTCGCGAGAATTTGCACATTGTGGACGGTCGTGAGGCGGTCGTGGGATTCGACGCCCTGGAACATGGCCGGCTGATAGTCAATCAGAACCAAGGCGCAGTTTTCCGGACTGAGCATTTCAAGATGATTTGGCGTAGACAAGCAGAACTCCTCAAGGTTGTTAGTCCATCCGCGGGTTCTTCGCCCCTGGATGCCTTTAGATTGCGGGAAGATCCTCCCGTTCTCTTTCACAATCCTCGGAGCGTTGTCTGAATGTTGCGCTTCCGGTGACTAATCCTTTCGAGCTAGCGCGGCATCCCACCTTTGACCCGCCTCCGGCTTCCCCTGATTCACTAGGAGCGACTGCCTCACTTGCGGGATGGCCAAAGGACGCCGAAGCTCTAGGATGGGGCCTATGAGTGCTGGCACCGCCACAGGGATCAAACTGCAGCAAATGAGATCAGACCACGACGTCCACTGGATTGATCAGACCTCGGCCCGCCACATCATGGTGCTCCAGCGCAGCACTCCGTTGGAGGATTCCCCCGAAACAGTCGTGCTGCCACCCGCCCTGCCGCAGCGTTATCCGCTGCAGGGCGGCAGCGACTGGCACGGCGTGGCGATCCCCGAATCTGTCATCGCGGACCTTCTGGCACACGGCGTTCGTCCCTGGCAGTTACAGTTGCCAGCCCGTGTGGTGACCCTGCGCTGCAATGAAGTGTCCCTAAGATTGCGGTCACTTGTTGCCGAAAGTAAGCAGCCCGGGCTGGCCTCACACTTTGCCATCGATGCCCTCGCCAAACTCCTTCTGGTGGCTATACTCCGTGTGCTCGAGCCTTCTCAGGACCAGCGTTCGTGGGTTCCGCTGCCGCCCCGCCAATTGCGAGAGATCCTCAGTCATATCGAAGCCAATCTGGAGACAGACATCAAAGTGGCGGAATTGGCGGACATTCACGGCTGGAGTCCTTATTACTTCTGCCGAATTTTTAAGAAGGCGACGGGTCTGACGCCTCATCAGTATGTGCTTCGGCAGAGAGTAGAAAAGGCCAAGAAGCTCCTTGGCGGCAGTACCCTCGATCTAGCGAATGTAGCCCTCGAATCTGGATTCGCCAACCAGTCGCACTTTGGAACGATCTTTCGACGGTTTACCGGTTGTACGCCGAAGCAGTACCGCATCGCATCGGCGGCTTAGCGCCCGAACCCCAACTAGCCAGGTAGTCACTTCTGCCAGGATAGGCGCATCAGACTGCGCGCCCGATGGAGTCGCGATTTAGCGGCCGCCAGGCTGATGGCCTCTGCGGTTGCGAGTTCCGCATCCGTTAGACCCTCGAGCGCATGGGCTGCCAAAGCCCGGTTATACGGACTAGGTAAACCTTCAATCGCCGCGGTCAGGAAAGGGACGACCGGATGGGTGCGGGTTGAGGCGCGCGTCAGCAGGTCGGAGGCGGGGACGGCGGAATCCATCGAGAGCATCCTGAGCCGGGACCGGTTGCGGCAAACCTGAAGGGCCTCATTGATCGCGATGCGCACCAGCCAGCTGCGGAACTTTGATTCCCCACGAAATCCACCAAGATTGAGCCATACCTTGAGCCAAGTGGTCTGCAAGGCGTCATGGACATCGTCCTCGCACTTCAGATATCGGCGCAGAATCTTTTTTATCATTGGCTCCTGCGCCCGGATTAGTTCTTCGAATCGCCCCGGATCACCGCGCAGGATCGCTGCAATCAGGGCCGAAGCCTCCGGTTCTAAAAATCCGTGGTTTGCTGCTGGCGTGGTCATCTACTCCTGAGAGTAGGTGCCTATCGCCTCCGCGCGCTACCCGAGATAGTGGGAACGAGAACTAGTTCTTTTGGCCGATGCGCTGGCGCCCGGCTACCGGCAAACTGATTCCTAAGCGCCTATGTTCAACCAAGCCCCTTCCGTTAGTAAGTTGCTGTTTCCCGCCGGCTTTCCTGGCCTACCCGCCAGCTTGGCACTGCTCGCCCTGCGGGTATTCCTCGGCTCGGCCTTCATTCTGCACGGCTTGGGGAAATGGCATGACATTCCGGCCTTCGCCGCGGAGTTTTCTATCCCGTTCTGGATGGCCATGGTCGCGTCAGCCAGCCAAATTCTTGCCGGGCTTCTCCTGATTCCCGGCATCGCCTCCCCAATTGCAGCCCTGACCCTTGGCGGCAACATGGTGGTCGCCGTCCTCAAATTGATCGGTCGCGGCGAAAGCTTCGTCAATCCGCACGGCCATAGTTGGGAGGCCGCTGGCTTTTACGCGGTGCTGGGAACTTCCCTGTACCTGCTGGGGCCGGGGCGCTTCTCGGTGGATCGTTTCCTGGCCCAGCGATGGATACGCCCGGCGCGGACTCCAAACGAAACCGGCCCCCAACAAAAGCCGCTCGCTCGGCGAGTCCGGCCAGACCGAACCGCGAGCCAGGCCGGGAGCGAACTTCCGCCGGATCAAAGCCGATCCCATCGTCCACGATCCGCATAGCTAACTCATCGCCCGTCGCCGTCAGTTCCAGCTTCACCTCCGTCGGGTTGCCGTGCTTCAAGCTATTTCGGATCGCCTCACGGGCAACCTGCCAAAACGCATCTTTAATGGGAGGTGGTGGCTCGATCATATGGAAAGAGCGCTGACAAATCGCCTTAACGTTCGCCTCGCGACACAGATCTTCGGCGCACTCCATGAGGGCCGGATACAGTTCGACGCCTTGCCATTGGCGCCCACGCAAAGACTGTATGGCTTGACGCGACTCCTGTAGGCTCCTTTCGAGGCCGGAGATGACTTCTTGCAACTGCTGCCCTATGCGGTTGTCCTGATTACTGTATTGCAACGCCGCCAATTTCAGCGTAGCGCCCTGGAACTCTTGCAGCAGCCCATCGTGCAGTTCCCGGGCAATTCGCTGCCGTTCGGCCAACGTCACCTGATGACGGGCGCAGAGGCTGCGGACTCGTAACTGAAAGCCGAGCCATACGAATAGGGCGGCTGCCGAAAACAACAGAAGGACGAAGAACGGAGTTTCTACAAAAGCCTTCGTCTTCGTGAAGACCACTGCGGCGGCAGCTGGCGATTCTACCCCGTCGAGGTTGGAACCAACTACTTCGAATCGGTAATCGCCGCCCCGCAGTCCCGTGTAGACCGCGCTTCGCCGGGTGCCGGCGTCCACCCACTGCTTGTCGAATCCCACGAGTTGGAAACGGAATCGGTTCCGTTCGGGCCTCAACAGACTCAGGGCGGTAAACTGAAACTCCACGCGGCTTGCCGTCGCCGGCACCACCAGGTTCTGAGGGCTTACCGGCCTGCCATCCACGAGCACCCCTTGGATAGAGGTTTCGGGAGGCTGGCCTGTGCCCGAGAAGTTTGACAGCTTGATCTTCGCCAACCCGCGGGTAAGAACGATCCAAACGGAATCATCCGTTCCCAGCCAGGAACCGACAAACGGCCTGCCTTCCGGAACGCGCAGCCCATCTTTAGCATTGAACTGTTCCGGCGAGACGAGTGCCCCCTTCGTTTGGGCCAG
Organism: Acidobacteria bacterium Ga0077553; assembly: GCA_001464575.1. Classification (GTDB taxonomy): domain Bacteria; phylum Acidobacteriota; class Terriglobia; order Bryobacterales; family Bryobacteraceae. Next base: position 3,591 of record LNFE01000123.1, on the reverse strand, counting down.
CCGATCCAATTGCGCCCGGCCAAGGCGCAGAATCCCCGCATTCGTACCAACCCAGAGGTCTCCCTCGCGGTCCTGCACTAAGGCGGTTATGGCATCATCCGGTAAGCCGGAACTCTTGTCGATCACGCGGAGCTGGTCACCCTCGACCCGAACGATGCCCGCAGCGGTTCCAACCCAAGCTACCCCGTTCAAACCCGACCAGAGGGCACTGATTAGATTGGAAGGCAAACCTTTCTGTTTACTCCAGGTCTGCCACGCCCCGTTGCGCCATCGCGCCAGCCCGTTTCTGGTGCCGATGTAGATGGCGCCGGAAGGGTCCTCCGCCATCAACGTCACGCCAGCGTTCGCCAAGGGCATCCGGGGCGACACCTCCTCCCACCCCACGCTCTTTTTCCGGAACAGGACCCCGTTTCGTGTCCCGGCCCACAATTCGCCGCCCGTCCTGTCGAGCACCGAGATGGCAATCTGTCCCGCAGGAAAGCGCGCCTCCATGTAGCGGCCCTGGCGGACCGCGTAAAGCACATTCTTCGAGTCGCGCACCCACGCAGTGCCGTCCCGGGAAACGCCCAGAAGATCTTGATCCCGGTCTCTGGTGGGATGGGTCGCGAAGATTGCCTGACTGCCGATCGGACCAACGCGAAGGTTTCCCGCCTCGTCCGGAATGTACATGCCTCCATCCGGCGCCATGGCGATCTTCCTCACGCCACTCTCAAACCCTTCGCGGTCTCCAAAAAACAGAATCCTCGGCCTGGACAAGCGATTTAAGCCGCCTTGGGTACCAATCCAGACGGAACCCTCCCGGTCGCGAAAGAGAGCGCGGACTTGGTTGTCGTACAGCGCATTCGGAGCTTGCGCTTGTTCCACCTCATTCCCGGTTGTCCGAAGCAGTCCATCGCGGAAGGTGGCCCACCAAATCTCTCCGCCCGGCATAGCAAGTGCTGTTTCGATCGCTTTGCCAGCAAGACCGGGAGGACGGACGCTAACGTTCCACTTGCCGTCCACGAACACGTCTACCCCGCCCCGATTGCCGACCCAGATCGTTCCCGGTTTGGGCTCGACGATCGCCCAAACCCCATCGGATGTCAGGCCGGACGTGCTGTCGTATTGTTTCCAATCCTTCTCGAGCCAGCGAATGAGCCCATGCTCGGCAGACCCCAGCCAAACCGCGCCGTCGGAGGCGTGGAGCAGGCGCAGGATTGTGGACGGCGGAAGCGGGTTGGGCGTAGCGACCGGCCTGAACGAGGAACCATTCCACTCCAACAGGCCACCGCGAAATGGCGCGACCCAAAGCCGCCCGTTCGGCCCGATATGCATTGCCGCTATCTCCCGGGCCGGAAGGCCAGTCTCCGTTCCGACCCGAATCCATCGGGCGCCGTCCCATCGCAAGAGGCCAGGCTCGAGGGGAGCTGCCCACAGTTGCCCTTGGGAATCCACCCGGAGATTCGTAACAATGTTAGTTCCCAGCCCGGCAATCTTTGACCGGTCAAATAGTGTCGCCCGGACGCCATCAAACTGGACCACCCCAGCTCGCGTGGCGAGCCATAGGTACCCATCCCGAGTCTGTTCAATCGAAGTGACGGTGCTTTGGGGCAGCCCGGAGTCCATGTTCCAGGAATCAAGGACCCATTGCGACAATTTGATCTCCGGCGAAGCGTGCAGGGAGACCGCAAAGATGAGACACAATGTCGGATTTCTCATCAAACTTTCTTCGTTAGATGTTGGCTGAGGCCCGCGGATTCGTGAAACACCAAAAATGCAACTGCAGATGGAATGGGCGAATCTCTTTGCGGCTGCCGGACATCCTAGCGGAACCAATCCTGGCTGTTCATGGTAGAAACCGTTTCGACTCTGGTGCCGGCTTACTTCGTCTTCGGGGCGGTCGTCATCTCCGCTATCGCTGTATGGTGGATTCAGACTTCCCGCCTCGCTCGACAAGGGCGGGAGTTCTCCGCCGTTTCGAGGGACAACGCGAAGATCGCGCAGGAACTGCACGACGCCCTGTTGCAGGGCGTTCTCGGCATCGCTTGGCAGATCGAGGCTGCTTCCATGCAGCTACCCGCTCACCCGGAGGAAGCCAAGGAGCAGATCAATCAGTTGTTGACACGGATGGACAGCATCCTCGGGGAAGCACGACAGTCCATCTGGGATCTGCAGGCCAAGTCGCAAGAGCCGGTGAACCTGATCGAGGTGTTGCGACAGAAGGCAAAACTCAACTTCGAATCACCTCGCCTACAATTTCCAGTGGAGACCATCGGACCACCCTGCGGAGTCATCCCGGAGGTCGCCCACTCGCTAGTCTTCATCATTCGGGAGGCCTGGATGAACGCCCGCCAGCACGCCGGAGCCACCGAGATTCGAACGCTGGTTCACTACGGTCCGGGGATCTTCGAAATCACCATTTCTGATAACGGGAAGGGCATGAATCTGGGCTCCGCCATTCAGGGCCCCGGCAAATGGGGCATTGCGGGCATGCATCAACGCGCGCTCAAGGTGAAGGCGAACCTGACCATCTGCAGTACACCCGGCCTGGGTACATCCATCGGGATCACTATGGATTCGGCGCTCGCATATTCGCGCCTGCCCACCGCTTCGGCCCTTCGTTCGCTTTGGCGGCGGTCGCACCGTACTGTTCGGAATCGGCAACAATAATAGAGCCATGCCCAACTCCCCCGGCCCATTGAAGATCATGATCGTCGATGACCATCTGATTGCGCTCGAAGGGCTCACCGCCCTTCTCAAGGCTTCTTCGGATTTTGAGCTTGTCGCAGCACTCCGGTCTGGCCGGGAAGCGTTGGCCGAGTTCGACAAGTATCGACCCGATGTCACCATCATGGATCTTCGGCTCGGCGACATGAATGGGATTGAGGTCATCCGGCAACTTCGAGAAACACGCCCGCATGCTCGTTTTGTAGTCATGACGACCTTTGACGGCGATGAAAACGTATATCGGGCTCTCGAAGCTGGCGCCTCCGGCTATCTGCTGAAGGACAGCCTTCGTCACGAGTTGTTCGTCGCCATTCGTAACGCCCACCAGGGAAAACGTCACGTGGCGGCTGCCGTGGCGTCCCAGTTGGCGGAGAATCTTCCGCGTGTGGATCTGACGGCGCGGGAGCGGGAAGTCCTGCAGCACATGGCCTCCGGCATGCGAAACAAGGAGATTGCAGCCGCTTTGGAGATTGCCGAACACACGGTCAAGGTGCATGTCCAGAACATCCTCGGCAAGCTCAATGTCAGCGATCGCACGGAAGCTGTGGTCATCGCTTTTCGGAGAGGATTCCTGCACCTGTAGGGCGAGCCGGGTTTTACTTGCGCCTAAGTCAAACGGACTAGTGTTCTCCCCTCCGAATGGGCATATCGAATTTCCTTCTAGTTTCGTATGCTGAGGTGTGTTACCCGAGGCAACGCCTACCCGCAGTATCTTGATCGTGGATGATCATGTAGCTGCGCGTGAGGGATTGAAAGCGTTTCTGGAGTTACGTGCCGAGTGGCAAGTGGGGTTGTCCCCTGCGATGAGACACGAGTCTAGACACAGCTGCCTGTCCGGCCCAAAAAGCGCTGGACAGTAAGATTTAGGTTTAGCAGAATCGCAAT
>LNFE01000122.1 GCA_001464575.1 Acidobacteria bacterium Ga0077553 | reverse complement strand
TTGACGCGCAGTGAAAAGGGAAAACAAAATCATGAATCCTGATCTCGACACTCTTAAAAAAGAACTGCCTCCGTATCTGGAATCGCGGGGTATTGTCGTCTTCCATGGGGAATCGCGGCTGAGCGAACACGGCGACGTAGTCATGTGGGATGTCGAGCGGCGGCCCGACTTCCGCGAGTTCATCGAGTGCTCGCAGCGCCTCGGGGTGAAACTGGTGGTGCTGCATGCCCGTGAGTTCGAGCAACAGAGCATTGACGATGTCAGCGAAGAGCTCGCCGACTGCGAAATGCCGGCGCCGGAGCGGCGCGAAATGGAACGCCGGTTGAAAAAGCTCGCACCTTACACCGGGTTCACCTCGCAAATCGAAATCAGCTTCGACTACGAGGACAAGGTCTACATGTACGAAGCCCGCAGCGAGTTTATGAACGAGCTGCTCGCTATCATGAACGACATCGACCTCTGGCTTCCCCCGAGCGTTGAGGGCGAAGAGGAAGACCCGATGGGCGGCGGCTTCTTCTCACGGAATTGACGAACGTACGGAAGCCCTTCCGCTGGGAGCTGCCGGTGCATCCGCACGCGGAGATCGCCGCCCTCGCGCGCGGTCTCGACCTTGCTCTGCCGGCTGCCCGCGTCCTGTGGACCCGCGAGATCCGCAATCTGCCGGACGCCGAACGCTTCCTCCGCCCCACCCTCGCCGAACTACAGGATCCGTTCGGCCTGGCCGACATGGCCAAGGCCGCCGCGCGGCTGGCCCAAGCCGTCCGGACGCGGGAAAAAATCCTGCTCTACGGCGATTACGATGTCGACGGCACCTCCTCCGTCGTCATCCTGGTCAGCGCCCTCCGGCTGGCCGGCGCCTCTGTCGATTTCCACGTGCCGCATCGCATGCGCGAAGGCTACGGCATGCGGACCGAGGTGGTCGAGCAGGCCGCGGCCGATGGCGTCGGCTTGATCGTCAGCGTCGATACCGGCATCCGCGCCGGTGCGGTTGTCGCCCACGCCAATCAGTCCGGCATCGACGTCATTGTGACCGACCACCATCTGCCCGACGGCGAACTGCCGCCCGCGGTAGCGGTGCTGAATCCCAATCGCCTCGACTGCCCCTATCCTTCGAAGAACCTGTGCGGCGCCGCGGTGGCGCTGAAACTAGCGCAGGCCTTGTTTGTCGAACTCGGATGGGAAGCCGCGCGCCGCGAGCGCCTGCTGGGTTCGTTTTTGAAATTGGCGGCCATCGCGACGGTCGCCGACGTCGTCCCGCTGACCGGCGAGAACCGCGCCATTGTGAAGCATGGCCTAGAAGGTTTGCGCGACCCGCGCAACATCGGTTTGAAAGCGCTGTTTGAGGTCGCCGGGCTCGAAGCGGGCGCGATGCCCTCCGCCCGGCAGGTGGCGTTCCAGATCGCTCCGCGCATCAACGCGGCAGGCCGCATGGACGACGCGCGGAACGTTATCGAGCTCTTCCTGACGACGGACCCCGGCCGCGCCATGGAGTTGGCCAAGGCGCTCGATGCGATGAACAAAGAGCGGCAGGATACGCAAGCCGAGATCGTGAAGACCTGTGAGGCGGTGCCGGTTAGCGACAGTCAGGCCGGCCTCGTCTTTGCCGCACCGGAGTGGCACGCTGGGGTGGTCGGCATCGTGGCGGGCCGCCTGGTCGAACGCTACGCCCGGCCGGTATTTGTGTTGAGTGAAGATCCCGAAACCGGCGAAGCAAAGGGTTCTGGCCGCAGCCCGGCCAACTTCCATCTGCTCGAAGCTTTGGAGAGCATGCCGGATCTGTTCCTGAAATTTGGGGGCCACCGGCAGGCCGCTGGATTGACGATGAAGAGCCAGCGGATCCCGGAGTTCCGCGAGCGCTTTGCCGCCTACGCCGCGGCGGCCTTGAGCGACGGCGACCGCGTCCCGGTGCTCGACATCGATGCCGAGGCGACGCTCGGCGAACTCGACGATCAAGGCGCGGCGGATCTGCTGAGTCTCGCCCCATTTGGCGCGGCCAACCAGCCGCCGCTTCTCGCGCTGCGGGGGCTGGATCTTGTGCTGACTCCGGAGGTGAAGAACGAGAAACACCTCTTCCTGAAGGTTCGTCAGGATGGCGTGATGCGGCAGATCAAGGGTTGGAATATGGCGGAGCATGCGGCCGATTTCCGCGCCGGGGATCGCATCGACGCCGCCGTGCTAGTCGAGGAGGACGCTTGGAGCCGGGCTCGCGGCGGACCCGGCTGGGGACTCATCCTGAAAGATATTCGTCGCGCCGGGAGTTAGCAACTAGGAGCGATTCAAATGTTGAACCGTAGCAGCCTGGCATTCATCCTGTGCTCGGCCATGCGCCTCTCCCTTGCTGCGGCCGTTTGGTGCGCAGAAGGACTAATTGCTCCCATGATCGAACAAAAAATAGCTGCACCAATCGCAAGGATGGCTGCTTCCATTCAAGTCTCCTGAGGAGATCCTACCACGCCTCCGCCCCCCGCCCCGGGTTCACTCTCCGCTCCATTGAAGGCACTTCGTGGCCTCGGAAGAGATGGAATCCCCTATTCCCGCCGGAGAGCGACGACCGGGTTGACGCGGGTGGCCCGCCACGCGGGGATGCCGCAGGAGACGAGCGAGATTGCCAGCACCAACGCCGCGGCCAGCGCGTAGGTCGGCGGATCCCAGGGTTCGATTTCAAACAGGAACCGTCGGAGCAGTCCAGTGGTCGCCAGCGCCCCGGCCAAGCCCACGACGATCCCCACCACTGCGATGCGCAGCCCTTGCCCCACCACCATCCCCACGACGCGACTGCGCGAAGCGCCCAACGAAATACGGATCCCAATCTCATGAATCCGATCGGCCACTGCGTAGTTCATCAGACCGTAGATGCCGACGCCGGCCAGGCCAATCGCGATGGCGGCGAACAAAACGAGAGAGTAGGTGTAGAACCGGATCGTGGCGTTCGCCCTGAAAATAAAGTCTTCGAGCGATACGTAACCCGATAACGGAAGATCGGGATCGAAGGCGGTGACGATTCGGCGAATCGTCTCTTCCTTGACCACGGCCCCCGGGCGGGTCCGGATCACAAAACTCGGCTCAAACCTCTGACCTTGGTATCCACCGGGAATAACCTCCGGCTGTTGCAGGTAGGTCGTGTAGATCATTGGATCGGTGGTTTCCCCCGGCTTCACCCGAGTATGGTCGCTCACGATTCCAACAATCTGACGGGGCAACTCCTCGGGCATCGCGATGCCTTGAGGTTGTATCGTGACCATCGCACCCAGCGCCTCGCCATCGGGAAAGAGTTCCCGAGCGAACGCTTCATTGACCACGGCAACCCAAGGTGCGTTGCCATGATCCTGATCGTTCAACAGACGTCCACGACGCAGCGGAATCCGCAAAGTCTCGAAAAAACCGCTGCTCACAAGAGTCGAGTGAGCTGTCGGCAACTTTCCATCGCCAAGGGTTGCCCCGAGGATCCGAATCCCGGCCGGGGAACCACTGGCCGAACTCGGCCCCATGGGTACCCGGGAACTCAATGCCACGCTTTCAACGTCCGGCAGCGCGCGCAGTTGCGTGAGCATGTGTTCATCAAACTGCCCGACCGGTGGCTTAACCTTCCAGATATCAACCTCCCGCTTGAACTTAAAGTCGTAGCGCTCTCCAACCAGGCTTACTCTGGCTACGCTGATGTTCCTGGGATCAAATCCAGGAGAATGCAGGCCGATCCGCCAAAGCGTTGCCAGCAACAAGCCGGCCCCAGCTAAAAGCACCAAAGTGAAGGCGATCTCACCGGCTACCAGCAGAGTACGCAGCCTTAACGTACGGCGCCCGTGTGAGCTGCGTCCCCCTTCTTTCAAGGCCTCGCTGAGATCGACTTTCGAAGCCTGCAGCGCCGGGAAAAGTGCCGAGAGAATACCCGCCAGCACTCCAGCCGCAGCCGTAAACCCCAACACCACCAGGTTTACTTGAGCGGTAGCCGCACCCGGAAACCCTGGCGGAGCCATGGCGCGGAACAGGGCCAAACCGCCGAAAGCCAACGCTAACCCAACGGCCACCGCCGGGACGGAAAGTACAAGACCATCGGCCAGAAACTCGCGGACCAAACGGCGGCGGTCGGCGCCCAGAGCGGACCGGACCGAGATCTCCCGGCGCCGTATGGCCGCGCGGACCAGCAGCAGGTTGGCGACGTTCGCGCAGGCAATGAGCAAGATCAAGCTAACAGCGCCGAAAAATGTCGCGCCGGTTGACTCCAGCCCTAACCGCCAGGTGTCCACCATCGGCCGCAACGAAACAACCCGCTTCGCGTTCGACTCCGGATACGCCGCAGCCAGCCGGGCATTGATCGTAACCAACTCCTGCTGCGCTTGCTCCTCCGTAAATCCGTCCCGAAGCTTAGCCGTGGCAACCAGCCAGGGCAAACGGCGCACCACGGAAGGATCATTCGTCAGGGCGAAGGCCGCGGGCACGATGCCGACGATGGTGTACAGGCCCGACCCAAATCGGAACTTCGTATTGATGACATTCCTCGACCCGCCGAATCGCCGCCGCCAATAGGACTCACTGATCAAACACGGCCGCTGATCCACCTCGCCCTCGCGGAAAAATCTGCCGAGCACTGGCGTGGTCCCGAGAGACTCGAGCGTTCCCGGGGTGACTTGCTGTACGCGGATCTTTTCGGGTGTGCCTCCGGGCCAAGCGGTCGAACCACTACCGGTGCTAAACAGGATCCAATCGTGCATCGTTCGGCTCTGAACACGGTAATCGAGAAAGTCGGCCGGGGTTACGGTGGGCCTGGGCACACCCGCCGCGTTCTGGGTGTGCACGACCACCCGCCGGTCCGCGTCCGGATACGGAGCGGCATTCAGCAGCACGTCATTCACGATGCTAAACACCGCGCTATTCGCCCCAATCCCAAGCGCGAGCGACAAAACAGCCACCGTCGCGAATAGCGGCTGCGCCAACAACCGCCGCGCACTGTGCTTTAAATCGATCATCATGGCGAAGTAACGCTCCTTGGCTCCCGTCACAATCACGTCAACAACCGTCGAAACACACAACTGCCACCGCGAGACACCGCTTTCCTCGCGGTACCGGTCTGCAAAATCCTGCGTCAACGAGGGCCCATACTCCTCCCGGAACTCCGCCGGATAGGCCCACAGCAACCACCGCCAAAGTTTCGCGAACCAGTAGGGCATAGACGTTATCCGATCGGGTTAGGCCGCAAAGAGTCCGCCGCGCGCTCCACGATGGACTGCAAACGGGCAAGTTCGGTTTCGGCGGCCTGCCGGCCGTCCGGGGTCAGGGCGTAATAGCGCCGCCGCTCATCGTCCGAGGCCACGCCCGGAGGCGCCGAGGTCTCCCGGATCAGGCCGTCGTCGAGCAGCCGCTTAATCGTTGTGTAGAGCGTTCCCGCATGCAACTTCACCTGTCCGGAAGTCGCGGCCGCAACCTCCTTCATAATGCCGTAGCCATGCTTAGGCTCCCCGGCCACCGCCACAAGAATGTGGAAGGCAGCCGGGGACAACGGAACGTTTCCAGGAGTGTCCGTCATTTCTATTTGAACCAATTATATCTGACCTAGATATATTGTCAATAGACTGATTGACCCGCTTGGTACAGTAGTAAATTCATGCATTCTCGCCGTTTCCTCGCCTTCTTCCTGGGCCTATGGCTTGCTGGCCTGTTGGTCGTTACCTTCGCGACCTCCTACAGCTCCCGAACGGTCAACGTCGTCATGGAAAACCCTCCCCATGAAGCCAGCAAGTGGGTCGACATACTCGGCAAGGAACGCATCCGTACCCTCCTGCTTCACAACACGGCCGAGGTCAACCGCAGCCTGCTCGAAGCCTGGGGCTACGCCGACTTGGTGCTGTGCGTCTTTATCCTCATCACCGCCGTGATGATCAAAAGCGGAAAACCGATCATGATCGCCTCCGCGCTGCTCCTGATTCTCTGCCTCGCCTCGGTCTTCCTCCTCACGCCCCAGCTGGTCGCCGTCGGGCGGTTACTGGATTTCCGGCCGGCCCTGCCCGTTCCCCCGGAACGAGCGCAGTTCGCCTCGCTGAACGGCATGTTCACCGGCATCAGCGTCATCCGGATCCTCACCGCCGCGGTAATCGCCGGTCTGCTGATCCACCGCTCGGAGAGGCCCCGTTCACGCCGGAGTAGCCGGATCGAAGAGGGTGACGCGGTCAATCACTCCAATCACAGCCATATCGATCGGTGAGTCCGGGCGTCCCACGGCCGTCATTGCGCTGAAGCCTTCCGTAACCAGCAGCACCAAATCCCCCGGCCCCGCGTCCACGGCGTCCACCGCCAGGACAGCATCGCCGCGCGGCGTGGTCTGGTCCAACTGCACCGGCTGGACGAGCAACAACTTCTGCCCTTCGTGGTTGGCGTTCTTCACCGTTGCCACTGCGTCTCCGATCACGCGGGCAATCAGCATACGTTCACCCGGTCGATAATCCCCACAATCGTAGTATCCGTCGGCACCTCGACCGGAAGAAACGGAAAGCTCGATTCCTTCCCGCGCGTCCAGTAGACCAGCTCCCCCGCCCCCACGCCAATCGAGTCCGTGCACACGATCTGCTTCCCCGTCGGCTGCAGGGAGGGAGTCAGCGGCTGTACAATCAGCAGGCGCTGGCTGGCCAGCCCCGGATCCTTCACCGTCGAAACCACCCGGCCAATCACCTTGCCGATGTACATCGTTAACTGCCCTTCGTCGCGCCCTTGTCGAGGCTGATCGTGTCGACGATGCCGATGATCGCCGTATCCACCGGGCGGTCCTTGCACCCTTCCGCCATGCGCGCCGAACTGCCGGTGACCGCAATCACCGTCTCTCGAAAGCCCGCGCCTACGGCATCAACGGCGATCAGGTAACTCCCCTCGTCTTTGCCCTCTGGTGTCACCGGCTTGATGATCAGCAGCTTCTTGCCATCGAGGCGCGGATCCTTGCGTGTGGCGACAATGGTTCCAACTACGCGCGCCAGGATCATCTACTTTCCGTTCGCCTTGCCAATCGGGAGAATCCCCTCCAGGCTGGCGTGCGGACGCGGAATCACATGCACGCTGACGAGTTCGCCCACCCGCCGCGCCGCCGCTGCGCCGGCGTCCGTAGCCGCCCGCACCGCCGCGACATCACCGCGGACAATCGCCGTCACGTAGCCCGAGCCGATCTTCTCCCAACCTACCAGCCGGACGTTGGCCGCCTTCACCATCGCGTCCGCCGCTTCGATCATCGAGACCAATCCGCGGGTCTCCACCATTCCAAGTGCGTCACCCATAATTCAACCTCAAAGTATCGCGCAACCAGATGCCGTTGTCGATGCTCCCTACCGCCCGGCCCGCACCGCTTCGTCAATCAACGCAATCAACTCTTCCCGCGTTACCGTGATCCGCTCGTCCGCCGCCACGTCCGCGGCCGTGATCGGGCAACCCGGCGCCGCCTTCGAATTCGATTGGATGCCGTAACGCCCACGCGCCTCAAACAGCCGGTCCACCTCATGCCGGTCGAGCAGCTTTGGCCCACCCAACTGCTCGGCCACCAACGCGATCTTCGCCACGTGCTCCACGGTCTCCATCTTGTGAAACGCGCTCCAGAGGTCCGCCCCGCCGCACACCACGCCATGGTTGCCGAGCAGAATCGCGTCGTAGTGTGGGATGAACGGCTTCAGCGTATCGCTCAATTCCGGCGTCCCCGGCAGCCCATACGGCGCCAGCGGCACACAGCCCAGATTCACCACCACTTCCGGCAGGATGGCCATGTTCAGCGCCCGGCCCGCCACGGCGAACCCGGTAGCCACCGGCGCGTGCGCGTGCGCCACGGCGTTCACGTCCGGCCGCATCTCATACATCGTCAGATGCATCAGGATCTCGCTCGTCCGCTCCCGCCGCCCCGCGATCTTCTGGCCCCGCATGTCACAGATAATCAGATCGTCCACCGCCATCCGGCCTTTGCTGATACCGGTGGGCGTGCACAAAATCCGGTCGGCATCCAGCCTGACGCTGATGTTGCCGTCGTTCGACGCCACCCAGCCCTTCGCGTACATGAGACGGCCGATATCCACGATATCTTGCCTGAGTTTTTGTTCGTCCTGCGCCACGGAATCCTCAAGTGTACCAGCGCCGATACAATGAAAGCAGTGTCCTACCAACAATCTGGAATTTCCAGTCTCCTCGGTCCCGACCGCATGGCGACCGGACTCTTACTCCTCGTCAATAGCACCTTCTTCCTGGCCGTGCTGCTGAGCAAGAACGAGGCGTTCCCCTTCTTTGCCGCCAAGACCCTCCCCGGCCTCGCCGCCGGCGAATGGTGGCGGCTCATCACCGCCGGATACCTGCACATCTACCCCATGCATATCCTGATGAACATGATGAGCCTGTACAACCTCGGTCCCATCGCCGAAGAGATGTTCGGCACCCGCCGCATGTTCACCATCTGGACCGTCTCCACCATCGGCGGCTTCCTCCTCAGCGCCATCTGGACCCAGGCGCCCTCGCTCGGCGCCAGCGCCGGCATCTTCGGCCTCATGGGCGCCATGATCGCGGCCGGCGTGATGAGCCGCCACCCCTACGCCAAGTATCTGCAGAAGCAGCTGCTCATCAACGCCGGAATCGGCTTCTTCATTGGCAGCCTGCCCATGTTCCCAATCGACAACGCGGCCCATCTCGGCGGCATGATCGGCGGCTTCGCCACGGCTTGGGTGGCCAATTTCCCCCGCCCCTTCGACGACGCCCGCGAAAAGCTCTGGAGCCTCCTCGCCATCGTCTCGCTCGCCCTGACCATCTACGCCTTCTACGAAGTCGCCATGAAGCTCAATCAGGCCGCCGTCCGGCTTTAACCGCGGAAAGCGCGGTAAGCGAGATACGTAAATCCGCCCGCAATCACCACGTTCAACGCGGCCACCGCACCCCTCCCCAGCAACGCATACACCGCCGCGCAGATCCACCAGATGAGCGCGGCGGAGAGCAACAGCGGCGGTCCCCACGCCGAGTTCATGCCGATTTCTTCTCCGCCGCCAACTGCAGGTTCTCGTCTACCATCGACCGGTTCACCATCTCGCTGATCACCGCGCTCAGGTTGGGGTTCCGCAACGCCCACGAGTACGCCTTCAGCGGCCGCTTCAATCCACCCGGCACCGCGGCGTCCATCTTCGCCTGCCGCGCCGGCGTGTCCGGCCCGTTCGGCCGCCCCGCGAACACCGGCCGGGCCACCTTCATCGCAATCACCCCTAAACCCTTCTTTTGCGCGGCGGCCAACGCCTTCGCTACATACGGATGGTTCACCACGTTGTAGGCGACCATCGCCACCGAATACACGTTCGACTTCGCCGCTGCCTCGAGAATCCCCGCTGGATCCGTATGCGCGCTCACCCCGATGTGCCGCACCTTGCCCGCCTTCTTGAGCACCTCACACGCCTCGCCGATCTCGGGATACCGCAGCAACTCCACCGGCGTACTCGCCCCGTGCGGGCACATCAGGATGTCGAGGTGGTCCGTCCCCAAACGCCGCAACGTCGCCTCGACACTCTCCCAGATGATCCGTTTATAGTTTTTGTTCCGGTCGATCTTCCGGCCGTACTCGGCCTCCATGATGTTCGCCAGGTACGCCTGATCCAACTCCGCCCGCTGCCCGCCAAAGTATCCGATGAAGTACTCCGGCTCGTCGGCCTTCCGCCGGGCAATCTCGTCGAGCGCCTTCGTCTGCAGCTTCTTTTGCGTCGTCGCGTCTAGACTCGCGAAGATGTCTTGAAACTGCTTGCTGCGGTTCGAATCCCACACGCTCACCTTTGAGTTAAGAAAGAACTGATCGCGCTTCCGCGCCTTGATCACCTTCGCATACCCCTTCTCGCTCTCGGTGTTGCCGTACGCCGGAGCGGTATCGAGATAGTTCAAACCCCGGTCCATCGCCGCCAGCACATGCTCATAGTTCGTCGGCGAGATCGTATTCCCACCCATTACGACTTCGGAAATCATGAAGCCCGTCCGGCCGAGTTGCCGGTACGCCATCCCGGGCTGCCGGTTCCGCCACTCCCCTTGCGCGGTCCGCGGTGCGGCGTCCGCCTTCATGGCCACTGCCGCTGCCAGCGACACGGCAAGAAACTCGCGACGATCTAACATGACCCAAGATTAGCGCTGGGCGGCCCAATTCACAAAGGCCCACACCGCCTTCAGCTCGTCCGTCGTGTAGCCCTGCACCGCCTGCGCATGTCGCCAGCCGCTCTGCTGCTGAATCGCTTGGATCTCGGCATTCTGCAGATTCCGCAACACGGGAGGAATCCCCTTCAGGTCATAAACCCGCGTCTCGGCCGGCCCACGATCCACCACTACTGCCGGGAACCGGTCGCCATCCCGCAGCACCACGCCGCGCACCCGCCGCGGCCGCCCGTAGCGCAGGGAGTTCACGGCGTCGGCCGCTAACTGCTGCTTGCTCAGCTTTGCCAAGTCCACCCCCACCGGCGTGCCGATGCCCTGCAAACGATGGCAGTTCGAACACCGCCGCAGCCGCTGCGGGTCGTAGAACAGTTCCCTGCCTTGCCGCACCTCAGGAGCCAGGTCCGACTCCTTCACGGCCACCGGGGGTGCCAAGTTCGCCGTCTCCGTTGGAGCCGGCCCCTCGCTCGATGCTGTCGCCAGACTCTGGATGTACGCCACCAGCGCGCTGATCTCCTCATCCACCAACCGGTCGCCCCAAGCCGGCATCGCCGAGTTCGGTATCCCGTCCCGAATCACTTTCACGAGATACTCCCGTTCAAACGTCCGGCCCCGCAGCCGCGGGCTCCGCGCCGCCGCTCCCGCCGTCCCGTGGCAATAACCCACGGCGCACCCTTGCGCAAATAACTGGTCGCCCCGCGCCACCATCGCCGACGTCCCCAGGCTCCCCTGCTGATCGGCGAACAGCATCACCGGCGCCAGCACCACCCCCGCCATCCACCTCATCGCGGCGGCTCCGGTAGAGCAAACACGAACACCGCCGACCCGTTCGGAAACTGTTCCGTCTCCGGCCAAAACTGTTGCATCAATCCC
>LNFE01000121.1 GCA_001464575.1 Acidobacteria bacterium Ga0077553 | reverse complement strand
TAGGCGCCTTCGAGGTCGTTGGCGGCGATTTCAAACTGCTCCAACTTCGATTTGGCGAGTTCGCCGAGGACGCGGTTGGTGATCTTCTTGCCCGCCGCGATGACCGTTTCGCCGGCCTTGGTGGAAACGGCGTAGGACAGCTTCATGTCCTTGAGCGCGTTGCGGCCGGGTTGACCCTGCTGCGCGATCTGCCAGAAGAGCTTGTTGTCCTTCGAAATGTTGACGCGGGTGGCGGTGTCCGTATAGAAGGTACGGAGGATCTGCTCGTCGGTCTTCAGGCCCATCGCGCGAAGGAAGACGGTGCCATAGAACTTCCGTTTCCGGTCGATACGGACGTAGAGGAGATTCTTGTTGTCGTATTCGAACTCGACCCACGAACCGCGGTACGGGATGATCTTGCCGAGGAAATACCCCTGCGCCTGAACGCGTTCAAAGAAGACGCCGGGCGAACGGTGGAGCTGCGAGACGATGACGCGTTCGGTGCCGTTGATGATGAAGGTGCCGTTGTCGGTCATCAGCGGGATTTCGCCGAAGAAGACTTCCTGCTCCTTAATGTCGCGGACGGATTTGGCGCCGGAGTCGGGATCCTTATCAAAGACCGTGAGCCGGATGGTGACCTTGAGCGGAGCGGCGTAGGTCATGGAGCGCTCTTCGCACTCGGGGACGTCGTACTTCAGTTGGAGGCCGACGGGGTCGCCACAACGATTACAGAAGGTGACGACGTTCTTGTTGAACGTTCCGCACTTGTCGCAGTGGATGTCGCCGGGGTGGAACGGGTCGGTCTTGATGATGGAGCCGCAGGAGCGGCAGGTGGACCGGAGGTTGTGGAGCCCTTTCAGGTTGCCGCACTTGCATTCCCAGTTGCCGATGGAATAGTCGACGAAGTCGAGTTGGGAGAGACCGCGGAAGTCCGAGATCGGAAAAACGCTGGCGAAGACGGATTGAAGGCCGGAGTCATCACGTTCGGCCGGGAGCAGATCCATTTGCAGAAAGCGCTCATAGCTTTGTTTCTGGACTTCGATGAGATTCGGGATGGGTACCGAAGTCTTGATCTTGGAAAAGTCCACGCGTTGGCGCTGGGTAACGTTCGCAGGGCTACTCATGATTCACTCCTAAAGGGCATGCACAAGAAAGGGCAAGCGGCAAAGCGTCGGGTGCTAGGGCCGCAAGGGACAGCAGGATGAGTCGGGAACAGACGAGTCGGTAGAGGTATAGGCGAGCGCGTGGGGGGTGCGCTTGGGGAAAGGCAAAAATGTGCTGTAGCAGTCGTGGAGACGACCGCGAAAAGAGCAGCGGAAGGAAAGATTCACAGAAAGGATGTCCCGGCCCGACTCCGGCTTATAAGACAAGATAACAGAAGTATGAATGGCCCGTCAAATGCAGGGCCGGGCGGCGGGTAGGAGTTCCATGCTACGCTGCCCCCATGTGGCGGAGTTTGGTTCTGTGGCGTGGTCTGGTTTTGGCTTTGAGTGGGGTGGGAGTGGTTTGGGGGCAGGCGAGCTACACGCTCCCGTTTCGTCCGTTGGATGCCGAGTATAGCGTACCGCTGAACCGGATCGTGATGGTGGGTTCAGCGCCGAACCAACTGTACATTTACGACCCGGCGACGCAGGTAAACGTTACCGTGAATTTGCCGGCGCCGCCGCTGGATCTGGCGTTGAGCCCGAGCGGATTGTACGCGGCGGTTGGCCACAGTGGGTCCATCAGCTACGTGAACCTGTTCAGTGGGGTCGTCGAGAGGAGCTACACGATTCCCGGCTCGGCGCGGTCGCTGGTGGTGGGCGCCACCTACCTCTATGTAGAACTCGAGCAGGGCGGCTCGCGGCAGATTCGCTCCGTGGACTTATTGTCGGGTACGTTGATTACGACGGTGTCGCGGAACGACTCGCTGCTGGGCGCGCGGGTGCATCCACGGGGGGACGCGATCTACACATCGGGCAACCCATTTACGTCTGGCCGTTTAGAGCGGCTGAACCTCCGCGATGGTCTGCCCGTTGATGGGCAAGGAAGCACGGGGTATAACGGCCGGCTGCAGGTCTGTGGCTCGAATTGGGTATCCGCTGATGGCGAAAGCATCTTCAATGGCTGCGGATCGGTTTTCTGGTCCTCCACATCGCCGAACCTGGAACTGCAGTATCGCGGCTCTGTATCCGATTTCACGCGAATCCAGAGCCTGTGGGAGTTCACTGGGCGGAACGAATTGGCGGTGATTCCAGGCCAAGTGAGCCAGTATTCGCCCAGTTCGCTCGAAGACACCGAGGTTCAACTCTTTACCAAGGGCACACTCCGGCTGGCAGGTCGTTTGGCGCTGCCGAGTACGGTGGTGAACGGAGTGAGCCATGCAACTCGAGGCCGCTGGGTGTTTGGGGACGGTGGATCGGAGCTTTATGTGATCGCGCAAGCGGATCCGGCGGCCGGGCTGGTACAGGATTTTACCCTGCGTGTTTTTGACCTTGGTAGCACGGCGGGCTGTACGCCGCTGTTGAGCGCAACAACGGTGAACGCGCCGGGAGAGGGTGCACTGTTGACCGTGAACGTGACGGGGGCGGCGAACTGCGTCTTCCGGATGGAATCTCCGGTTTCCTGGCTCCAAGCGACCGGCGGGCCGCTCCGAGCGGGAGAGAGGGCGATCGAATACGTCGTACGCCCCAACCCAGGAGCCGCGCGAACGGGCACGCTCGCGATTGGTGGGCAGACGCTGACCGTGAATCAAGCGGCGAAACCGGGGCCGTTGCCGAGCCCGTTGCCGCTGAGCTACCGGGTGCGGTCGGCAGACTACAGCAAGAGCTTGGACCGTATGGTGCTGTTGAGCGAGGAGCCAGCCGAACTCCACCTCGTGAATCCGCAGACAAGCGAAGAGCGAGTGGTGCCATTGCGGTTCAAGGGATTGTCCGTGGTGGTGGATGCTACGGGGAACACGGCCGCCGTCGGGCACGAAGGATGGATTTCATTGGTCGACCTGGTGGGCGGCGCTGTCACGAGGGAGTATGCCGTCGTCACCGACGCCAATTGGATCGTGTGGGGCGAGAACGGATTCCTTTACGTCTTCGGCTTGCGCAGCGGCCAATCCGTCCTGAACCTACGACTGTCGAACGGTGTTTGGACGCAAGTTGAGAGCACCTCGAACATCACCCATGGGAGATTACAACCTGGCACATCGGCCTTGTATATTGGCACGCAACGCTGGTCGACAGCGGCGGGCGAACTGGCGCTCCCGACGCAACCGCAGAATGCGGGCGTAAACTGCCCCGAACTGTTTTGGTTCTACGAACAGGGCGACCGGATGCTGACGACGTGCAGCGAAATCCGAAGGGTGACGGGCAATCCGGTGGATGACTTGAGTTCGGGAGGACAGTTGGCGCCTAACAGCCGGCTGCGGTGGGCTGAGCATAACCGAAGGCGGCGAACGATGGCCGTGGTGGGCGCCGTGAGCCCCTCGCCCGGATCCTCTGTTTCCGATGAGGTCCGGCTGTATGGAGACGAACAGTCCGGGCTGGCGGGGCGGCAACCCTTCGCGACCGGGGTACGCGGGAGGTACGTGTTCTGGAATCAAAGTGGGAACGCGGTTTATGCGCTGGGGTCGCCAGAAAATGCTTTTGGGGTCCAATCGGCGGCCCAGGTCATAGTGATTGCGGCCGATGCGACCGCCCCCGGCTGCACTCCGGCCTTTGCGAGTTCGACGGCGACGGTAGGCACGACTGACAGCGTCAACACGACGGCGGTGACGGTGGGCGGGAGTTGCGCCTGGACAGCCAGCACCAATGCTTCCTGGATCCGTATTCTGAGCGGCTCGTTTGGGTTGGGCCCATTGAGCGTGACCTACGCTGTGGAGGCCAACCGGCTGGCGGTGGCGCGCACGGCGACGATTGTCTTGAACGGCGGCGCGACGTTCACGGTGACGCAGAACGCGGCTCCCGTGGCGGTGGAGCCGGTGACGGTGACCATTCCGGCCGCCGGCGGAGCGCGGAGTTTCGCGGTGACGACGGCGCTTTCAGCCACTGCGTGGACCGCGACGGCGACGGCGCCCTGGATCACCTTTCCGAATGGTGCGACGGGCACGGGCAATGGGACGGTGAACTACACCGTGGCGGCGAACACGGGCGCCGCGCGGAGCGGGCTGATCCGGGTGAACTCGGCCAACTTCTCAATCCTGCAAGAGGCCGGGGCCAGCACCGGGATTCCGAACAGCACGCCGGCGTTCGTTTCGACGCGCGACCTGGGCAACGGCCGGCGTGAGTTCATCTTCCGGGATTCAAACGGCGCGAATGATCTGGGCATCGTCAACATTCTGATCAACCGGGCGCTCGACGGTCGAGCGGCCTGTTATGTGGCCTACAATGCGGCAACGGAGCAGTTGTATCTGGTGGACAATGCGGGTCTGGGCTTACTGGAGTTGCCGATGTCACCCTCGACGGCGGCGGTGGAGAACAGCCAGTGCAAGATTGAGCTGACGCTGACGATGCAATTGAGTGCTGCGTTGGGCGGTCCGTTAGCGGTGTATGCGGCGGCCCGCGATCGCCTGGAGGCCAACAGCGGTTGGCAGGCGGCGTCCGTGATCCGCCAGTTCGGCACGACGGGGCAACTGACGGCGAGCCCGAACTCTCCGTTTGACCTGACCCTGCCCGTGGGTCCGGTGGTTACTTATGCGGTGCGGTACACGACGGCGGACCTGAGCCCAGCGGGTGCGATTACTTCTATGCAGGTGCTGATCAACAGCGGACTAGATGCCGCGAATGCCTGCTACATCGGCATCGATCGGGCCGCGCAGCGAGCCTATCTGGTCTCTGACGACGGTACGCAACTGCTCGTCAACGGAGTAGCGCTGAACGCGGGACCGATAGCGAGCGGTACGGTCGAGAACAGCCGTTGTATCCTTCGTTCGTCGGGATCGTCGATTTTTGAAAGCGGTGCGTCGGAACTCTACCTGACGCTGAGCCTGCAGTTTAAGAGTAACTTTGCCGGGAACAAGTTTGCCTTCGCCGGGGTGCAAGCGGCGGGCGCGGGGCGGAACTCGGGTTGGTCGTTGCTGCAGGCGGTAAAGTTGGAGTAGTGGAAGCGGTATTCGCAGCCCGGGCGGTGACCAAGTTCTATGACATGGGCGAGGTGCGGGTGCATGCGCTGCGCGGGGTGGACCTTGAGCTTTACTCCGGGGAGATGATGGTGCTGCTGGGGCCTTCGGGGAGCGGGAAATCGACTTTGCTCAATATTCTCGGGGGGCTCGACCGGGCTTCAGCGGGCAGCGTGCTCTACCAGGGTTTCGATATCACTACGGCCAACGATCGGGAACTGACACAGTACCGGCGTCGTCATGTGGGTTTTGTGTTCCAGTTCTACAACCTGATTCCAAGCCTGACGGCAATCGAGAACGTCGCGGCGGTGACCGAGATTGCCGAGAACCCGATGAAGCCGGCGGAGGCCCTCGAGATGGTGGGGCTGCAAGACCGGATGCACCACTTCCCTTCCCAGCTCTCGGGCGGCCAACAACAGCGCGTCGCCATCGCCCGGGCCATTGCCAAACGACCCAGCGTCCTGCTTTGCGATGAGCCGACCGGGGCGCTCGATTCCGAGACCGGGATTGTCGTGCTGGAGGCGATTGACAAGGTCAACCGGGAACTGGGCGCGGCGACGGCCGTGATTACCCACAACGCCGATATCGCGGGGATGGCCGATCGGGTGGTCCATATGAGCAACGGGGGCGTGTCGCACGTCGAGCAAAACCCGCACCGGCGGAGCCCGAAGGAGTTGCACTGGTAATGCTCCGGGCGCTCGACAGAAAGCTGTTTCGCGATCTGTGGGCGGTGCGGGGCCAGGTGATCGCGATCTCGTGCGTGCTGGCGGGCGGGATCGCCACTTATGTGATGGCGGCGTCGACGCTCGAGTCGCTGCAGCAGACGCAGAGCCGGATGTACCGGGAGTTCCGGTTTCCGGAACTGTTTGCCGGGTTGAAGCAGGCGCCGCTGAGCGTGGCGGCGCGGATCGCGGCGGCGCCGGGGATTGCCGCGGTCGAGGCGCGGGTGGTGGCGCCCGCCAACATTGAGCTCGCCAGCTACGGACAGCCGGTTTCGGGGCAGGTGGTGGGGCTGCCGCAGGGGGCGGGACAGTTCAATCTGCTGCACCTGCACGCGGGACGCATGCCGGAGGCGGGGCGGGACAAGGAAGCGCTGGTGAGCGATGGGTTCGCCAAGGCCCATCAGCTGCAGCCGGGGTTTGAACTGGCGGTGACGATCAATGGGCGAAAGCAGCGGCTGGTGGTGGTGGGCGTGGCGTCGTCGCCGGAGTTCACCTATCAGCTTGCGCCGGGGTCGATTGTGCCGGACTTCAAGACCTACTGCATTCTGTGGATGAACGCGGCGCCGCTGGAGGGCTCGTTCAACATGACGGGGGCGTTCAACCAGTTGGCGGCGGGGCTGCAGCGCGGGACCCGCGTGGAGGACGCGGTGCAGGCGGTGGACGCGATTCTGAAGCCTTATGGCGGCTTGGGGGCGCACGGGCGGAAGGACCAGGTTTCGCACCGGTTTCTGACCGAGGAGTTCAAACAGCTCGAGATGATGGCGACGCTGTTTCCGGCCATTTTCTTGTCGGTGGCCGGGTTTCTGCTGAACGTGGTGGTGGGGCGACTGATGGCGACGCAGCGGGGGCAGATTGCGACGCTGAAGGCCTTCGGGTACTCGACGGGGGCGATTGTCTGGCACTTCCTGAAGTTCACGGCGGTGATTGTGACGGTGGGGACGCTGCTGGGGATCGGGGCCGGGGCATGGATGGGGGCGGGCATGTCCCGGCTATACATGGACGTTTACCGGTTTCCGTATCTCGAGTACTCGATTGGCGGCAGCGTGGTGGCTGCCTCGTTTGCAGTGAGCTTGGCGGCGGCGGGCGCGGGGACGCTATTTTCTGTGCTGCGGGCAGCGGGGGAGTCACCGGCGGTGGCGATGCAGCCGGCCAACCCGGGGAACTACCGGCGGAGCTTTTTGGAGATGCCTTGGTTTTCGCAGCCGTCGCGAATGATCGTACGGAACCTGGAGCGGCGTCCGGTGAAATCGCTGCTGTCAATTGGCGGGGTGGCGATGTCGACGGCCATCCTGATTCTGGGGGGCTTTTGGGGCGATGCGGTGGACTATATGGTGTTCGCGCAGTTGCGGCGGGCGCAGATTGACGATTTGACAGTGA
>LNFE01000120.1 GCA_001464575.1 Acidobacteria bacterium Ga0077553 | reverse complement strand
GGTGAGCCGGGCGATTGTGCGGGAGATGGCACGGACGGGTGCGCCGCATATGTTCTTGGACATGACGCACTTTCCGCCGGGGGCGATGGAAGCGCATTTTCCGCGGATTTTCGAGACGTGTTTGTTTTATAAGTTGGATTTGCGGAAGGAGCCGGCGCCGGTGCATCCGGCGGCGCACTATGCGATGGGCGGGGTGCAGACGGATTTGAACGGGCAGACGACGGTGCCGCGGCTGTTTGCGGCGGGGGAGGTGGCGTGCACGGGGGTGCACGGGGCGAACCGGTTGGCGAGTAATTCGTTGCTCGAAGGCGTGGTGTTTGGCGCGCGGGCGGCGGAGGCGATGAAGGGGTTTGATGCGGTGAATGCCGAGGGCGAGGCGCCGATGCCGGAGATGTTCCCGGCGATCAGCGAGGCGCATCTGCGGGCGATTGCTTGGGAGTATTGCGGGATTACGCGGGACGGGGCGGGGTTGACGAAAGCGCTGGAGCTGTTCCGGTCGGTACCGATTGAGGCGAAGCGGCAGCCGCAGCGGTTGGATTTTGAGTTGCGGAGTTTGCATCAGGTGGCGTTGTTGATTGCGGAGGCGGCGTTGGCGCGGAAGGAGAGCCGGGGCGGGCATTATCGGAGCGATTATCCGGAGAAGGGTGCGCCGGTGAATTCGTTGCTGCGTTTGTCCCGCTAGGGGATGGGACGTCCCGAGACCGGGGGGCGAAACGCTGGCGGCGAGGTTTCCGGCGATCGGCGGGGCGCATCAGTGGGCGATTGCGCGGGATGGGGCGGGATTGCAGTTGCGGAATTTGCCTCGGGGGGTGCTGTTGATCGCCGCGCCGGTGAATTCATTGCTGCGTTTGTCCCGCTCCCGGCGAGGTTTCCGGCGATCGGCGAGGCGCATCAGCGGGCGGTTGCGGAGCTTGCCTCGGGTGGTGCTGCTGATTGCCGAGCCGGTGAACTCGTTGCTGCGTTTGTCCCGGCGCCGTGGCCGGAGAGGCTCATCGGTGGGCGATGGCTGGGGAGCTGTTCCGGTCGGGGCCGAGGGAGGGTTGAGCCTGTTGGCGTTTGTCCCGCCGGGGGCACGGGACATCCCGAAAGGGTGGATCGCGGTGGGGGGCGAGGGCATACTGCGGGTATGCGAGTTCTGATTTCGTTGGTTGTGGCGGCGGTGAGTTGGGCGGGGGAGTACTCGCCCTTGCGGCAGGTGCACACGGGGAACGTGGGGCGGTTGCGGCAGGCGTGGGTGTACCGGACCGGGGAATCGCTGGCGGCTTTGCCGGGCGGGGGGCGGGCGCCGGCGTTTGAGGCGACGGCCGTCTATGCGCATGGGCTGCTGTATGTGTCGTCGCCGTTTGGGAAGGTGGTGGCGTTGGAGCCAGACTCCGGCAAGGTTCGGTGGGAGCGGCAGCTGGAGATCAACCGGAAGGGGAACTACGGCGATTTCGCGAGCCGGGGGGTGGCGGTTTGGAAGGACCGGATTTTCGTCGCGACGATTGACGCGAAGCTGGTGGCGCTGGACGCGTTGACCGGGGCGCCGAGCGCGGGATTCGTCGTGCCGGACCTGCGGCATGGCTTGGTGCGGGGGCCGGAGTACGACGGGGAGTATGAACAGACTTCGCCGCCGGCGGTGATTGGGGATCTGGTGATTACGGGGTCCGCGATTGCGGATAACCATCGGGCGGATTCGCCGACCGGCGAGGTGCGGGCGTGGGATGCGCGGACGGGGCGGCTGGTTTGGACTTGGCATCCGACGGACGGGAAGACGGGCGGGGCTAACGCCTGGAGCTTGATTCGGGTGGACGCGGCGCGGGGATTGGTGTTCGTGCCGACAGGGTCGGCGAGCCCGGACTACTTCGGCGGGGGGCGGCCGGGGGATAACCGGTGGGCCAATTCGGTCGTGGCGTTGGAGGCGAAGACGGGGAAGCTGCTGTGGGGATTCCAGACCGTGCACCACGACATTTGGGACTATGACGTGGCGAGCCCGCCCGAGCTGTACACGGTGAAGGGCCGGGTGGCCGTGGCGGTGGGGTCGAAGACCGGGCATGTGTTTTTGCTCGACCGGGCGACGGGGAAACCGCTCTTCCCGGTGGAGGAGCGGGCGGTGCCGCGGACGGAGCTTGAGGCAGCGTCGCCGACGCAGCCGTTTCCGACGAGGCCACCTTCGCTAGTGCCGCAGCGGTTTGAGGCGGCGAACGCGGCGTGCGCGGAGTGGGCGGCGAAGCTGCGGAACGAGGGCGTGTTTACGCCGCCGTCGGTGCAGGGGTCGTTGATTCTGCCGGGAAACATTGGGGGGCTGCATTGGGGCGGACTGGCGTGGAGCCCGGAGGAGAATTTGCTGGTGGCTCCGGTGAACAATTTGCCGGCGGTGATCCGGCTGATTCCGCGGGCGGAGTTTTCCAAAGAGAAGGGCCGGCGGCTGCAGGGCGTGGAGATGACGGGGCAGCGGGGGGCGGCGTTTGGCATGTCGCGGGAGTTGATGCGGGGGCCCGACGGTTTGCCTTGTGGCAAGGGGCCGCATGGGTCGCTGGTGGCGGTGGATACGGTGTCGGGGGAGATTCGCTGGTCGACCCCGCTGGTTTCGATTAACCTGGGCGGGCCGCTGGCTACGGCGGGGGGACTGGTGTTTCTGGGGGCGACGCTGGATCCGTTTCTGAAGGCGTTTGAGACGAAGACGGGGCGGGAGGTTTGGCGGGGCAAGCTGCCGGCGAGTGCGCGGTCGACGCCGATGAGCTTTGCGCACAAGGGGAAGCAGTACGTGGTGATTGCGGCCGGGGGACATGATCCGTCGCTGGGGCCGTTGGATAATGCTGTGGTGGCGTTTGCGCTTGATGAGTAACCGGGGCTGGATCTTCGCGCTGTTTTCGGCTCTGGGGCTGCTGCACTTCGTGTATCGGACGCTTGAGAACGTGGTGAGCGGGGAGCCTTCGCGGTGGGTGCGGGTGCTGGTGGAGGAGATGTCGGGCGCGTACGGGGCCATGGTGATGGTGCCGTGGGTGCTGTGGGTGCTGGGCCGGGGGCGGTGGTGGTGGCATTTGCCAGGCGTGGTGATCTATTCGGGGGTGAAGACGTCGTTGATGTGGGGGGCGCGGGAGTTGGCTTTCTGGGGGAGCTACGACTACGGGCTGATGCCGTTGCGGTATCTGATGGAGTTTCCGGTGGACGTGATTGGCTACGCGATTACGGCGGGGGCGGCGGTGTTTCTGGAGCGGCAGGGGGAGCTGGCGCGGATGAAGCTTGAGAACCTGAACCTGCAGCTGCAGCCGCACTTTTTGTTCAACGCGATGAATGCGGTTTCGGCGACGGTGTACGAAGACCCGCGGCGGGCGGACATGATGCTGAGCCGGCTGGCGGAGTATTTGCGGCGGACGTTGCAGCGGGGGGATGCGGCGGAGGCGCCGCGTGATGCGGGCGCGGTTCGGGGAGAGGCTCGAGGTGACCGTGAGCGTGGACCCGGCGGCCCGGGGGGCGATGGTGCCGCAGGGGCTGCTGCAGCCGGTGGTGGAGAACGCGATCCGGCACGGCGGGGCGGGACGGGTGGAGATCCGGATTGAGCGGGAGGGCGGGCAGTTGCGCGTGCGGGTGACGGACGAGGGGCGGGGAGAGGGCGGGCCGGGATTGGGGATTGGCTTGAAGAACACGCAGGAGCGGCTGCGGCAGCTGTATGGCACGGCCGGGGAGGTGAGCTTGGTGCGGCGGGGGGAAGGGACGGAGGTGTCGGTTGGAATTCCGTGTCGTGTTGGTGGATGATGAGCCGCCGGCGCGGAAGAAGCTGCGGCATTTGTTGAGCGCGCATGCGGACTTCCGGGTGGTGGGCGAGGCGGGGACGTTCGAGGAGGCGCAGGCCGTGTTGGCGGCGGAGCGGCCGGACGTGGTGTTTCTGGATATCCAGTTAGGGGCGCGGAACGGCATGGAGCTGGCGGCGGGTTTGGGGGAGGCGGCGGTGGTGTTCGTGACGGCGTACGACCAGTACGCGGCGCAGGCGTTTCGGGTGCAGGCGTTTGATTACTTGCTGAAGCCGGTGGCGCCGGACGTGTTCGATGAGTTGGTGGGGCGGCTGCGGGCGCGGGCGGCTGCGTATGTGAAGCGGTTTTTGGTGGAGGGGCGGCCGGGGACGGTGGAGTTCGTGGCCGTTGAGGAGGTGGACTGGTTTGAGTCGGCGCGGAACTACGTGGTGCTGCATTGCGGGGCGGAGACGCACATTATTCGCAGTTCGCTCGAGGCGGTGCAGCGGCGGCTGGACCCGGGTTGCTTTGCGCGGGCGAACCGGTCGGCGATTGTGAATGTGGCGGCGATTGCCAGTTTGCGGCCTTGGACGAATGGGGAATTTAAGATTTTGTTGAAGACGGGCGGGGAAATTCCTTGGAGCCGGCGGTATGTTTCGGCGGCGCTGGCGGCGTTGCTGGGCGAGGCACGGTAGAATAAGAGCTTAGATTCATGTCTCAACGGATTCGATCGACGACGGTCCTGGCGGTTCGCCGGGGAGGAAAGGTCGTCATGGCGGCCGATGGTCAGGTAACCATGGGCTCGGAAGTGCTCAAGGGCAACGCCAAGAAACTACGGAAGCTATATAACGGCAAGATCATGGCCGGGTTTGCGGGGTCGACGGCGGACGCGTTTTCGCTGTTTGCGCGGTTTGAAACCAAGCTCGAACAGCATAACGGCAAGCTGGACCGGGCCGTGGTGGAGTTGGCCAAAGATTGGCGGACCGATAAGGTGCTGCGCCATCTGGAAGCGCTGCTGCTGGTGGCGGACAACGATAAGATCTACCTGCTGGGCGGCAACGGCGACGTGATTGAGCCGGACGATGACGTAATGGCGATTGGCTCCGGCGGGTCGTTTGCGCGCTGTTCGGCGATTGCGCTGCTCGAGAACACGGAGCTTTCGGCGCGGCAGATTGTCGAGAAGGCGATGAAGATTGCGGGCGATACCTGCATCTACACCAACCACTCGTTCGTGTTCGAGGAGTTGGACTAATGGTGATCTATCTCCCGCAACACGGGGCGCATAGCGATGGGGAGTCGCCGCTGCTGGATGAGTTGACGCCGCGCGAGATTGTGCGCGAGCTCGACAAATACGTGATTGGCCAAGCCGACGCGAAGAAGGCCGTGGCGATTGCGCTGCGGAACCGCGTGCGGCGGCAGAAGCTGGACCCGGACATGGCCGACGACGTCATGCCGAAGAATATTTTGATGATCGGGTCGACGGGTGTCGGCAAGACGGAGATTGCGCGGCGGTTGGCGAAGCTGGCGAATTCGCCGTTTCTGAAGGTGGAAGCGAGCAAGTTCACCGAGGTTGGCTATGTGGGCCGGGACGTGGAGTCGATGATCCGCGACCTGGTGGAGATCGCCATCGACATGGTGCGGGAGGAGCGCCTGGACGAGGTGGCCGACCGGGCGGAGCGGCACGCCGAAGACCGGTTGCTCGAGCTGCTGATGCCGCCGCAGCCGGACGATGCCACGGAGACGGCGGAGCGGACGCGGGAGAAGCTGCGGGAGAAGTTCCGGGCCGGGAAGTTGGACGATAAGCAGGTGGAGATCGACGTGAAGGACCGGGGGCCGATGATCGAATTCGGCGGCGGGCCCGGGCCGGACGAGATGGACGTCAGCCTGAAAGAGTTTTTGCCCGCGCTGTTTGGCAGCCGGACGAAGAAGCGGAAGATGCGCGTGAGCGAGGCGTTCGATTACCTGGTGGATGAAGAAGAGCAGAAGCTCATCGACATGGACCAGGTGCAGCGCGTGGCGATTGAGCGCGTGGAACGGAACGGCATGATTTTCCTCGACGAGATCGACAAGATCGCCGGGCGCGAAGGCGGCCAGGGGCCGGACGTGAGCCGGGAGGGCGTGCAGCGGGACATTCTGCCGATTGTGGAAGGCACGACGGTGAATACGCGGTATGGGTTCGTGCGGACGGACCACATTCTCTTTATTGCCGCCGGGGCGTTTCATGTGTCGAAGCCGAGCGATCTGATTCCGGAGTTGCAGGGGCGGTTCCCGATCCGGGTGGAGCTGAAGTCGCTGACGGAAGCCGATTTTATTCGGATTCTGAAGGAGCCGAAGAACGCTCTGATTAAGCAGAGCCAGGCGTTGCTCGATACCGAAGGCATCAAGCTGAGCTTTACCGACGATGCGTTGGTGGAGCTGGCGCGGTGCGCGGCGCAGGTGAATGCGCAGGCGGAGAACATTGGGGCGCGGCGGCTGCATACGATTTTGGAGAAAGTGCTCGAAGAGATCAGCTTTGAGGGGCCGGACCTGAAGAAGAAGACGGTGAAGATTGACGCCGAGTATGTGAAGAAGCAGTTGGCGGACATCATTAAAGACCAGGATCTGAGCCGGTATATCCTCTAATGCGGGCGGCGGCGATCTTCCTGCTGTGTGGCTGGCTCGCGGGTTGCGGGTACATTGGGGACCCGCAACCGCCGGCGCTGAATATTCCGATGCAAGTAATGGATTTGCAGGCGGAGCAGGTGGGCGGGAAGATCAAGCTGCGGTTTACGATTCCGGATTTGACGACGGAGCAGTTGCCGGTGACGGACGTGACGGTGGACTTGCGGGGCGGGGACGCGCCGATTCCGGTGGCGGCGCGGGCGCCGGGCGTCGTAGAGGCCGAGACGCCGGTGCCGGCGGGCTGGGTGGGCCAGGAGATTGCGTTTTTCGTCCGGCTGCAGAATGCGAAGGGCCGGTATTCGGCACCGTCGAACCAAGTGGTGCGGCGGGTGGTGGCGCCGGTGGCGACGCCGGCAGCGTTTACGGCCAAGCCGGCGCGGGACGGGATGGCGCTGGCGTGGGCGGGCGCGGGGGAGAGTTGGCTCGTGTTCCGCGATGGAGCGCAGGTGGCTTCCGTGACGAAGGCGGAATACTTGGATGCCGCGGCGGAAGTGGGCAAGAGCTACCGCTATCAGGTGCAGGCGGCGGTGAAGGCGGGCGGAGGCGTGGCGGTGAGCGAGCGGACGGCGGAGATGGCCGTGACCCATGCGGACACGTTTCCGCCGGCGCAGCTTGCGGGTCTGAACGTGATTGCGAGCACGAACGCGAACGAGCTTTCGTGGGAGCGGAGCACGGAGTCCGATTTGAAGCACTACCGGGTTTGGCGGGACGGGGTGTTGCTTGCCGACGCGGTGGACGTGCCCGCGTATACTGACCGTACGGTGGAAAGCGGGAAGAAGTATAGCTACGCCGTTTCGGCCGTGGACGCCTACGGCAACGAAAGTCCGAAATCGCAACCAGTGGAGATCACAACGCCGTGACCAAGTTTGTTCGCTTCAGTTTGGATAAGGGAATCCCGCCCACCGCGCCGGATAGCCACCCGGGGGTTCGCTACGGAATCCTGCAGGGCGAGATGATTCAGGAGACGCCCTCGCTGTTTGAGTTCCGGCCGGGGACGACGCACGGGCTGGACACGGTGCGGATTTTGCCGCCGGTGTCGCCATCGAAGATCGTCTGCGTGGGGCGGAACTACGCCGACCACGCGAAGGAATTGGGCAATGCGGTGCCGACGGAGCCCTTGATCTTCATGAAGCCGCCAAGCTCGTTGATCGGGCATGGAGATACGATTTTGTATCCAGCGTTGTCGAGTCTCGTGAGTTACGAGGCGGAGCTGGGGGTGATTATCGGCCGGCGGGCGCGGAACGTGCGAAAGCAGGACTGGGCGGACTATGTGTGGGGCTATACCTGCGTCAACGACGTGACGGCGCGGGACCTGCAGAAGAAAGACGGGCAGTGGACGCGGGGCAAGGGTTTCGACACGTTTTGCCCGGTGGGGCAGTGGGCGGTACCGGCGGATGAGGTTGCGCTGAGCACGCTAAGGGTGCAGGGTTATCTGGACGGGAAGCTGGTGCAGGACGCGCCGGTGACGGATATGATTTTTGACCTGGGTGATATACTCGCTTATGTCAGTCAATTTATGACACTTGAGCCGGGCGATCTGATCGCGACCGGTACCCCCCCTGGCGTAGGCCCCATGCAACCGGGCTCCTCGGTTCGCGTCGTTATCGATGGCGTGGGCGCTCTCGAAAACCCTATTACCTCCGAATCATAAGAACTTACCATGAAAATTTTTCTGGATACCGCCAACCTGGACGAGATTAGAAAAGGTGCCGACTGGGGCATCGTGGACGGCGTCACAACCAACCCTTCGCTGATTGCGAAGGAAGGCAAGCCGATTGAAGAGCAGGTCAAGGCGATCTGCGACATCATCGACGGGGACATTTCGGCTGAGGTCGTTGCTATCGAAGCCGCCGCGATGATTGAGGAAGGCAAGAAGCTGGCGAAGATCCACAAGAACATTGTGGTGAAGCTGCCGTTGATCCGCGAAGGCATCAAGGCGTGCAAGGCGCTTTCGAGCGAAGGCATTCGTACGAACGTGACGCTTTGCTTCTCGGCGCCGCAGGCGTTGCTGGCGGCGAAGGCGGGGGCGTACCTGGTGAGCCCGTTTGTCGGCCGTTTGGACGATATTGGCCATGTGGGGATGGAGTTGATCGAGCAGATCACGGCCATCTACGCCAACTACGACTACAAGACGCAGGTGTTGGCGGCCAGCATCCGGACGCCGATCCACGTGGTGGACGCGGCGCTGGCCGGTGCCGATGTGGCGACGATGCCGTTTAAGACGCTGGACATGCTGTTCAACCATCCGCTGACGGACAAGGGGTTGGAGCAGTTCCTGAAAGACCACGCCAAATCGTTGGCGAAGTAACGATTGCTGATGTTGCTCGCTTGGCTCCCGCGACTGGCGCAGACCTCCTGGCTCGTGCCAGCCGCGGTGGGCGTGGCGGCGTTTGGCGCGGGGGCCTGGGTGCTGGTGGGGGCGATCCGCGCCCGGCGCAATCCGGATGAGCTCGAACGACGGCGGCGGATAAAGATTCATGTCGTTGGCCGGATGGGCGAGGCGACGGTGCAACAGGCCGACGAGCAAACTTTGCACTACTGTTATCAGATTGCGGGCGTCAGTTATTCGACGTCTCAGGATATTGGGAAGCTGGCGGAACACCTGCCGGCGGCTCCGCATCTACTGATTGGCAACGCGCTGATCAAATATCACCCCCAGAACCCGGCGAACTCGATTCTGATCTGTGAACACTGGTCGGGGTTGTTGGCCGGACGGAATGCAGTAAAACGAGGAGAAGCGAACCTATGAAGCAATTTCTGATGATCGCCATGGCGGCTGTGATGCTGACCGTGGGTGCGTCGACGGGCTATAGCCAGCAGACGCCGAAGTCGGTGATCCACGTGGTCACGGTGAAGTGGAAGGCGGGTACCACCCCTGCGCAGATCAAGGCGGCGCTGGACGGCGTGCACGTCCTGCAGGACAAGTACAAAGGCATTACGAACGTGTGGACTCGCTCGATTAAGGTGCAGGGCGGCGCGGCGAATGCTTTCGTGATGGAGTTTAAGGACGAAGCCGCGTTGAAGGCTTACGCCGACAGCCCCGCGCAGAAGGAATGGTACAAGCTGTACATGCCGATCCGGGAAGAGAGCACGACGTTCGACATTACCAACTAGTTTTGGCCCTCAACTTGCAACACAGAGCGATGTAGCCCGCGAATGCGGATTTGGGATAGAAAGCGGGAATTTTCTTCCCAAATCGGTTCACTCCCCGGGAAAGTTTTGCACGATGCGCTGGGGATGGGTATAGACATTGCATCGCTCTTTGCGCAGGAAGCCAATGAGGGTGATGTTCTGCCGCCTTGCGAGATCGACCGCCATAGTTGATGGAGCTCCTATGGATGCGACGAAAGTAGTACTCGCGGCGGCGCACTTTTGCAGTAGTTCGTAGCCGGCCCGGCCACTGAGAAGGATCAAGTGGCCGGTGAGCGGCAACTGACCGGCGCGGAGGCGATGGCCGATCAGCTTATCGAGCGCATTGTGGCGCCCGATGTCCTCGCGGAGAGCGAGGAGTTCGCCTTGGAGATTGAAGAGCGCTGCGGCGTGGAGCGCACCGGTGCGTTGGAACGCGGGCTGGGCGGCGGCGAGGCGGGCGGGGAGTTCGTAGAGCAGGCCGATGGGGAGAGCGGCGGCGGAGGGTTCGGCGGGGGCGGTGAGTTCCGGGAGCTCTTCGCGGCCGCAGAGGCCGCAGGCGGAGGTGCGGACGAGGTGGCGGCTGCCGGCGCTGGCGGGTTCGACGCATTCGCGCAGGGAGACGAGGACGGCGCCGGGTTGGACGTGGATCGCCTCGATTTCAGCGGGGCTGCTGAGCCAGCCTTCGGCGTGGAGGAGGCCGCAGGCGAGATCGGCCTCGTCGCCGGGGGAGGCGAGGGTGAGGCCGAGCGTCGCGATTTCGCGGCGCTGTTTGAACGAGTATTCGACGCGGATTTCGACCGGTTCTTCGGCGCCGAGAGAGTCAGTGGCCGCATGGACGCGGCCACCTTCCCAACGAGCGACCGGAACCTGCTTTTCCGGCATGGGACCTTAGCGCAGGCTGCGGAGCAGTTCGATGGCGGCTTTGATGTCGTCGACGTGCGCGAGCTTGGCTTGGTGACGATCGTCCATGTCCTGGTCGAGGGAGACTTCGCGTTCGATGGTGAGGGGGCCGGTGTAGCCGACCTTCTTCAGAGTGTTGACGAAGTTGGCCATGCCGACGGAGCCGCTGCCGAGCGGCATTTCGGTGCCGAGGGTGCCGGGCTTGGCGGGGTCGGGCCAGTTGCCATCCTTGGCATGGACGGAGACGACGTGCTTGCCGACGAGTTCGAGAGCGGCGATGGGCTCCGAGGTGCCGTAGAGGATGAGGTTGGCGGGGTCGAAGTTGAGTTTCAGGTTGGGGCGATCGACGTCCTCAAGGAAGTGGAGGAGGGACTCGGCCGGCTCCTGGCCGGTTTCGAGGGCGAAGACGATGCCGTATTTGGCGGCGTGGTCGCAGATGCGGCGGACGAGGTCGCGGACGGGGGCGTAGTCCGGGTGGGCGTGGTCTTCGGGGACGAAGCCGACGTGGCAGGCGAAGATGGGGACGCCCATGGCGGCGGTTTCGTCGATGACTTCGTAGGTGCGGGCTTCGCGCTCGGCGCGGGTGGCGGCGGGGATGAAGCCGACGGTCTTTTCGACGGTGGGGGCGTCGGCGTAGCTTTCGCCATCGTAGGCGGCGAAAACGGCGGTGACGACGAAGCCTTCGTCGGCGAGGGCCTGCTTATAGACGGCGCCGAGGCCGGCGAGGGGGACGGCGCCAGTGAAGCCGAGGTGGCCGCAGCGGATGCCGAGCGACTTGACGGCGCGGATCATCTTCAGCGGTTCGGTATCGCCCCAGAACATCAGGCCAACTTCTAACTCTTCGAGTGCAATTGCCATGGATACTATTCTCTGTCAGCGCCGAAGAACTTGCAGTGTCTTTCCCAGTCGAGGAGCCAGGATTTTGCGGGGAGGCCGCCGGCGAATCCGGTGAGTTGGCCGTTCGCGCCGATGACGCGATGGCAGGGGACGATGATGGGGAGGGGGTTGGAGCCGTTGGCGAGGCCGACGGCGCGGGAGGCGTTGGGGTTGCCGAGTTGGGCGGCGAGGGCGCCGTAGGTGGTGGTTTCGGCGAAGGGGATGGCGCGGAGGAGGGCCCAGACGCGGGTTTGGAAGGGGGTGCCTTGGGGGGCGAGGGGGACGGTGAAGTTCTGGAGCGTGCCGGCGAAATAGGCTTGGAGCTCGGCGGCGGCCTGGGGGAGTTCGCCTTGGGGGAGAGACTGGCGAAGGGTTTCGCGGCGGGGCGAATTGGCGAAGAGG
>LNFE01000119.1 GCA_001464575.1 Acidobacteria bacterium Ga0077553 | reverse complement strand
TTCTGAAGGCCAACGCGCCTTCGACGGATCAGGTCAACGACATGTGGAACAAGATCAAGGCCATCGACCCGGCCTTTGCCGATCTCGCCGCCGAAATCACGGTCGATGCCAGCCTGCCCCCCGTATTGAAGAAGTACACGGTGGTCGCCGGCGACTCGCTGTGGAAGATTGCCGCCAGCCAGCTCGGCAACGGCACCAAGTATCCCGAGATCATCAAGGCCAACCCCGGCAAGCTGAAGGACGACAAGAGCGTCATTCATCCCGGCGACGTTCTAATCATTCCGAACCTGTAGACCCAATCTGTAAGCGCTAGCATGGGGAGCATGGCTCTTGTGCTCCCCTTCCTGCTCGCCGGACGTCTGCGTTAGATCATGTACCAGTACCTGCTCTTTCACAAACCCTACGGCGTCCTTCCGCAGTTCACTGATGGTTCCCCCGAACCCCGGCCTACCTTGGCCGGTTACATCGATATTCCCGATATCTATCCCGTGGGCCGCCTGGATCTCGATAGCGAAGGCCTTTTGTTTCTCACTGATGACAATTGGGTGAAGCACCGCATGCTCGACCCGGAGTACAACCATCCGCGCACGTATCACGTGCAGGTGGAAGGCGAGATCACCGACGAAGCGCTCGAGCGCTTGCGGCGTGGCGTGCCCGTTGCGGACTATATCTCCCGCCCGCTCAAAGCCAAGCGGGTGAATCCCGTCTACCCGCCGCGCGTCCCCCCGATTCGCTTCCGCGCCAACATCCCCACCTCATGGGTGCAGCTCACAATGACAGAGGGCAAGAATCGGCAGGTGCGCCGCATGACCGCTGCCGTCGGTTTCCCCACCTTGCGCTTGTTGCGCGTCGGTATTGGCGACCTCACGCTCGATGGTCTCGCCGCCGGCCAATTCCGCCGCCTGACGGCTTCAGAAACCGTTCAACTCCGCGAGGGTTTTAAGAGGAAGCGATGAACGTTCTCGTCCTAAATTGCGGTAGCTCCTCCATCAAGAGCCAGATCATTGAGACCACCTCGGCGGCGGTGCTGTCGAAGGTCACCATCGAGCGCGTCGGCAGGCCGGATGCGATCCTCACGGCGTTTGACACCGAGGGCCGGAGGACGCGGCGGACCCTCCCCGTGAAGGATTTTGAGGTGGGTTTGGACGCCGCGCTAGCCGCGCATTGCGGCGACCTTTGCGACATTCAGGCGATTGGCCATCGCGTGGTTCATGGCGGCGAGCGGTTCACTGAGGCGGCGCTGATGACGCCGGAGGTGGTCCACGCTATTGAGGATCTGATCGGTCTGGCGCCGCTGCACAATCCGCACAACCTGCGCGGTTTCTACGCAGCCAGCCGCATTATGCCGCACGCCCGGCATGTCGCCGTTTTCGATACCGCATTCCATCATACGTTGCCGCCCAGGGCGTTTCTATATGGGCTGCCCTATGCCTACTACACCCGGGATAAGATTCGCCGCTATGGCTTCCATGGCATCTCGCACCGCTACGTCTCGAAGCGCTGTGGCGCGGCCAAAGTGATCACGTGCCATCTCGGCAACGGCGCCTCAATCTGTGCCGTTGCTGATGGCGTCTCGGTCGATACCTCGATGGGCTTTACGCCCCTTGAAGGACTGCTGATGGGCACCCGTTCGGGCGACCTGGACCCGAGCGTGGTGCTCGCCTTGCTCTCGCAGGAGGACGCGACTACGCAAAGCGTAGAGAATGTTTTAAACAAACAGAGCGGACTTTTGGGCCTCTCGGGACTCTCGCAGGACATGCGGATGTTGCTCGACGCCCGCGCCAACGATTCCAGCCGCGCCGCCTTGGCGATCGAGGTTTTCACCTATCGGATCCGCAAGTACATCGGCGCTTACTGGGCCGTGCTGAACGGAGCCGATGCGGTGGTCTTCACCGGCGGCATTGGAGAGAATGCCGCGGCCATCCGCGCTGAAGCGTGCGCGGGTCTCGAAGCCTTCGGCATTGAAATCGATCCCTTACAAAACGAAGCCACCCTTGGCACGGAGGCGACCATCCACCGGGGGCGCATTCCGGTGCACGTCATTCCGGCCAACGAGGAGCTGCTCATCGCGCAGGACACCGAGCAGTGCCTTGCCTCACTCGTTCACTAGCTTCTCCCGCGCGTCGGCGAAGGCCAGCTTGGCTTCCTTGCTCACCTTGGGATAGTCGACGGCGAGATCGAGAATCGTGTTGGTCAGAATCTCCGCCACGGCGGCGCGGGCCACAAATTTGTGGTCGGCCGGAATCACGTACCACGGAGCATGTTTGGTGCTGGTGGCGGTCAGCATTTTTTCGTAGGCCGCCATGTAGTCATCCCAGAACTTCCGCTCGGCCAGGTCGCCAAGCGAAAACTTCCAATTCTTGGCGGGCTTATCGAGGCGCTCGAGAAACCGCTTCTTCTGCTCCTCTTTCGAAACATGGAGGAAGATCTTGATGATCCGGGTGCCGTTTCTGGCCAGGTGTAGTTCGAAGTTGTTGATGTCTTCGTACCGCTCTTCCCAAATGTCTTTGTGAATGAGTTCCGGCGGTAACTTCTGTTTGCTGAGGAACTCCGGATGAACCTTCACGACCAGGACCTCCTCATAGTGGGACCGGTTGAAAATGGTGATCGTCCCGCGCGCCGGAGCCACCCGCATGCAGCGCCAAAGAAACGAGTGGTCGATCTCTTCGGCCGAAGGAGCCTTGAATGCATGGACGTGGCAACCCTGCGGATTCAGTCCGCTCATGACGTGCTTGACGAGTCCATCCTTGCCTGCGGCATCCATCGCCTGCAGGACCACGAGAATGCTCCACTGGTCGCCAGCGTACAGCTTGCCCTGCGCCTCGTTGAGCAGTTCCAGGTTCTTGGCCATGCTCTCTTCGGTCACAGCCTCTGCTTCATCGCCTTCAGGACGCCAAGCCGTATCGTGATCTTTCAGCCGCACCTTCTTGCCGGGCTTCAGCTTAAACTTCGCAATCCGCTTGGGATCAATCATGCGTCGCAGAATACTACACTCGGAGTAGGCTATGTATTATCTCGCCGCCGCGCTTCTCGATACGCTGCTGCGCCTCTCGGTTGTGCAACCGGAGGCCGCCTTTGACCGCGCGCCCGAACTGAATGCCGGACCGTGGCGGGAACGGGTGCAGCGGGAGGCGTTCTTTGCGCTGGCCTCAAAGGATCCCCGGGCGGCGCACCGGCGGATCGGACCCATCCTTGATCGGGAGTGGCT
The DNA here is from genome assembly GCA_001464575.1 of Acidobacteria bacterium Ga0077553. Lineage (GTDB taxonomy): Bacteria > Acidobacteriota > Terriglobia > Bryobacterales > Bryobacteraceae. The sequence continues at coordinate 2,812 of LNFE01000119.1, read as the reverse complement.
GGCCGACCTGCCCTTTACGCTGGCGCTCGAACAGGCCTATGCCCTGCCGCCCGCGCAGGGGCGGCCACTGCTCGAATCCGCCGCCCGGCGTCAGCCGGAGGCCGCGCTCCGCGAGGCGGCCAACTGCCTGCAGTTCCCCTACGGCCGCGAGGTGCTCCGCGCCGCCATCGCCGAAGCCCCGGCGGAGGCGGCGACATTGGCCGCCCGGCTTCCTGCGTTGGCGGAACTCGTCGAACATCGCGATCCGGTCACCGCCCCGTTCGCGTTGAAGAAGGTACCCTTCCGCGAGCCCCGCCTTACGGCCCTGCTCGACGCTTATCGCGCTGATCCGTCGCCCTATTGGCGACGTGCCCTCGCCCCCGAAGCAGCGGAGTTCTTTCGCCTGCTCCATCAGTCCGGGCTCGCGCCGCTAGCGGCTCTCGATGGTCCGCAACGGCTGACGCTGGTTTCCCTGGCGGCGAGCGAAGACGAAGTCGCAGTCGTTCCGGCCCTGCTCGCCAAGTCGGACCCGGCCAGCCTGCCGCCGCCGCTGCTCCGCCGGGTGCTCGCTCTCGCCGCCGAACTCAACCGGTTTGCCCCCTTCGATCAGAAGCCGCTGCTGGACCGCGCCCTCGACAACATCGCCTCGCTGCCCGACGCGCTGGATGCCGCCATCATCCTGGGCGCCACGTCCTATCGCCCACCCTTGGGCGGCTCCCCCTTTGCCCGCCTCCTTCTCAGCAACTCCGCCGTCGGGCCGTTGGCGCTGGGTGCTGACATCGTGGAACGCTTCGTGTTTCCGAACGATGATGACGGCGTTGAGTCGTTCGTCAACTTCCGCGCCGCCTACGCGGGAGACTCCGCGTGGCAGTGGCAGGAGGAGAGTGGCGTCGTGCGCATCTCGGCCAAGCGGATTCTGATCCTCGCCAACGTGCCCATCGATATCGTGAAGTATCCGGAGCAAACGCCGGAGACCGAAGCCCGTCAGCTACTGCTCGAGTCGCAGTTGCCGCGCGCTCCCGAGATAGTCGTCCACCGCGGGCACGACTATCACGTGGCCAAGACCATCCCGCTCATCCCCCGCTCGGCGCAGCTCGTCTTTCTCGGCAGTTGCCACGGCACGCAGGCCCTGGCCGATGTGGTGGCCGCCGCGCCGCGCGCGCAGATTGTCGCCACGCGCGGGATCGGCACGAAGGATGTCAACGACCCGTTTCTCCGGACCATGAACACCCACCTTCTGCGTCACTCGGGCCGCCTGGACTGGACGGCGCTCTGGCGTGACCTGCGGCAGTCGATCGGCGACAACGAGCACTTCCGGGACTACATTCCGCCGCCGGCAAACGCCGCCGCGAACTTTCTGGCCCGCTACTACGCCTACTTAGACTCTCTGTGACGGATACCGAGGCCGAGCGTCTGGCGGGCATAGGCGACGCCCCGCTCCACATGATCGCGCTGCTGGTATTGGACCGCGGTTAAAAACTGCGGGGCGACGGGTTGGCCGTAGAGATCTTCCGTTACGACGTGGCCCTCGTATGGCCCGCCCCGTTTGGCTAGGGCCAGGAAGCGGACGAAGTCTTTGGCCTTGGCTTCCGGGAACCGCTCCCAGTAGGCAGCGTCGTAGATCGGCAGAACCTCCGGCGGCCGCCCGGTGATGGGCTTTACAAAGACATGGACGCCGGTGGAGAGCTGCCTGACCTTGGCGATGATTTTGGGGAAGTCGACGTTGCCTTCGCCCAGCGGCACCCATTGCACGGCGATGCCGCGCGGATGTTCGTAGACCACCGAATCCCGGAGATGTACGGTGACGGCGTAGGGCGCCAGCACCTCGACGGAGTGCAGCGGATCTTCCATGACAAACACCGGGTTGCCGGTATCGAGATAGGAGCCGACGGTATCGGTGCCCGCGGCCTCGATCAGCCGCTTCATCTCCCAGGCCTGCAGATCTTTATGGAACTCAAGGCCGATCTTCATGCCGGCGTCTTTCAGTTCCGTGCCGACGGCCCGGAAGATGGTCAGCGCGGTGTCGGTATGTTGTTCGATCGAGCCGGGAGGCAGGTGGGCCCGGTCGCTGGCCAACAGCGCCCGAACAATGGTTGAGCCCATGGCGCGGGCGCGCTCGATCTCGCGGCGCAGTTTCTTGATTTCGTCCGGTATTCCGGCCGGGGTTTTCGGAAGGATGACGCCGCCTCCGGTTTCGAGGTGAAGGCCGAGTTCGGTGGCGCGCTGCCGGACCCATTTCCAGTGGGCGGGGTCGTAGCGGCCAGGATCACTCGAATCCTGCAGGAAAATGGCGTCCAGACGCAACTTGGCGCAGTAGTCCAACAGCTGGGCATCGGACCACCGCAGCGACCGCAGGCAGTAAGTATTGATGCCCATCGGAATCATTCCGGTCATCGCGGCGGAGGCGCCAGCGGCTCCGCCCAGCAGGCCCAAAAGGTGTCGGCGCGTCATTAGTGTGATCCAATCTATCACGCTCGTTCATGGTGTTAAACTCGGGAGCATGATCGCTCGGCTTTGCTGCCTTTTTTCCCTTGTTACAGCTCTGTTTGCACAGGATCTTAAGATCTCCCTTGGCCCGTCGCCGGGTCAGGTGCTGCAGCGAGACGCCGATGGGCGGGCGTCGATTAAGCTCGCTGGCACCGCCGTTCGCGCCGCGAATAAGTTCGTCGAGGCGCGTATCGTCAATGGTAGCGGACCGATTGCCGGTTTCGATTGGAAGCCGCTTGAGCGCGTGAAAGTCAACAAATGGGAGGGCGAGTTGAAAGGGGTGCCGCAGGGTGGGCCCTATTCGCTCGAAGTCCGGATTGTGGCGGGAACGCCCGAGGTGATCAAA
>LNFE01000118.1 GCA_001464575.1 Acidobacteria bacterium Ga0077553 | reverse complement strand
CCTACTGGGGCAAGTACATCTACCACGACAACAACCGGGACATGCACTACTCGCAGGTGACGATGCAGAACTGGTTGAAGGCGTATCTCGATTGGCATCCGCCGATCATTCACGATCTGCACGAGTCGGTTCCTTTCTTGTATACGTTCAGCGGACAGCCCCCGCATAACCCAAATCTGGATCCGATTCTGTATGCGGAGCTGCCGTGGTTTGCCAATTACGAGATGACCAAGATGATTGGGTTTGGCATGCCGGGGGTGTGGACGCATGCTTTCGTGGATATGTGGTCGGCGGGGTATTTGGGATTCATGTCGTCGAACCACAACGGGATGCTGCGGATGTACGAAGTGTATGGGAACGGTGGGGCCAACACGATGAAACGGAAGGTGGATTCCGGAGAGGCGTCGGACCGGTTCGGCGCGGCGCGGCGGCAGTGGTACCGCCCGCTGCCGGCCTACAAGGACGTGGAGTGGTCCTTCCGCAATAACATCAACTACGGCCAGACCGGGGTGTTGACGGCGCTCGAACTGGCGGCTGGCAATGGGCGCACGATCGTCGAAAATTTTTATAAGAAGAGCCTCCATTCAATTGAGGCCGGGCGCAATGAGCCGCCCTACGCCTACATCATCCCGGATAAGCAGCGCGACATGACGCGCATCGCGTGGGTAGTGAACACGTTGCGGATGCAGGGAATCGAGATTGGGCGGGCGGCCGATGGTTCGTTTGTGATTAAGCGGGACCAGCCGTATGGGCGGTTGGTTAAGTCTTTGCTTGAAAAGCAGGTGTATCCCGATCCGTCGCTGCGGACGTACGACGATACCGGTTGGACGATGGGATTACTCGCGCATGTTGAAGTGAAAGAGAGTAACGATAAGGCGATTTTGGCTTTACCGACGACACGGGTGGACCGGTTTGATCCGCGCGGCGAGGTCAGCGGACAGGGCGGATGGTTGGCGGTTCACCACAACGGTGCGCATGGGTTGGTGACGCTGCGATACCGGTTGGGACGGGAGGTCACTGTCGAGGCATTTGATGCGGCCCAGGGGGCGGTTCCGGCGGGTTCGTTGTTGCTCGAAGCGACGGGGCGGGCGAGGGCTTTGGTCGAAGAGCTGGGGCTGCGGGCGACGTTGGTGCCGGAGCGCCCGGCGGGGAAGACGCACGTGGTGGATCTGCCCCGATTGGCGATGTACAGCACCTGGGGGAACACGCAGGAGGTGGGTTGGGTCCGCCATGCGTTTGACAAGATTGAGATGGCGTACGAGCTGATCTTCAAAGACCGGGTTCGCTTGGGTTCCCTGCGGCGGGACTACGACGTGATTTTGATTCCGAATCAGGGGCGTACGGCCAAGGGGCTGGTGTTTGATCTCGAATCGAAGGGCCGGCCGCTGGCGTATAGCAACGGCTATGGGGAGTCGAAGGACATCACTGGGGGGATGGGCCTCGAGGGGGCACTCGAGTTACAGCGGTTTGTGAGAGAGGGGGGATTGTTGATCACGCTCGGGAACGCTTCGCACTTCCCGGTGGAGTATGGACTGGCGGGACAGGTGGAGGCCGGGCGGACGAGCGGCCAGTTCTACGGCCCGGGGCCGATTGTGGAGACGGAGGTTGCACAGCCAGCCCACCCAGTGTTCTACGGCTACGACAAGACGAAACTGGCGGTCCGGTACGCGAACGGGCCGGTGTTCGAGGTGCGGGAGCAGGATCGGGCTAGGCAGGTGCTGCTGCGCTTTACAGGAACCGAGGCGTCCGTGCTGAGCGGGTTTATGCGGGGGACAGCGGAACTGCGGCAAAAGCCGGCGTTGGTGAGTGTCCCGTCTGGGCAGGGGCGGGTGCTGCTTTTTGCGACCAACCCCTGCTACCGGTGGCAGAACCACGGAGAATTCGCTCTGCTGTTTAACGCTATACAGCACTTCAACGACTGGCAGTAGAGGGGTAGGGGTAAACACCTACGCTACCTGTGGATATCTGTGTGGGCGAAGGCTACCAGATGTTGTGGGGATACTCTGTTTGGGTGAGGAAAACGGGGTGTCATGCGATGGAAACAAAAGGGTTTTGAATTGTCTTCTTGTTGATTATAAAGGACTTATTTCTTGAGAAAACGCTTGTCACGCCTGCACGGGCGTGTGCTATTCTGAGGGTCCGTTCGGCAGTTGGATAGCAGAGTCCGACCAGCTGAAATGAGTCCCGCCAAGACCTCCCCACCCCCGTTACAGTCGTTCGTGTAACTTTTCCACAGCTTGTGGAAAACATGTGGGAAGTGTGTGTCTGCGCGTTTGGGATCCGAAAGCAGAAGAAAGAACTATGACGGTTTGGGATCAGATAAAGCAAGAGCTTGCCAAGAAGCTAAGCTCGGAAAGCTTTCAGAACTGGTTAGCTCCGACGCAGCAGCAGGCTTTATCCGATGCCCGGTTGATTGTCCGGGTGTCGAGCGAAGCGACCAAGGTCTGGATGGAACAAGAGTACGCCGACCACGTGGCCGCGGCGATAGAAACACTGGGTTTGGATATCCGGCAGGTGGAGTATCAGGCGGCGGTCGCGCCACCGGCGCAAGTGCACTCGGGGCCGGGCAACGGGGTGAGCGACACCCCGATGAGCGTGCTGAATCCAAAATACAGCTTTGCGAACTTCGTGGTGGGGAGTTGCAACCAGTTCGCCCACGCCGCGGCAAAAGCGGTGGCGGACAACCCGGCCGAGCGGTACAACCCCTTGTTTATCTACGGCGGGGTGGGGATGGGCAAGACCCATCTCATGCACGCAATTGGACGGACACTGGCGGATCGCTACGGGTCGATGAAGATTATCTACACGTCGAGCGAGAAGTTCATGAACGAGATGATCGACTGCATCAAGACCGACCGGATGTCGACGTTCCACCAGTATTACCGGAGCGCCGATATCCTGCTGGTGGATGACATTCAGGTGCTGGCGAACAAAGAGCGTACGCAGGAGGAGTTTTTCCATACCTTCAACGCGTTGCACGAGAATGGCAAGCAGATTGTGCTCAGTTCCGACCAGCCACCGAAGCAGACGCAGGGCTTGACGGACCGGCTGCGCAGCCGGTTTGAGTGGGGGCTGATGGTGGACGTCCAGCCACCGGACCTCGAAACGAAGATGGCGATTTTGGATAAAAAGGCCGAGGCCGAGGGCATGCACCTGCCGGAGGACGTCCGGATCTACATCGCGACGAAGACGAAGTCGAACGTACGCGAGCTCGAAGGGGCTCTGGTGAAGCTGATGGCCTACAGTTCAGTGATGGACTCCCCCATCACCCTTTCGATGGCACAGCAGGTCTTAAAACAGCTTTCCGGGGGCAGCGAGCGGCGGGTGACCATCGACCTGATTGTCCGGGCCGTGGCGGAGAAGTTCAGTTTGCAGCCGGCGCAGTTGAAGCTGAAGACGAACGTCCAGAATATTGCCTACCCGCGGCAGATTGCGATGTACCTGGCCAAGGAGCTGACGCAATCGTCGTTGCCGGAGATTGGCCGGCACTTTGGCGGGAAGCACCACACAACCGTTTTGCACTCGGTGCAGAAAATTGACAAGCTCCGGCAGCGGGACGGAGATTTGAACAGGCTGCTCCACAGCCTAACTGATTCAATTTAAAGCTTTTTACGTTTGTTTTCCACAGACCCCCGCCAGAATATCCGGTGGACGGCTGTGAGGGAAAGTGGCAAGGGCGGCTTATCCTCCTCCGTCCTCCGGGGAATCCACTGGTTGCCTAAGCAGGAAGCAGTTGATTTTAGTATAATTTAGGAAGGATTCCACATTTCCACAGCACCTACGAATCCGGTTATAGAAATAACGGTCTAATTTATGGAATTCACAGTAAGCAAAGCCGATCTGGTCCGGGAACTGGGCCTGTCACAGGGTGTGGTGGAGAAGAAGTCCACGATCCCGATTCTGTCGAACGTGTTGCTTGAGGCCGATGGGGACCGGTTGTCGTTGACGGCGACGGACCTGGAGTTGGGAATTCGGTGCGGTTGTCCGGCGAAGGTGAAGAAAGCGGGTTCGGGAACGATTCCAGCGAAGAAGCTGCTCGACTACGTCCGGTTGCTGCCGGACGGCGAGATCTCGATCAAGTTTGCCGACAACCAGTGGGCGTCGATCACGGCGGGGCGTTCGAAGACGCGCATTGCCGGCATGAGCCGGGAGAGCTATCCGGAGTTGCCGGAGATGCCGCAGGTGTTGGCGGAACTGCCGGTGAAGCGGTTGGCGGCGATGATTACGCGGACGATTTTCGCGATCTCGGCCGAAGAGAGCCGGTTTACGCTGAATGGCGCATTGCTGCTGGTGAAGGCGCACGGGTTGACGATGGTTTCGACGGACAGCCACCGGTTGGCGATGGTCGAGTGCCCGATGGAGATTGAGGGCTTTGCGCCAGACCAGTCCTACCGCGCGCTGTTGCCGCGGAAGGCGATGGGGGAGCTCGCGCGGTTGGCCGCCGAGGCCTCTGATGACGCCAAGCTGCTGTTTGCCGGTGATGAGAATCACCTGTTCTTCCAGATTGGCGACCGGCTGTTGCTGAGCCGGAAGCTGACGGGTAACTTCCCGGATTTCGAGCGCGTGTTGCCGAAAGAGCACCCGCAGAATGTCACGTTGAGCCGCGATGAGCTGAAGGCGTCGCTCGAGCGCGTTATGCAGTTTGCCGATGAGCGGTCGCGGGCCATTAAAGTCGGCGCGTTCCCTGGCGAATTGAAGCTGCATTCGTCTCTTTCCGACACCGGCGAGAGCGAGGAGACGTTGACGGCGACCTACGAAGGGCCCAACGTCGAGATTGGTTTTAACGCTGCCTACATGCTGGATTTCCTACGGGCCAGCAGCGAAGACAACGTTCAATTTTTGTTCAAGGACTCGGCTAGCGCCGGTGAATTGCGGCCGGTGAGCGATGGGACTTTGAACTATCGCTACATTGTCATGCCGATGAGGATTTGATGAGCTCTACCCCTAACCCCAACCCCAACTCGAACGACTACGGCGCCAGCAGTATCAAGGTTTTGGAGGGACTCGAGGCGGTACGCCTTCGTCCAGCCATGTATGTCGGTTCTACCGGCGAACAGGGTTTGCACCATCTCGTTTACGAGGTGGTGGACAATTCGGTGGACGAGGCGCTGGCGGGCTACTGCGACACAATTGACGTGGTGATCCGCAGCGACAACTCCGTTTCCGTGCAGGATAACGGGCGCGGCATTCCGGTGGGTATCCACCAGGAAGAAGGCGTTTCGGCGGCCCAGGTCGTCTTGACCAAGCTGCACGCGGGCGGCAAGTTCGACTCGAACACGTACAAGGTTTCAGGCGGACTGCATGGCGTCGGCGTAAGCTGTGTCAATGCGCTGTCGGAGCGGTTTGAGCTCGAAGTCTGGCGCGAAGGTCACGTGTGGACGCAGGAGTACGAAAAGGGCATCCCGCTGGCTCCGTTGAAGCAGGGCGGCAAGGTGCCGATGAAGCGGACGGGCACGAAGATTACGTTCAAGCCGGACACGACCATCATGGACGTGACCACGTACAACTTCGACACGTTGGCATCGCGGCTGCGGCAGTTGGCTTTTTTGAATAAGGGCATTACGATCAACCTCTCCGATGAGCGGGAAGATCCGGTGCACGTGCAGCAGTTCCACTATGAGGGCGGCATTGCCGAGTTCATTAAGCATTTGAACAAGTCGAAGGCCGTGCTGCATGACAAGCCGATTTACTTCGAGGGCGAGCGGGACCTGCCAAACGGCGGGAAGCTGACGATTGAAGTGGCCCTGCAGTACAACGACGCCTACGCCGAGACGGTGTTCAGCTTTGCTAACAACATCAACACGGTGGACGGTGGGACGCACCTGAGCGGCTTCCGTAGCGCGCTGACGCGAACGATTAACGCCGCGGGGCAGGCGGCCGGGCTTTTCAAGGACGTTAAAGAGAATCTGACCGGTGACGACGTGCGCGAAGGCTTGACGGCCGTTGTGAGCGTGAAGCTGCCGCAGCCGCAGTTTGAAGGGCAGACCAAGGGCAAACTGAACAGCGACGTTTCGGGCCACGTGACGGGCTTGATCAACGAGAAGCTGGGCGAGTTCTTTGACAAGAATCCGTCGGTGATGAAGAAGATCGTCTCGAAGGCGATTGATGCGCAGCGCGCGCGGGAAGCGGCGCGCAAGGCGCGCGACCTAACGCGGCGCAAAGGGGCCCTGGATTCAGGCGGCCTGCCGGGTAAGCTCTCTGATTGTCAGGAGAAGGATCCGGAGAAGTGCGAGATCTATCTCGTCGAGGGTGAGTCGGCCGGTGGAACTGCGAAGAGCGGGCGCGACAGGAAGTTCCAGGCGATTCTGCCGCTGAAGGGCAAGATCCTGAACGTCGAGAAAGCGCGGTACGACAAGATGTTGGGCCACGACGAAATTCGGCACATGATCACGGCAATTGGGACCGGGATTGGTGCGGCCGACTTTGATATTGCGCGTTTGCGGTATCACAAGATCATCATCATGACGGACGCGGACGTGGACGGATCGCACATCCGGACGCTGCTGTTGACGTTCTTCTTCCGGCATATGCAGGAGCTGATCACCCGCGGGCATGTCTACGTGGCGCAGCCGCCGCTGTACCGGATCAAGAAGGGCAAGAGCGAGAAGTACATCAAGGACGACAAGGAGTTCACGAAGGAGATTCTGCGCCGGGCCACCGAAAACATGACGGTGGAATACGGCGAAGAGAAGCTGGAGGGCGCGGAGTTGCGCAACTTCCTGCTTTCTTTGGATGAACATCAGCAGTTGTTCAAGCGCCTGGAGCGGAGGGTGCGCGACCCGCGCGTGGTCGAGATTTTGGCCCGGCCGGATCTGCCGCTGGATACGAAGGCGGACTACCAGGACAAAGCCAACGTTGAGGCGCTCTATAACCCGATGGTGGAGGCAAAGATTCCGGGCGTGCAGTTGCGCCAGGATGAGGTGCACGCCGGATGGAGCGTGACGTTCTTTGACCAGACTAATGCCGAGCGCGAGGTTGGTATCGACCTGGCCGTGATTCCGGAGTACCGGCGGCTGCGGACGTTGGCGAAGCTGTTGGCGAAATATAACCAGCCGCCGTTTAACGTAAGCAAGGGCGAACGGAAGGACATCAAGAACAACTGGGCGGATCTGCTCGATTACTTGAAGGCGGAAGGGATGCGGGATGCGTCCGTGACGCGCTACAAGGGGTTGGGCGAGATGAATGCCGAGCAGCTTTGGGAGACTACGATGAACCCTGAGGTGCGGACGTTGCTGCGAGTGGATTTGGCGGATCTGGTGGAGACCGACCAGATCTTCTCGACGCTGATGGGCGAAGATGTGGAGCAGCGGCGGAAGTTTATTGAAGATAACGCGCTCGATGTGCGGAATCTCGATATCTAGTTCGGACCAATCGATAACCAGACAAGGCTGGAGGCGGATAAAACGTCTCCGGCCTTTTTGCTTAGTTGGAGGGCGAAGAGTAAGGTTTGGTTGGGGGCGGCAGAAAAGTCAATGTTGGCGGGCACTTCGAGGGTGAGGAGTTGGAGGGCGCGGGAATAAGAGGTGGGTTGAAGACCTACGGTGCGCAGGGGTAGGCCGAGTTGCGGAAATCCAGAGTTGGGATCCCGCAGTCCGAAGACGGCGGCGAAGCTTCCCGGATGGGTGGGGTCGATTTCGGACGGGTCGATTCCGGTGATGTAGAGGTGGATGTGCTCGCCGGGGCGGGCCGGGGACGCTGGCGTGACGAGGCCGGAGAAGTCCTCGTGGATGAAGAGAAAGCGGGGGTCGGCTGCGTTCACCGGGACGACGGCTAGGGCTTCGCGGGCGACGGTGCGGTCGCGTTGGACGTTGAGCCAGGGGCGTGTGAGGGAGGTAAGGCGGAAGGAATCGATTGCGCCGGGGACGATGTCGGCGGGGAGGAAAGCATAGTGGTAGCCGAGAGAGGCTTGGACCCAGGGTAGGGTTTGGCCGCCCCATTCGAGGGTGAAATCCGGCGTTTGGCTGGTGGCAAAGAGGCCGGTGGGGGAAGGGGCGCTGAGGAGGGCAGTGGAGTCGAAGCGGCTGATGGGTTCCGGGGCGGGACTGGAGATGGGTTGCCAGGTGAACTGGAGGGCGGTGGGGCGGGCGAGGATCGCGGTTAAGGTGGAGTTGAGGGTGGGCTCTGGGGGGAGATAGGTAGTCGTGTTGGTGTCGGCGTTGTAGAGCAGATCTTGCGCGCCGCAGCGGAGGTGGGCTCGACGTCCAGTGGGGTCGGTGGCGGCGACGGCGGTAAAGCGGTCCAGGCAACTGACGCCAAGAGACACACCGGCGGCATTGTGAAGGATGAAGCCGCGGCCGGGAGTCTCTTCTCGCCAGAAGTAGAAGCGGCGAGCGGTTCCGTCGAAGGGAATCGCGAGAGGCGAGGTGGCGCCGGAGCGGCTGTCCCACAGGCAGGCGGTAAGAGAAGGAAAGCAAGAGACCAGCACTGCGGCATCGTCAGAAACCATGGCGGGGAAGTCGAGATTACGAGGGATAGGCAGGCCGCTGGGGCGGGGGTCGGGCCAGATAGCGTGTGAGCGGAGGCCCGTTTCGGAGAGTTCGAAGAGTTCGACAGCACGGCCGGGTTGATTGCGATAGATGACAACCCAGCGGCCGTTCGGGCTCATGGAAGCCATTTGGGCATCGTTGATTTCAACGAGGGGGCGGGGGGCGCCGCCGAGGAGGATCTGCCAGCGGTTGGCGAATTGAATCAGGGCGAAGCGGCCGTCGGGGCTGAGGCGGAGGAGGCGGAGTTCAATAAGAATGCGATTGCCGGGATTGATATCGAGGAGGGTTTGGATGTTTCCGTTGGTCCAACGCCAGAGGCGGTTGGGAACCGGGTCGTCGACGGGGGCGCCGGTGAAATAGACGACGCGGCCGTCGTCGGAGGCTTTGTACTCTGCGGCGAAGGCGGATACAGCGGCCAGGAGCAGGACAGACCAACGAAGGCTCATACCTTGATGCTAGCGCGGCAGGAGACGGCGGAGGCTTTCGGGGTCGTCGGTGAGGATGCCGTCAATCTTCAGGTCGATGAGGCGCTTCCATTGGGCCGGGTCGTCGGTGGTGCCGACGTAGATGGGGATGTTGGCGGCCTTGAGGGTCTTCACGATGTCGGCGTCAATGACGGCGACATTGACCATCTGGATGGCCTTGGGGCCGAGGGCGCGGGCAGGGGTGATGTAGTCGGCGAGCTTCTGGCGGGGGTTGAGGAGGACCAGCGGAATCTCGGAGTTGAGCTTGCGCATGGCGTGGAGTGTGCGATGGTCAAAGCTTTGGAGCATCACCTGGCTCGCGACGCCGTGCTGGCGGATTTGCTGATCTACGGCGGTGGCGAACCATTGGGGGTCGACGGCGGGATCGACCTTGGTCTCGATCATCAGACGGGCTTTTCGTTTCTTCGCGAGCGTGAGGACTTCGGCAAGAGTCGGGATGCGTTCGCCGGGGATGAGTTGCTGCTTGGGGAAGTTGGGGCTGCGGGTGCCGCCGCGGTCGAAGGCGCGGACTTCGGCGAGGGTCATGGAGTGGACCGATTTGCCGGCGAGGTCGAGATCGTGGTGGACGACCAATTGATTGTCCTGCGTGACGACGACGTCGAGTTCGAGGACGTCGGCACCGACTTTGAGGGCGTGTTCGAAGGCGGCGATCGTGTTTTCGGGGCGTAGGGCGCGGCAGCCGCGATGACCCATGACGAGCGTTTCCGCGGACAGGGACGCGGCGAGGACTAGAAGGAGGCAGCAGCGCATGCTGGCAGTTTACACTGAGGACTTGGATCCTGCTTTATTTCGCGTGGTTTTGGCCAGCCCACGCAATCCGCTCAACATCGGCGCCGTGGCGCGGGCGATGAGCAATTTTGGCTTGACGGACCTGCGGCTGGTGGATGCTTACCGGGTGGCGGTGGACGAGGCGCGTTCGGCGACCCATGCGGGAGAGGTGGTGACGGGGGCGCGGGAGTTTCCGGGCATTGCGGAAGCCGTGGGGGACGCGACGCTCGTCGTGGGGACGTCGTCGGTGGGGAAGCGGGAGATGCAGTTGCCGCTGTACCGGCTCGAGGATGCGGCGCGGCGGATTCGGAAGCACAACGGGCCGACGGCGCTGCTATTCGGATCCGAGAAGTTTGGGATGTCGAATGAGGAAATGAGCTACTGCCATTTTCTGATGCGGATTCCGACGCGGGAGCCGCACGGGTCGATGAACCTGGGGCAGGCGGTGGCGGTGACGCTGTATGAGTTGATCCGGGAGGGACGGTGGAAGGTGACGCCGGAATCGGCGCAAGGCTTGGCGACGACGGCGGAGGTGGACCGGTTCACGGGGCTGCTGCGCGAGGCGCTGGAGGAGAGCGGGTACGTGCATGAGCGGGTGGCGGAGTCGACGGATTTGAAGCTGCGGCGGCTGGTGCGGCGGATGAATTTGGGGCAGCGGGATGCCGTACAGTGGCAGGGGATGGTTCGTCAGATATTGTGGAAGTTGAGGAGTGGATCATGAGGTTCTGGCTGTTGGGTCTGGTGCTGTTGGCGGGATGTGCGCGGGGGCCGGAGAAGCCGAAGGTGGTGACTTCGCCGGATGCGCCCGCTTACGATGCCGCGTTCTGGAAGACGTGGGGCGACGGGCACGCGGAGCTGACGAGCTACGACCTTACGTATCCGCGCTACGGCGCGCCGCGGAAGGGGACGGCCGTGGCGATCACCGTGGCCGAGACGTTTGCGAACTCAATGCGCGTGAAGAGCGACCCCGGCGTGAGGCCGAAGAACGACGAGTTTCCGGCGATGAAGTTGAACCTAGTCGAGGACTTCCAGACGGGGATCTATGACTACAACCTCCAGCTTTCAGCGTTCGTGGCCTTGGCTTCCGTCAACGGCAAGCCGGCGGGCGCGCCGGCGAAGGTCACATGGTCGAGCCAGGAGTGGTGCGGGAATATCTTCAAGTCGGCCGTGTTCAACGAGGCGGCGATTCGCGTCGAAAGCCACAGCTACTTCGATGGAGAAGGCGATCAGGAGGTGCTTGTGCGGTATCCGGAACTCGGGATCAGCGAAGATGCGCTGATGCTGTGGGCGCGGGGCATGGCCCGCCCGGTGATGAAGCCGGGCGAGACGCGGAAGGCGCCCATGATGCTGGCGCTGCAGGTGTCGCGATTCAAAGACGGCCCGGCCCGGTGGGAGGAGGCCGAGCTCTCTCGCAAGGAAGGCGGAGAAGGGTTGGACGAGTATAAAGCCACGGTGGGCAAGCGGTGGCGGGCCTACTGGGTGGAGAAGGCCGCGCCGCACCGCGTGGTTCGCTACGAAACCAGCGAGGGCGTGAAGGCCGAGATGCTGGCTAGCGAGCGGATGAAGTATTGGGAACTCAACACGCCCGAAGGCGAGAAGGCTTTAGAGAAGCTGAAGCTACACGGAATACGGCCAGTGGGGCTTGGCAAATAGGCCGCCATCGACGTAGAGAGTTTGTCCGCTGACAAAATCCGCTAACTCACTGGCGAAGAAGAGCACGACGCGGCCGATGTCCTCCGGGGTGCCGATGCGGCCGAGGGGCGTGAGGGCGGACCAGATGGTGGCATAGTCTCCGCCTTCCTCCTTGGTGCGCTCCACTTCAATGGAGCCGGGGGCGACGCAGTTGACGGTGATGCCGAATTTGCCGAGTTCGACGGCGGCGGACTTCGTGAACTGCTCAATGCCTCCTTTGCTGGCGGTGTAGTTGACCAGGTGGGGGAAGGCGACCTTATTGCAGCCGGAGCCGATGTGGACGATGCGGCCTCCGCCCTGCACCTTCATCAGGGTGGCGGCGCGTTGAGTGCAAAGGAAGGTTCCTTTGAGGTTGGTATCGAGGACGTGGTCCCAGTCGGCCTCGGTGAGGTCGAGGAGGGCTTTCCAGGTTTGAACGCCGGCGTTGTTGACGAGGATGTCGAGGCGGCCGTAGGTTTCCTTAACGAGATCGAACATGGCGTCGACCTGATCGGAGGAGGCGACACTGGCTTTGACGGTGATGCCGGAGCCGCCAGCGGCTTCGACGAGGGCGAGGGTTTCCTGAGCGCCAGAGAGGTCGCTGTTGTAGTTGATGACGATGGTGGCGCCATGGCGGGCGAGCGCGATGGCGATGCCGCGGCCGACGCCTTTGCTGGCGCCGGTAACGAGAGCAACCTTTCCGGAGAGTTGAATAGGCATCCTTTATTTGTAACGAAAAACTTCTTGCCCCATCCGTGTTATTAATCGGACACTGAGACTTTGCGAGGGAACTCTACCGTTGAACCTGAATTTAGCTGACAGCCCGAAGAGAATTGACCCCACCGAACGTTGGACCACAACCGACGCGGCGGAGATGTATGACGTGGCAGCGTGGGGAAAAGGCTATTTCTCCGTGGGCGCGAATGGACATGTCTACGTCCATCCGAACAAAGAAGCGGGCCGGAGCGTTGACCTGAAACAACTGGTGGACACGCTGGTGATGCGCGGGATCAACCCGCCAATTCTAATCCGGTTCGGCGAAATTCTGCAGAACCGGCTGGCCGATTTGCATGTGGCCTTCCGGACGGCCATCAACGAGCACAGCTACAAGGGTTCGTATAAATGCGTGTTCCCGATTAAGGTGAACCAGCAGCGGCAGGTGGTGGAAGAGGTATTCGAATACGGCCGTCCGTTCGGCTATGGACTCGAAGCGGGTTCGAAGCCGGAGCTGATGGCCGTGATGGCGATCGCCGATAACGAAACGCCCATCCTGTGCAATGGCTTTAAGGACGACGAGTACATCGAACTGGCGATGATGGCCAAGAAGATTGGCCGGAATATCACCCCCGTCGTTGAGAAGTATACCGAGCTGAATCTGATTCTGAAGCACGCCAAGCAGTTGGGCGTGCGGCCGTCGATTGGCATTCGTTTGAAGCTGGCGAGCCGCGGCAGCGGGCGGTGGAAGTCGTCGGGCGGCTACCGGTCGAAGTTTGGGCTGACGGTATCGGAAGCGTTGCGGGCGTTGGAGCAGTTGCGCAGTGAGGGCATGGAAGACTGCCTGAAGCTGGTGCACTTCCATTTGGGCAGCCAGATTACGAACATCCGCCAGATTAAAGGCGCGGTGATTGAAGCGGCGCGGATTTACACGGAGATGGTGAAGTCCGGGGCGGGCCTGGAGTTCATCGACGTGGGCGGCGGGTTGGGCATCGACTACGACGGGTCGCAGACGGACTTCGAATCGAGCGTGAACTATACGCTGCAGGAGTACGCCAACGACGTCGTGTATCACATCCAGAACGTTTGCGATGAGGCCGAAGTGGCGCATCCGACGATCATCAGCGAGAGCGGCCGGGCCGTGGCGGCTTACCATTCGATGCTGATTTTCAACGTGCTGGGCGTGAGCGGCTTTGGCGAAGAGGCGATTCCGAACGAGATCTCCGAAGAGAGCGAACAGCCGCTGATCGACCTGCACCAGACCTTTCGCAGCATTACGGCGAAGAATCTGCTCGAGTCGTTCCACGACGCGCAGGGGGCATTGGATTCGGCTCTGAACCTGTTCAGCCTGGGCTACCTGCCGTTGACGCAGCGGAGTCTGGCCGAGAACATGTACTGGGCGATCTGCCGCAAGATCCTGAAGTTGTCGAAGGACCTCGAATACCTGCCGGAGGAGTTGGAGGGGTTGGAGAGCATGCTGTCTGACACCTACTTCTGCAATTTCTCGCTGTTCCAAAGCATGCCGGATAGCTGGGCGATCAAGCAGCTATTCCCGGTGATGCCGATTCACCGGTTGGAACTGACGCCGACGCACCATGCGGTGTTGGGCGATATCTCGTGCGACTCTGATGGCAAGATCGACCGCTTTATTGACCGCCGGGATGTGAAGAATACGCTGCCCCTGCATGAGTTCAAGGGCGGAGAGACGTACTACCTCGGCGCGTTCCTGGTGGGCGCGTATCAGGAGATCCTGGGCGACCTGCATAACCTGCTGGGCGATACGAACGCGGTGCACGTGCAGTTGAGCAATACCGGCGAGATCATCCTCGACCACGTGATTGCCGGCGATACGGTGCGCGAGGTGCTCGACTACGTGCAGTTCAGCGCCAAGGCGTTGATTGAAGCGTTCCGGCAGGACGTGGAGAAGGCGGTGCGCGAGGGCAAGCTGGGATACGAAGAGGCCGGGCGGATGCTGCGGTTCTACGAAGACGGCATCCACGGGTACACGTATCTGGAGTCGGTGGAATAGTGAAGCTGCTGGTCTTCTCCGACATTCATAACGACAAGAAGGCACTCGAGAAGCTAATGGCGATTGAGGCCGATGCGTATGTATGCGCGGGAGACCTGGTGAGTTGGGCGCGGGGCTTGGATGCGATGGGCGAGATCCTGAAGCCTCGCGCGGACCGGATGTATGTGCTGCCGGGGAACCACGAGTCGGAGGCCGACATTGCAGCGTTCTGTTCCCGATTCGGGTTCACGGCGTTGCATGGGAAAACCGTCGAGATGGCTGGGGTACACGTGGCGGGGTTGGGATATTCGAACCGGACGCCATTCAATACGCCGGGCGAATATACCGAAGAGCAGTTGGCGGAACGGTTGGGCTCGTTTCGTCAATTGACGCCGCTGGTTCTGATTTGCCACTGTCCGCCGAAGGATACGCCGCTTGATGGCATGAAGGAAGGCGCGCACTTTGGCAGCGTGGCGGTACGGGAGTTTATTGACGCCTATGAACCCGTGCGGTTCTTCAGCGGGCATATCCACGAGACCGAGGGGGTGGATTGCATGATGGGCCATACTCGCGGCGTGAACGCCGGCAAGCGGGGCTACCTCCTCGATCTCGCGAATTTGCTGGCCTAGTTAGAAGCGGAACGTGGCCGCGAGGCCGGTGGTGGTGGGCATGTCCGCAGCGGGGACCACGACGACGTGGCCGCCGCGCTGCAGAACGAGTTCGGCGAGATCGTCGAGCACGTCGTCGCCGGCCGGGCCGGGGATGAGGCGATCGGCCTCAACGAGGAGGGTTTCGACACGGGAGTCCGCGGCCGCCTTGGCGACGTACTCGTAGTCGTCCGAGCCGAGGGCGCGGCCGTGCGCGGCGCCGTACGTATCGGCAAGCTTGGCGGTGCGGGCGCGGAACTCCGGTTCGATGACCTTCCACGCGCGTTCGCAGAGATCTGCCGCGGACAGTGCGGCGGGGTCGGCCTCGATGCCGCTTTCGTAGAGAGACGGGTTGTGGCTTACATTGCGGAACGGAGTATGGTACTGAGAGAGGGCCGCCAGGATGAGGGGTAAGCCGGACGGACGGGAGTACTGTTCGAGGATGGCGCGGTCGATGGCGCGGAAGAAGCGTTCTTCATCGTTATCGGCGTCATCGGCTTTGGAGCCGTGGCCGTGACGCATACTGGAGCCGAGGCCGGTGCCGCCATAGGAAGCGACGGTCTGGTGCGGCTCGGAGTGCTCCTCGCCAAGGGCTTCCGTGATGGTAGCGGGGACGCCGTCGGCGAGGGTGACTTCGTCGAGATGATCGCGGTCGCCTTCGAACAGGCGGATTTCCCGGCGATTGAGGGCGAGCACATGGTATCGATCCGCGGACTGCTGGATGCGAAGGAGGGGTTTCAGATGGAAGGAAGTGGCGGCGGTGGCCAGCTCCGGTACAGGGCGCTGCAGCTTGATGGTGCGGAAGCCGGCGGTGGAGCCGAGGACGGCGAGTCCGTCCCAGGTGTGGTTCCAGAAGTCGGCATTGGCGCCGAGGGCGATGAACGGGGCGAGGAGCTCTTCGGCATTGGCATCGGGGAAGCCCGTCTTGAGGGCGGTTTCGAGCTCCTTTAGAAGGTTTTTATAGCGGATGGGGTCTTGCTGATTTTCAGGATGCCGGCGGTGGGTAGGCAGGTAAACGGAGAGGCAGGGCGGGTCGTGAGGCTGCAGGAGTTCCTTAAGCAGGTCGGGGCTAATTGAGGTGGTCATGATTGTTTGTTCTCCAGGCGGCCAAAGAGTCTGGTCAAAAGACGGTTCATTTTCTGGGCAGCGCCACGGGTAGCAAGTGCAATCGAGGGGCCATCGTGAGTGACGACGACGGGGTCGCGTCCGGAGGGGCGGGCTTCGAGGACGCAGCGCTTATCGTCGTCGCCGCCCCGGTCGCCGTTGACGTCGCTGAGGTGGAGCTCCAGGCGGGTGAGATGCGTGGCAAACCGGTCTAGTTGACCACGAAGGATGGTTAGCGCTTCCTCGGAGACAGACTGGTCGATGGCAACGGAGCGATCGCTGTTGAGTTGGATTTGCATAAGTGTTTTAAACCGTATCACAGGGCGGGAAGGGCCGCGCTAGAGTGATAACAATCTCTCTATGCGAAAACTGGCGGCGCCATTACTCCTGCTCCTGCTGTGTATTGGCTTCTATTGGCGTTTGACGCTTACCGGTCAGTATTCGTTTCTGGATAGCCCGGACCTAGCCAACTTCGACTTTCCACGGCTGCACTTTCAGGCGGCCGAATGGCGGCATTTGCGGTTTCCGCTATGGGACCCATATCAATGGATCGGCCAGCCTTTTTTGGGGCAGGTGAGTGGCGCGGCTTATCCGGCGAACTGGCTGCTGGCGCTGGCGCCGTTTCGCGAAGGGAAGCTGAGCGTAACCACGGTGCACTGGTATCTAGTGCTCCTACACTTCCAGGCGGCTCTGTTCTGCTACTGTTTGTGCCGGGATTGGAAGCGGAGCCGAGGAGCGTCGATTTTGGGGGGGCTGACGTTTTCGTTGAGCGGATTTATGGCGGGAACGGAGTGGCCGCAGATTTTGAATTCGGCGGTATGGCTGCCCTTGGTCGTATTGTTTTTGTTCCGGGCGGTGCGAGGGAAGGCGCCGGTGTTCAGCGCGACCATGTCCGGTGCGTTGGTGGGCGTGATGTGGTGGAGCGGCCACCATGAGGTGCCGATTTACGTGTCGACGGTGGTGGCGGGGATATGGGTTGTGGCGTTGCTGCGGGGGGTGCGCTGGCAGTTGGCGGCGCTGGCTGCGGTGGCGATGCTGCTAGTAGGCGCGTGGCAGATTCTCCCCGCGCAGGAGTATGCGCCGCTGGCCAAACGATGGGCCGGGGTGACGGATCCGCTGCGGTGGAATGAGCCGATTCCCTATGCGGTGCACGAGAAGTATGCGTGGAGCCTGGAGGCGGCTTGGGGGTTGGTGAAGCCGCGGCCTCGTGTGCATATTGACCCATTTGTGGGTGTGGTGGGTTTTTCGCTGGTGATGTTGGGGGTCTTGGCGGGGTGGCGGCGTTCGCCGCAGGTGCGGTGGATGGTGGGGTTGGCGGCGGCTGGCGTGGTGTTATCGCTGGCGAACGGGAACTTCGTGCATGGGGTGCTTTATGCCGTGGTTCCGATGTTTGGGAAGGCACGGGTGCCGGCGCGGGCGCTGGTTTTGCTGGGGTTCGCGGTGGGGCCGTTGGCCGCGTATGGTGTGGACGCGCTGCGGCGGAGGGGTTGGCGGCGGCCGGCGTGGGTGGCGG